>CANRAT010000044.1 GCA_947628685.1 uncultured Bacilli bacterium
CATACTTTGCGTAAAAAGAAAAGCCTAATTTCAATAGAAATTAAACTTTTTTTATTTCTTCATCTGTCAAACTCGGGAATACCAGGTTTACCATATAAAATCATAGAAAATAATTTCTTGTTTTTAACTAGATTACTTAATACTTTATTTTCTCCAATTAAATCATTTTGACCTATTACATCTTCAAGTTTTTTAGGTCTTAATTTAAGCGCTAAAGGTTCCATCTAACCACCTAATATTATTTTACCACATATCTAAAAAAAGTGATATAATAATATTGGTGATAATGTGAGTATAGATGAACTAGTAGAAGAGTTTTTAAGATATTTACTTATAGATAAAGGATATAGTAATAATACTATTTCCTCATATAAAGAAGATTTAGAAAAGTTTTTAGAATTTAATAAAAATAAAAAAATAAATGAAATAAATAATAGTGATTTAAAAGAATATGTTAAATACTTAAATAAAGAAAATTTAAACGAGAAATCAATATCTAGAAATATTTCTTGTCTAAAGAGTTTTTATAAGTTTTTAGTTATAGAAAAATATATAAATAATAATCCAAGCGATAGTGTTGCTATGCCAAAATTAAAGCGTAATTTACCTAAAATACTTACTGAAGAAGAAGTACTTTTATTACTTGATATAAATCTTAGTGATGCTTTTAGTTACAGAAATAAAGCAATGCTTGAACTTATGTATGCAACAGGACTAAGAGTAAGCGAACTTGTTAATTTAAGACTTCAAGATATAGATTTAAATGAAGATATAGTAAGAACATTTGGTAAAGGCAGTAAAGAGCGTGTTATACCATTTGGAGATTATGCTTGTGAATACTTAGAAAAGTATATATATGAATATAGAGGATTAATGTTAAAAGGTAAGCCCTCTGAATATTTATTTTTAAATAATCATGGAAATAAGATGACTAGGCAAGGATTATTTAAAATAATAAAAAAAATTGCTAAAGAAAAAGGTATTAATAAGGATTTATCTCCTCATACACTCAGGCATTCTTTTGCAAGTCATTTACTCAAATATGGTGCAGATTTAAGAACAATACAAGAATTACTTGGACATTCTGATATTTCAACCACACAAATATATACTCATATTACAAATGAACAGTTAAAGAAAAATTATGAGGATTTTCATCCACATGGAAGTTAACTATAGATTTTATATTATAAATTTGATAAAATATATAAAGAATAGGAAGGTAATTATATGAAATTTAATAGAATATTTTTAATAGTTTTAGATTCACTTGGAGTAGGGGAAGCAATAGATGCTAAAAAGTTTGATGATGTAGGGGCTAATACACTTGGACATATAGTAGAGTATAATCCAATAGATTATCCTAATTTAGAAAAAATGGGATTATTAAATCTTATTGGTAAAGACATAAAAAATACAGATTCATATTATACAAAAGCACATCCAAAGGCAAACGGTAAAGATACTTTGACAGGACATTTAGAAATTATGGGAATACGCACATTAATTCCATTTAGAACATTTACAAAAAATGGATTTCCTAAAGAATTAATAGATGAACTTGAAAAGAGAACAGGAAGAAAAATAATAGGAAACTGTAATGCATCAGGGACTGAAATAATTGAAAGACTAGGAGAAGAACAAATAAAAAAAGGCGCACTTATCGTATATACATCTGCTGATTCTGTACTTCAAATTGCCGCACACGAAGATATTATACCTCTTGATGAGTTATATAAAGACTGCAAGATTGCGAGAGAACTTACTTTAAAAGATGAGTGGAAAGTCGGTAGAATTATTGCAAGACCATATATTGGTACTAAAGGTAATTTCACAAGAACACCAAATAGACACGATTATGCATTAGATCCTGTTAGTGATACTGTACTTGATAATTTAAAAAATAATGGTTTTGATGTTTATTCTATAGGTAAAATATCTGATATATTCAATAATTGTGGAATCACTAGAAGTACTAAAACAAAAGATAACTTAGATGGTATAATTAAAATAATTGAAACAGAAAAAGAAAAATTTAATGGATTATGTTTTGCTAATTTAAACGATTTTGATTCAAAATATGGTCATAGAAGAAACATAAAAGGTTATGCAGAGGCTATAAAAGAATTTGATAGTTACTTACCTGTTATAAAAGATAATTTAAATGATGATGACCTACTTATAATAGTAGCAGATCACGGTAATGATCCATCATATAAGGGAACAGACCATACAAGAGAAAATATACCAGTTTTAATATATTCAAAAAGTTTTAAAGATGCAAAACATTTAAAAGAACTAGATTGTTTTTCTGATATAGGCGCTACTATTGCAGATAACTTTAATGTTAAAATGCCTACTGTTGGAAAAAGTTTCTTAGGTAAATTAAAATAATGAATTATAGCGAGTTTTTAGATAAACTTTATAGTTTACAAGATATAAAGTATAAAGAATTTCAATCTAAATTAATATTATCTAGTGAATTAATAGGTGTTAGAACCTGTGAATTAAAAAAAATTTCAAAAAAAATAGCAAAAGGAAATTATTTAGAGTTTTTTAAATTAAATCGTCATAAATTATATGAAGAAGATTTAATACACGGATTAGTACTTGGATATTTAAAACTAGATTTTAAAAAGTTAAAGCCATTACTTGATGATTTTATACCTTATATAAATAACTGGGCAGTTTGTGATCTTACTTGTAGTAATTTAAAAATATTTAATGATAGTAAAACAAAAGATATTTGTTTTAGAGAAATTAAAAAATATTTAAAAAATAAAAATCCTTGGATAAATAGATTTGGTTATGTATTATTATTGAATTATTTTATAGAGGATAAATACATAGATCAAATATTTGGACTTTTAAATGAATATAAAGATGATTATTATGTTAAAATGAGTATAGCATGGCTTATTTCTATGTGCTACATAAAATATAAAGATAAAACTATTATGTATTTAAAAAACTCGAATTTAGATAATTGGACATATAATAAAACTATACAAAAAATAATTGAATCAAATAGAGTAGGAAGTGATGAAAAATTAGTACTAAAAAATATGAAAAAGAAATAAAATATATGGTTATTTCTGATATACATGGCGATACTTATAACTTAAATAAGGCTATATCAATCTATTATAAAGAAGGATGTAAAAAATTATTATTGTTAGGTGATTTATTTAATTATGGTGCAGATTTAAATAGAAATGACATAATTAATAGATTAAATATGATGAAAGATGATATAATTGCCTGCATTGGTAATTGTGATTCAGACATAAGAAATATATTATTTGATATGCCTGATGAAAATGAGATTAAATTGAATAAGAAAAAAGTAGTAATAACACATGGTCATTTAACTAGTAGTAAAGACTTATTAAAAATAAAAGCAGATATTATATTTGTTGGACATACTCACATACCAGGAATTGAAAAAGTAGATAAAAAATTATTTGTTAATCCTGGATCTATTTCTAAAACTAGAAGTAGTGATAATACATTTGCTATCGTAGATGAAAAAAGTATTACGATAAGGAATTTAGATAATGTAATTTTACAAGAATATAAACTTAAATAATGTAAATATAATATTAAACTTTCTTTTGCATACATTTAAATGGTGATATAATGTCAGGTAATATGTATGCTTTTTTACTTTCTACTATCGCTGGAATATCTACATTAATAGGCTTTTTATTTATATACATTAAAAAAGATAAAAATAGTATGATTAGTTCAGCGTTAGGATTTGCTAGTGGAGTAATGCTTACAATATCTGTAATTGATTTAATACCTAATTCACTTTTATTAATTATTAATAATTATTCTAAAATATATTCATTATTTCTCATTATAATTGGCTTTTTAATTGGAGTAATAGTTTCTAGTATAATTGATAAAAGAGTAGGGGAACACTCTAAAAATGGCTTAAAATTATATAAATTAGGTATAATTGCAATGCTTGTTATAATGTTACACAATATACCCGAAGGAATAGCCACATTTATTACTACAACAAATAATACCAAATTAGGATTAATTTTAACTATTGCAATCGCACTACATAATATACCTGAGGGAATATCAATAAGTATTCCTATATATTATTCTACAAATAGTAAATTTAAATCGTTTTTATATACTTTTATATCAGGAATGTCAGAACCTTTGGGCGCTTTAATTTCATACTTATTTTTATCTAAATTTATAAATGATACTATATTAGGTGTAATCTACGCTATAATTGCTGGAATGATGATTAATATAGCAATTAATGAATTATACAAAGAATCGGCTAATTATAATAAGAAAAATACAGTTATTTATTTTATAATTGGTTCTATGGTAATGATTTTAAATCATATATTATTTGGATAAAGTAGGGAATAAACAAAAAAGAGACAACAATCGTCTCTTTTTGTGGGTTATTTACAATCTATATCAGAATTTGATTTAGCATTGTTTGATTTAGAACTAGAAGATTGAGCATTAGTACTTTTATTCATACTATTACTTTTATTCATATTAGTTTCTTTGTTATTCTTTCTCATTTAAATCACCCAATAATATTATTAACTAGTATTTAAAATATATACATTATATTTTTATTTATAGTTGTTTTTTTCTTTTTAATATTTATTACAGTTCTTATTATAATAAATAATAGTAGAAGTGTTAAAAATATGGTTATAGTTAGTTGATCAAGTATAGATGCAAACACGATACATATTAGAATTATAATAATTATTGCTTCATACATAGCAAACAACCTTTCTTTTTATAAGAAGTTAACATAATATATATTATCGGATATTTTATTTTTTAAATTTTATAATTAGTAATTAATATAAAATTTAAAATTATGTAGATTAATTAAGATTAACTACATTATATAATATTAATCAATTTAATAATCCTAAAAATATATTTTAAATTATTAAAAATTTAATTATTATTAATTTAACTTTTAGTATTTATTTCTATTAACTATTTAATATAATTAAGGTTAATTTTAAGCAATCGAGAAATAATTTTATGATTAATTATACATCTCAAATTAAACTTTTAAAGTCTTACTCCCCTATTTTAGAATAACAAAGTAGGGGAAGTGTACCAAAAAAAATAGACTAGTTAATTTTCATCTATTTTTTTAAATGCAGTTTTACGTGATTCAATTTCTGCAATTTTTTCAAATATCTCTGTAGCATTGTTTTCATTCATTTCTGTATATCCAAGTTCTTTTAAGGCTTGAATTTTAATATTATTAAGTTCCATAGTACGACTTAATTTTTCTTCCATTTTTTGCTCGATTTGATTTACAAATCTTCTATGAGATTCCGCAAGTTTACTTTTAGATGCTTTACCACTTCTATAAAGAACCATTGCTGAGAACATTACACTTTCAAAAATAAATTGTTCATCCTCTTCAAATACAAATTCCATAGGTTTTTCAAAGCCTGTTTCTTTTGCAACATAAGCAAGCATATATTTGAGTTCTTTTGTATTATTCATTGCTTGTAAATAATGATATAAATAATTTATTATATGTGTACCCTCTTCACCATTATCTTCTAAATATTCCCTAATTAGATCAATAATTCCTATAAATAATTCTTGATTTTTAACACTTATTCCATTTAAAAGTTCACTACCTACCCCACTGTTGTCACTAGGTTTACTTTCACATAAACTATTTAATTTTACTTCAACAGATGTAATATAATCTGTATTTACTTTAATTTTATCGATATCTTTAGCATCTTTTATACCTAAAAGATTAAATAATAAGACTTGTTTATCCTTAGGCCATTTATTTAGGTCATCCATTTCTAAATAATTATAAATCATTTGTCTAGAAACTCCTAAAAATTTAGCAAGTTTTACTTTTGATATACCTAACTCATGTAATAAATCCGCTAACTTAGTTTTCATTTCATACCCTCCTATTTATAATTTTATCACATTATTTACATTTGTCAAGTGTAAAGTATTGATAATAATTGGTAGTGTAGAATAAGTAAGTAGATTTTTACCTAAAAATTACCCAATTTGACTTAATTTTAAAAATGTGCTATTATATATGGCAAATGAAGGGGAATGATATTATGAATAAGAAAAATTTAATTTTATTAATTTCTATATTAACAATAACAGTATTTACTATATGTTTAATTAATTCAAGTAATTCTAACGAAATTGTTTTAAAAAATAACAGTGATAAATCTTCAAGTACTGAAGAAATTAAGGAAGAAAATGAAGTTTTAATTAATAATTCTAATGATACTAAAGTAAATGAAACAGATAATAATGTAACTACTTTAAATAATGATACAACTAAAAATGATACAACTAATACTTTAGAAAGTAAACCTGATACTACAACTTCAAACTCTGTTGTTGAAAATAAAACAACTAGTGATGAAAAAGCAAATGAAACTGTTAAAGAATCTAAAAATAATGATGAAACTGAAAAACCTAAATCAACTGATAAAAACGAAAAAGTATTAGATCGTGAATTTGAAATATCAGATAAAAAAGGAGATTTAATAGATTCAAATAAGATTACTTTAATAGATAGATCTGGAGATTACTGTGCGCAAGCAATAGAATATTTCTTTGAAGATGAAAATGGTATATATTACTTTAATTGCATAAAAAGTAATAATATGTACGTTATTGTTAAAGGTGTAGAATATAAATTAGTATACGCTTTAGAAAATAAAATAGTGACTATTAAACAATTAGAAGAAAATGGATATAGATTTAATAAAATTCCAAAATATTCAAAATAAAAGTTAAGAATTGCCTTAACTTTTTATTTTGTTCTTACTCTTGCATTTAATTTATTAGTAACATCATTTATTATTTTATTAAATACATTTATTACTTCTTCTTCTGTAAGAGTTTTAGAACTATCTTCAAATTTTAAATTGTATGCAATAGATACTTCATCACTATCAATTTTATCACCAGTATATACATCAAATACTTCTATATTTGTAAGTAACCTACCGCCAGATTTTCTAATAACATCCATTATTTCTTTGTTAGAAACACCTTTTTTAACTACAAATGCTACATCTTTTTCCATACCTAAAAACTTAGAAATTTCTTTAGCCTTAATATTAGATGTCCTAATATTTTTTAATTTATCTAAATTAATTTCAAATACGAATACTTTATCTTTAGTAATAGATGGATGTAACATACCTATTACTCCAATTTCAATACCTTGAAGTGTAATTACTGCTGAGACTCCTGGATGTAATTCTTTTGGTGTAGTACCCTCTTCTATAGTATATCTCCCATTATATCCTAAATAGTCTAATAATTCCTCTACTACACCCTTAATTATATAAAAATCTACATCTATATTATTTATATCTAAATAATACTTTCCTGTCATTAAACAAGCAAGTTTTAATTCTTCTTTATATTCATCATTATCTTTGTAAAAGCCCTTACCTACTTCAAATATACAAGTATCTTTAAAATTACGAGCCTTATTATATTCATAAATTTGTTCTAAAGAATATAGTAAACTATAACGAAGTGTTTTCCTATCTTCACTCATAGGATAATCTAAATTAATATGTTTAAATTCATCAATAGTATATTTGTGTACTTCACTTTCAGGTATTAATGCATATGAAAGTGTTTCATTTAATCCCATGCTTATCATTTTATTTTTAACTTGTCTTTTAAATTTATCGAAATGTCCTTCTTTTAGGGGTAATACTAACTTAGAACCTATTATTTTATCCATTCCATAGTATCTACCTACTTCTTCAATTAAATCTTCTTTAATTTCAATATCAAGTCTTCTTGTTGGAACAATTACTTCAAATTCATTATTTTTTTCCTTAACAGTAAATCCTAATCTTTCAAATATATCAATAACTTCTTTTGCACTTATATTAGTACCTAATACATTATTAATTTTATCCAAAGTTATATTAATAGTTTTATCTTTTATATTAGTATTATCAATGCTAACCATTCCACCTATAACAGTAGCATCTGCATATTTTTCAAGTAAGTTACAACACCTTTTTATAGCCATATAAGTTCTTTTTGGATCTATTCCTTTTTCAAACCTATTTGATGCCTCACTTCTAAGTATTTTTTTAGAAGTTTTTCTTATCTTAATACTATTAAATATGGCAGATTCTATTAATACATTTTTTGTTGAATCAGTTATTTCAGTTGATAATCCTCCCATAACTCCAGCAAGACCAACTGCTTTTTTACCATCAGTGATGACAATATCTTCACTAGTTAAAGTTCTCTCAATATTATCTAAGGTAGTTAATTTTTCTTTATCATTAGCCATTCTAACAACAATTGTATTACCAAGTATATCATTATCATAAAAGTGTAATGGTTGACCTGTTTCTAACATTACATAGTTAGATATATCAACTACATTATTAATAGGTCTAATTCCACTTGCAATAAGCCTATTTTTAATAAAACTAGGACTTTCTTTAATAGTAATATTTTTTACTTGTTTTGCTAAAAACAAAGGACAATTTTCTGTTTCTACTTTTAGATTAAAATCAATATTTCCTGATTCACTATAAGATAAATCAATGTCTTTAACAGGTTTTTTATATAAGGCACCTATTTCATAAGCCATACCTAGTATACTAAGTAAATCTCCTCTATTAGATGTAAGTTCAAAATCTATTACCTCATCATCTAATCCTAAGTATTTTATAGGATCATCTCCTACTTTTGCGTTTAAATCTAGTTCATATATTCCTTTGTAATCTTCTTCTTTTAAAAATTTAGATTCAAGTCCAAGTTCACTCATTGCGCAAAGCATACCATTTGAAGTATAACCTCTAATTGTACTTTTCTTAATCTCTCCACCTGGTAATTTTGCTCCTACTTTAGCAACTATTACCTTTAATCCTTTACGTACATTAGGTGCGCCACATACTATATCAAGTACTTCAGTTCCTATATCAACTTTACATATATGAAGATGATCACTATCAGGATGATTTGAACAACTAATAACTTCTCCAATTACAAGATTTGTTGCAGGAATAAGTTTTTCACAAGAATCATATTCGTTTCCAATACTTGTCATATCAGAGGCAAGTGTTTTTGTGTCAACATCTATGTCACAATAGTCATTTAAAAATTTTCTACTTAGTTTCATTTAGTTCATCTCCTCTTGTAAATTGATTTAAAAATCTTAAATCATTTCCATAAATTGTTCTTATATCAGTTATACCATATCTAAACATTGCAAATCTATCAAGTCCTGTTCCAAATGCAAAACCTTGATACTTATCTGGATCATAACCACTTGATTTTAAGACGTTTGGATGAACCATACCTGCACCAAGAACCTCTATAAATCCTGTTTGTTTACAAAGTGGACAACCTTTTCCTCCACATTTGAAACAAGTAGCATCCACTTCAACGCTAGGCTCAGTAAATGGGAAGAAACTTGGTCTAAATCTAACAACAGTTTTTTCTCCTAATAATTTTTTACAAAATGTCTCTAAAGTACCTTTTAAATCTGCCATAGATATATTTTCATCTATAACAAGTCCTTCCATTTGCATAAATTGATGAGAGTGAGTTGCATCATCATCTCTTCTATATACTTTACCTGGGCATACTACTCTAATAGGCCCTTTTTCTTTATTTGCTTCCATTACTCTAACTTGACCTGTAGATGTTTGACTTCTAAGTAAATATTTTTCATATTCTCCTTCTAGATAAAAGGTATCTTGAGCATCTCTAGCAGGATGTCCGAGTGGTAAATTCAATTTTTGAAAGCAATTTTCATCTGTTTCTATTTCAGGTCCATCATATACATCATATCCCATAGATACAAATAAATCTTCTAATTCTTCTTCTATACGAGTCATTGGATGTTTAGATCCATATCTAATTTTTTTACTTGGTAAAGTTACATCTATTTTTTCATTTTCTAATTTTTTAGATAATTCAAGTTCGTTTAATTCATTTAATTTTTTATCATAGTTTTCATTAAAAGTAGTTCTTGCCATATTTACTAAAATACCATATTCTTTTTTATCAGTAGCATCTTTTATACCACTTTGAAGTTCAGTAATAATTCCTTTTTTACCTAAATATTCTACTTTTAAGTCACTTAACTCTTTAATACTTGAAACATTATTGACTTTTTCATTAATCTCTTTACATAAAAGTTCTATTTTTTCTTTCATAAAATTCCTCCTTAATAAAAAAACTATTATAAATGTAGGGGCGAAAGACCGCGGTACCACCCTACTTCATAATAGAATTATGTTCTTTAATGATTTAACGCATCACTACGGTTACTATTAATAACACTAGAAAGTGAATTCATAAGAATTTATTTGAAGTTTCCACCTACCACTTCATCTCTTTAAATAATTAGACTTATTACTACTCTTTCATCTTCGTTTTCAAGTAACTAGATTATATCACATTTCTTTGTAAAAATAAATATATTTGATAAATTTTTCAATGAAAATCTTTTAAAATTATATCTCTAACAGGGCCATATGTAGTTCTATATCCTTCTATAAGTCCATATTTATTTAGTGCTTCTATATGTTTTTTAGTTGGATATCCTTTATGTGATGCAAATCCATACATAGGATACTTTTTATCTAATTCATACATTTCTCTATCACGTGTTACTTTAGCAAGTACACTAGCTGCAGCAATACTAATACTTTTAGCATCACCTTTTATTACGGGAGTATGGGGTATATCTAAACTTGGAAGAGGCATCGCATCTGTTAATACGTGTTGCAAAGGAATTTGATTTCTTACTTTAGATATTGCAATCATCATAGCCTTTCTACTGGCCTCGTATATGTTTATTTTATCTATTTCATCAAAAGGTACTTCACCTATTCCATATGCAATACAGTTTTCAATTATATATTCATAAAATGTATTTCTTTTTTTCTCACTTAATTTCTTTGAATCTGTTAATCCATCTAGTTTAAAATCTTTTGGCAGAACACAACAAGCAGCAACTACATTACCAATCAAAGGCCCTCTACCTACTTCATCTACCCCACCAATATATGTAATACCTTTATCATATAATTCTTTTTCATATGCCCATAAATCCATGTTTTCACCCCTCATAAGCAAAAAGATTGATTAATTTCAATCTTCATCAATTTTGGCATCTACAACTTTTCCCTTTTTACTATTCTTTTTATCTTTTTTGACAATTTCTAATTTTCCTTCAGGTTGTTGATATTCCTTGAATTTAACTTTATAATATATATAATCAACTAATTCAGTTATAGAATAAAGTATTATTAATAGACCAACAACTTGGTCAAATATTCCAGATATTAATAAAAATCCAAGCGCAAACATTATAAATGATGTAATTAAATATACTATAAATCCTTTTTTATCAATAGATATAGTTGATATTGCAAATATAATTCTATTAATACCTGCAAGTAGTACCCATGCACCAATTACTGTTCTTATTACAAAACTAAGAGCAGATGAGAAAAACACAAAAGATACTCCAAAGCAAATAAGTAATATCCCTATTAATAGGTTAGTTACACCATAATCCCCTACTTTTCCTTTCATATATACATATATTATTGATTTTACTATACCGACTATTATTAAGACTGCTCCTATTATTTTAGATGCTATGCTTACTAAATCTTCTGTACTAGTAAGAAGTATTATTCCAAATACTAAAAATAATAATGAATATATAAGATTGTTTATTGTTATTCTATTTTCTTTAATCATAACTACCTCCTTTATAATTATACAATATAATTATAACAAAGTCAAAAATAAAAGTTATTTTATTCATAACTTTTATTTATTGGTTGACCAAATATATCAGTTTCACCTGTTCCACCTTGAATAGGACTTAAATCTTTAA
Organism: uncultured Bacilli bacterium; assembly: GCA_947628685.1. Lineage (GTDB taxonomy): Bacteria > Bacillota_I > Bacilli_A > RF39 > UBA660 > UMGS1613. Next base: position 11,921 of record CANRAT010000044.1, read on the forward strand.
GTGCAGGATTATTTTGATTAATATCAGTGTTAAGTTGATTATTTGTATCAGTCACAGTAAATTCATTTACTACAGGATTAGATACTTGAACATTAGGTATTTCATTTAATTGTTGACCAACTTGAGTATCTTGTTTTGGTTGTTCTACAGT
>CANRAT010000045.1 GCA_947628685.1 uncultured Bacilli bacterium
AAGATGAACTCACTTCGTTCGCCCTTGATTTTTATATTTGCTTTTTTAAGATATCTACCATTTGGGGTTCACATCATATTAAACCTGCTTCTTTTAAAACATGCCATATACAAGAATAACTTCTCTTAGCATAAAATTTGCAAAATTTTCTTATAGTAGTATTACTTCTTTTATATAAATTAATTATATACTCTTTTTCTTCTTCTGTTATAGTGTTTGCGGGCTTCCTGTTGGTATTACCGTGTATTAAACTGATATTACCACTTTCTAAATCTTTTTTTAACTTTAATAAGTATTTTTCATGGTATCCTGTAATTTTAGCAATTTCCTTATAAGTTAAATAACTTTCCCCTGTCATAACTTTTTTCATAAGTTCTACTGCTTCTTCTTTTCTTGTCATACCATCACCCAATATAAATATATCATAAAAGTAATTATTTTACAAGATACTATCTTACTACTACTGCTCTTTGTCCTGTTGAATTAAAAATGCTTTCTACTTTTGATTTTGAAACATACCATTTTGTTCTACCATCTGCTTGTGTCCAAGGATCTATTATTAAGTGTTCTTTTGTTTTAGTATTATACCCTGCTAAAAGTAAAACGTGTAAATTCAAAGGTGCGCCCTCTACCATTTCTTTTGGAGTAGCCATTCTAGATGTAAGGTATATAACAACTGGATTACCTTTTAAAATTTCATTATCTATATCATCAATGCTATATCCTGTTATATCTAAAACCTCTGCAGATGATGTTTTCCTCCCATACTCTGCTAAAGGTCCTGGAGCAATCCAATGTGGTACAGTTAATGGCTCTCTTTCAAATATGGAATATGTAAATCCTTTATATGGATCATCACTTTTTGGTAAATTTTCTGCATAGGTCCATAAATCCATATCAAGTAGATATCCTTTATATTTAAGTGCCATCAAAAGAGAAGATACTTCACAACCATTTAAAACATTATTTTTGTTTTGACTTATGTATGGAACGTCTAATATTTTCCATGCTTTAGCAATTTCTTCTTCCTCTTTTTTCTTTTGTGCTTCTGCTTGTTCTTTTTTCTTCAATGATTCATCAACAATATTTAAATATTCACTTATATTCTTTTTAACATCTTCTTGTTTTATTAATTCTAATTTTTTTATTGCTTCATTATAAGACTTTCTTGTGACAGAAGAACTAACTACAGTTCTTTTTTCATCTTCAAAAAAACTCGCAACTAATTGATTTAATTCTGTCATATCTTTATATTGTTCATTCATTAAATTAATGTCATTTTCAAGTAAAGTTTTATAATTTGAAAATAATTCATTATATTTATCATTTATGTCTTTTATAGTTTCATCATCTATACTTGAAAGTAAAACATCTTTATCCATATATGAATTTATTTTATCTTTAACTATTATGTATTTTTTTAATTCTTCAAGTTCTTTTAACAAAGTTTCTTTATCGCTTGTATATTCATCTAATGTTATATTTTTTAAGTTATTCTCAACTCCTTCAATATTGGTGAGTGTGATAAACGAATTAGGAATTAAATTATTTAAATCCTCATATAAATTATTAAATAATTCATTAGACTTTTCCATTATTTCTTTTTGATTGTTAACATAATCTTTTTGTTGTTTTATTTTAAATAAGCAAGTTCCAACTAAAGCACATATTACAACTATTAAAACACATATAACTATTATATTTATTTTCAATTTATTTTTTTGTACATTCAAATCAAACACCTTCCAGCCAACAATTAATTATTCTTTTTCTAAACAATGAATATATTCTATTGTATAATTTTTTTTATATTCTCTAGAGTTATCTGATTTATATCTTTTATGTCTTTTTTCATATCTTTTATATTTACCATATTTTTTCATAATTTCTTCTATTTTTTTAATTGGTATTATACCTTCATCATTATAACTTAATAATATATATTTAAATTTAGCATTCTTTATTAAATCTTCAAGTTCTAAACTTGCTTTATCTTTAATGCAATAATTTGATTTTTTTGTATCTTCTATTCTAAGCCCGGTTTTACCTTTTATTTTTGGATTATCATATAGTGCGATTGTCTCTAGTATATGATAGTTTGTATCATACTTTCTATTATTATAAGGTGGATCAAGGTAGAGTATATCACCTTTTATTTTTCTTATTAAATCTTTAGAATCTTCGTTATATATTTTATATTTTTTATTTTTAAATACTAACTCTAAAGGAGTTAAAATTATAGGTTTTAATGCACTTTTCTTTAAATCTTTTAAAAATGCCTCGTAAACAGATGCAGTATTAGCGACTTTATCTGAAGCCTCAATTAAGCATGCTATTAAATAATAATATTCTAATTCTGTTATTAATTTCTTTTTTTTCCATTTTTCTATTTTAATTCTAATAGCATCTATTTTTCTTGCATTTTCATCACTAAAATACTGTCTTTTAAATTCTTTTTTATTTGTTCCACCTAGTGAATAATTTCTATATATAAAGCCTTTTTTACCATTTAATCCATTTAAACAAATAAATGGATCTATATGCTTTTTAGTTAATTTTTCAAATTTTAATTCATCACTATTTTCTATTAGACCTTTTAGAGTTACATAACTAAAATACTCTATATCATTAGCTATAATATTATAACCTTTTTCTTTAAAGTATTTTGATACAACTCCAGTACCTGCAAATATATCACAAAGTGTAACTGTATTTTTAGGTTTTACAAAGTCTTCTATTACTTCATCTATATAACTTAATATTGAATATTTTGAACCTATGTAATTCATTTTACCACCTATTATTATTTTATCACAAATAGTTTATGTATTTCTAGTATATAAAGAAAAAAATACATAAATTGTATTATTTTTTTCTAATAAATGTTCTTGTCACATAGAATAAGAATACTACCATAAGTCCTACATATATCCATTCAAATACTGTGTATAAAATACCATTCATATAATTATCTAATATATCAGGTATTGATGATGGAAAAATACTCACTACCCATGAGTGAAATCCTTTTATTCCTATATTAGCTGATATGTAGTGTAGTAACCTTAAAAATATGTCTATCATGGCAACTGCATAAACTGTTTTAGAAAATGTTCTAAACCAACAAAATGCTAATATTATTAAAGCTAAAACAATTACTACATCCAAATACATAAAACCACCTCTATCATACTAGATAAGTATAACACATTTAAAATTTTATTTCAACCAACTATAATCTCTTTACATTGTAATTAATTTCATTTAGTAATGTTTGACTTTTTGTATTCCAACCGCTTGATAACATATTAGTCAAGTTATTTATGTTGGTATTTATTAATCCTAATTTTGAATCATACAAATACCATTCACAAGAAGAATTATTTTCTATTTTAAAACAAGTAACAAGTTCCATATCTCCATCATGGTTATAAGTTAAATTAAATTCTTTATATGGAAAATCCAATAATTCAAAAAATAGTTTATTAATAAATTGTTTACCCTCATGATATCCATTAAATTTTGGTATTATTGGTATTATTTTATTTATTTTATATGATATTTGACTTTCATCTTGTATATTTGAATAATCTTTTGAATTTAATTGTTCTTTTAATCTTTGAATTTCATTATCTAGATATTCATTATTTTTTATTAGTCCCAACTTTTTATCCATAGTCTCGCATTCTTTAAGAGAAATTATATCACATGTGTTTTCTATATCACCATCAAATCCAAAATGTTTTGTTTGACATCCACTTTGAATTAAATACAAATCGAGTGTTAAATCTAATATATATTTTTCACCTGTTTCAAGTGTTACTAAATTAGCAACGTGTTCAACTGCATTTACACCTCTTATGTTTGCTTTTCTTTCTATGACTGTGCTTTTACAACCTTCAATATTATTTAACATAAGATTAAATAAGTAAGATATTTGTGTACACGTTTGAAATCTATTTACGTAATTTTTTAAAAAATTAATTTCTTGTTTTGCTATTTGTATATCATCTACAACTTTATAATTATAGCTAAATATTTGTCCAACTTTTATATATAGCCATCTAATTTTTTCTAAAACTGTTAAATTATCGGGGATGTTAAATAATAATAAATTAAGTTCATCTACAACGTTTTCTCCATTAAAAGAATTAATTTCATTATAATTTTCCATACTTATCTCCTCATTCTATTTATATATTAACATTTTTTTATTACCTTGTAAACAAAAAAAATAATCGCTTGGATTATTTTAAAACTTCTAATAATTCAGATTTTTTCATAGTTGTATAATTTTCTATGTTTTTTTCTTTTGCTAATTTTTTTAATTCTGCTACTGTCAATTTAGATAAATCTTCACTAACTTCTTTTTTTGTTTTAGGTTTAACTTCTGCTTTAGTTTCAACTTTCTCTACTTTTGCAGATTTTGATTCTTGTTTTACAGTTTTTCCTTCTAAAGCTGATTTTGCAACATTAACTAAATTAGTAAATGTACTTGCATCATCAATAGCTATTTCACTTAACATCTTTCTATTGATTGTAACTCCTGCTTTATTTAATCCTGATATAAATTTTGAATAACTTATATCATTCATACGACATGCAGCATTAATTCTTGTGATCCATAATTTACGCATATCTCTTTTATTTTGTCTTCTATCTCTATATGAATATTTTAAAGAATGCATAACTTGTTCTTTAGCAGTTTTATAAAGTTTATGTTTACTTCCAAAGTAACCACTAGCTAATTTTAAAACTTTTTTTCTTCTATTTTTGTGAATATTTCCACCTTTAACTCTTGCCATTTTGTATCCTCCTTCTTAGTTTAAAATTGTACTTTTTTAAGTCTGTTTGCATCTGCTTTAGAGAGTGCAGATGCACATCTTCCGCTTCTATTAGAAGCAGCATTCTTTTTTCCTGTATTATGTCTTGTACCAGGATGTCCTATTTTAATAGAACCACTATCTCTTACGTTTAAAACTTTTTGTGTTCCTTTATGTGATTTAATTTTTGGCATAATTTTCCTCCTATTTTTCTTTTTTTGGCATAAGAATCATCGTCATGTTTCTTCCTTCCAATATTGGCTTTTGTTCAATTTCAGCTACACTTGATAAGGCTTCAGCAAATCTTTCAAGAACTTCACGACCAAGTTCAGTATGTGCCATTTCTCTACCTTTAAAGCGCACTACTGCCTTTATTTTATGACCTTTTTCTAAATATTTGCTTGAATTTTTTACACGCGTATTAAAATCGTGTACATCTATTGCAACTGAAAGACGGTATTCTTTCATCTCTAAATTTGCTTCTCTTTGCTTTTTAATATTTTCTTTTTGTTTCTTCTTATTTTGATATTTAAACTTATTATAATCCATCACTTTACAAACAGGTGGATTAGCATTTGGGTTAATCATTACAAGATCGAAACCTGCATAGGTTGAAAGAGTAATCGCATCTTTAATAGATTTAATACCTAATTGTTCTCCATTTGGTCCGATAACCATAACTTCTTTAGCTCTAATCTGTTCGTTAATAAACAGATCTTTTTCTTTGTTTGCTATAACAAACACCTCCAATATCTTACACCATGAAAAAAGTAGACACAAATAGTATCCACTTAACCTTTAAATCAAAATTCATTGGCATTTTACCCATCACTTAAGCAATCGGGTGGATGTGGATACATCTCTTTCCTTTTTCATATGTATTGATTATACCTTTTATTTATTTATTTGTCAATAGTTTTTTTATTTTTTCAGAATAAACTTGTAGTTGCACTCGCTTTTAAATCCAAATCTGCTCGAATACCTTTTTTATATGCAAAATATCCAGCAGCAGCAATCATAGCAGCATTATCTGTACAATATTTTATATTCGGTATTGTAAGTTTTATTCCTTGTTTATTACATATTTCAGTAAATTTCTTTCTTATACCACTATTAGCCGATACGCCACCTGCTATAAGTAAATTTTCTACATTATACTCTTTTAATGCTTTCATTGTTTTCTTTGTCAATATTTCAACTACTCTATTTTGAAATGAACAAGCAATATCTTCTTTTCTAATTTCATTCCCCTTATTTGATTCATTATTGACTAAATTAATAACAGCGCTTTTTATTCCACTAAAACTGAAATTATAAGTATTATCATCAAGTGGAATAGGAAGTTTATATGTATCACTACCTTCATAAGATAATTTATCTACTAAAGGTCCACCAGGATATGGAACATTAATTACGCGTGCTACTTTGTCATAACACTCTCCAACAGCATCATCTAATGTACCACCAATCTTTTTAAATTTATAATCCTCTTCCATATAAATTAGATCTGTGTGTCCCCCAGATACAACTAAAGCAATTAGTGGAAATTCCATTTTTGAAACTAAATTATTAGCATATATATGTCCAGCTATATGGTGAACAGGTACTAATGGTTTATTATATATGTATGATAGTGTTGATGCTACACTACAACCAATTAGTAAACATCCAATAAGTCCTGGGCCATATGTTACTGCAATTGCATCAACATCCTCCATAGACATTTTTGCTTTATTTAAACATTCTTCAATTACCATTGTTATGTTTTCAACATGCATACGACTTGCAATTTCAGGAACCACACCACCATAATTCGAGTGTGTATCCATCTGTGACAATATGACCGTTGCTATTTCATCGCAACCATTCTTAACTATTGAAACACTTGTCTCATCACAGCTACTTTCTATTCCAAGTATATAAGTATCTTTCATATTATTCACCAAACTCTTTATCATCAATATCCCATTTTCATCTTTATAATAATTTTTTCTTATCGCCGATTTAATAAATCCATTTTTCTCATAAAACCTTATTGCAGGAATATTACTCTCTCGAACTTCTAATGTAATGTTTTTTACGTCATTAGTTTCTATATATTTTAACAATTTAGTTGCTATTCCTAATCTTCTATAATTTTTATCTACTACAATATAATCTATTTCTATCCTATCATAAATTAAACTATATACTAAAACGCCTTTAATTCCATTTTCTTCATAAACTATTACATTTAAAAATTCCCTATTTAATGTTTCTTTGGTAAGTTCATAATTAAAATTTTTTAAGTATTTATTAACTACTTCAATATCACTTAAATATAATTTTCTTATCATAAAACTACTCTAATTAGACTTTAATTTCTCTTCTGCTTCAGTTAATTTTAAATAATTTGGATTAAGTGAATGAGGGTTAACACTTTCATCATTTTTATGCTTAGCTATAATTTTTAATATATCTATATTAGGCTTTATTGCATTTTTTATATTATCGTATGAAACAAGCTCATAATTTTCATCTAAATTATTAGTTAATTCTTCCAAATTTATCAAAGCATCTTTTTTTACAACATCTAACTTACTGTCATATATGCCTGCAAAAACATTTCCTCTTCTTGCATCTATAAGTGGTACTAAATATTTTTTATCTGTTTTTGTAGTGGCAATTAACTCTAAACTAGATAAAGGAATTATATCCTTTTTTAAAGACCATGAAATAGTTTTAGCTATACTTACTCCAACTCTAATTCCTGTAAATGAACCTGGGCCATTTACTATAAAAATTTTATCGATATCTTTTAAAGTAAAATTAACACAATTAAAACCTTCCCTTATTATAGGAAGTATTTTAGATGCCATTTCTGATTCAATTTTATCTTTAAATATATATAGTATTTTATCATCATCAATAATTGATACTGTTGCCATATTAGTTGTAGTATCAATTAATAAACTTTTCATAAAACTGCCTCACATAACTCTTCGTATTTTTTCCCATAAGGAGTTATTATTAATGTTCTTCTGTTTTCATCAACAACTTTAAATTTTATTTCTAATCTTTCTTTAGGTAATATATCTTTTATGGTATTGGCCCATTCTATGACTACAATACCACCTTTTGTAAAATATTCTTCTATGCCTACGCCTTCTGTTTTGCCATCTAATCTATAAACATCCATATGATATAATGGCATTTCACCTGTAGTATACTCTTTAATTATAGTAAATGTAGGAGATGTAATTGTTTCATCTATTCCTAGTGCGTTTGCTATACCCTTAGTAAACACAGTCTTTCCACTACCTAGTTCTCCATCAAGACATATTACCATATTTTCAAATTTTTCAGATTCAAAGTTCTGAGCAAGTTCTACTGTTTCGATTTCACTATTAGTTGTTATTTTAAATTCCATCTAAATCACCAATATTATTATACCATTAAAAAAAGTATTATTTCAATAAAAATATAATATTTAACATTTTATTTACATTGAAATAATATTTTTATACTGATTTTTATATTATATTACCATTAATGTCTTAAAAATATACGAAAAAATTGGCAACTTTATAGTCACCAATAGAATTTATTAAAAGATGCTTATTTCTAATACTCTTTTATAATTAATTTTACCCTTAGTTTTTGACCACACTAATATCTTTTAATACTGAATCAAGTTTATTGTTCAGATCTAAATCCTTCTATAAATTTATTTTGATATAAATTAGTATTTTCTATTGTAGTTTTATTTTTTATTGCTTCAGCTATTATTTCAGTTTTTAATTTATAATTTTTACTTGAATACCAATCTACCGGAAATATACTTTCATCATTCTCGTTTAAATGTTCTTTTTTATATCTTAATTCCGCAATTACATATAAATTCAAATCTTGTTCATTCATGGTCTACCTCCTATAAAGTTTTTTTGTCATAATTTTCATAAATCTCAGATTTAATAATTTTAGTGACATAAAATTTATCTAATAAATCTACTAATTCATCGCCTACTATATATCTTAATAGTAATAATGTCTCTTTACTGTTCTTAGACTTAATAATTTGTACATAATTGGCAATCATCTCTTTAAATCTAGCATCCTTCTTAGAATAATATCTTACTCCATGTCCATATGCTGATTTTATAATATCATTATCTTCTGTCTTTAGTAAATTACTCCTAAATCTTCCACCTAAAATCGCATCGATAATGTCGCCTGCTGCTAAAAAGGCGCCATATTCATACCTCATAATAGTATCTGTCATTTCACCTATTTCAATAACTTTTTTTTGCTCTATAAATTCTTCTAATGTGAATGAACCCGAAAAAATAATATCTAGAGTTTCTTCAGAATATCCTTCTTCAAGATATATCTTTTTTTGCTCTTCCCTTGATTTAGAAAGTAAATTTTCAATTTCCTTACTATTTACCTGTGCGGAATCCTTAGTTATATATCTGGATACAACACTAGTTGATTGTTCCTCTACTTTATGCTTTATTTCTTGAAACTTTTTTGAATATTGTTCTACTTTCCTCATTAATTCTTGATTGTTACAAATAGAGGATATAATTCTATCGTAATCATCCGGTTCTTCATATCCTGATAAAAAGCAATGAAGTGCGTGTCCCGTTTCGTGTTCTATTGTGCTTATAGTTGGATTTGACATAATAACTTCTATACCATTAAAACAATCACTATCTTCTTTTTTTATGTAGTAAAAATCGGGATTTTTTTTCTTTTCTTCTATTAAAAGTTTTAATTCCTCTATAAAAATAGGATTAATACTTGTTGTGTATCTATATGAAATAACAAGTGCATCTATTAAGGATTTATCGCTTTTACCATCTTGTTCGAATAAATTTCTTAATTCAGTTAATAAATTTTCAACCGGAGAAATAATACCTTTTGCATAGTCATCATTATTTTCTTCTCTATAAATAGTATCACAATAAAATTTATCATATTGTAATTTTATCGGTGTATTTTCAATTCCAAGTAATTTTAACTCAGAATATACACTAGGTTTGGACTTAACACTTAAACTTAAAAGTTTATTATATGTTAAATCTTTATCAAATAGTATCAAATAATATAATAAACTTTTATTTTCACTATCTTTTGCAGTTAAGTCATCCTCATCTAATTCATTTAAAAATCCATATAAACCATTTTTTGTCATTTGAATATAGGCACGAGCTGTTAATTGATTATCTTCTATTATATAATCTATGTTTTCAAAATGAACGTCAATTCCTTTATTATAGCAATCTATTAAATATTGTAAATAATTATCTTCTTTACTTGGATGATTTAAAAGTAATTCTAGTGATGCATTATACATTAAATCAGGTCTATTAAATTTATATAAAATTTCAATTATTTTAAGTGATTTAAAATCATATCCTTTAAAAGATGGATCTATGTTTGATTTTAATAATTCTTCTAATATTGTTGAACCATTATATTCTTCTAATAATAAATCTTCCCTTGCATTTATCAAAATATTTTTATAACCCATTTTAAACAGCTTTAATAATTTTGAATTATCTATTTTATTACATGCTAATGAAAAAACAAATTTATTATTACTTAAATATTTCTCAGCTAAAAAATGCCCTTCTCTTTCTACAAATAATTCCTCTAATATATCATTATTTATAATATCAAATCTATCATATTTAACACAATAATCCATAATGCGTAAATCATTTTTAGAAGCTATTTTTATATTAAATATATCGTCATTTTCAAGCAAAAGATCGATTAATTTTTTATTATTTCCTATATCTTTATATAGTAATTGTTCATCATTTATACTTATATTATATTTACAACCAATTAATATAACAAGAGCATCTAAATTTTTAGATAATTCAAATTTAAACGAATTTAATTTAACATTGTTTTTTATTATAAATTCTAATAAGGTCATTCCATCTTCCATAGGTTCTAAAAGATCTTCTACAAATATATCTTTTTCTTCTATTTCTTTTTTATTACCATTTTTTATCTCATCGATTAACTTTTGTTTTTTTGATAAATATTTACCAATGTCATCTATTTCAAAATTTTTTAAATCTTCAACTTGTATATTGTTAAATTTTGCAATATATTCCTTTATTTTATCCATAATTTCATCGTTAAAAAAATTTTGAAGAGTTAATTCTTTATTCATTTCAAGCATATATATAATTACTGGTTTATATGAAAAATTAAAAGAATTAATTAATGTATAAGAATCCGGTTTATTATAATTTATTCCATTTTGTAAAAGCAATAAATTAACTATTGCAATGCTTTTGTTACTTTTTGAATTGAATGAAATTTTTTCAAATGGAACATTCTCACCTCTTTTATATTTTTCTATTAGCATGTTTAAATAACTATTAGAGGGGGTTGGATTGTTAACTAAAATTTCACAGTCGAGTCCTAAGATTACATCATATTTATTGTTTATAAATAAAATATCGATAATATCGTTACTAACATTGCCACTTAAATTATTAACATTTACACCAGTTTTAATTAACTCTTCTAACATAGTTATATTATTTATTGTCTTGCTTAATAAACATTTTTCATTTGAATATTTCATTAAATCTAGTCTATTTATTTCACTAAGACAATCATACAAGGTTTTAAAGTTATTAACCTTCTTTATTAAATCAGTACAATAATCTTGATCAATCTCTAAAAACTCTTTTATCAAATATTTTCCATTAATAGGAATAAACAAACGATTAATAATATCCAAAGATAATTTATTAAATTTACCTGGTACATTTTCAAATAAATGTGTTATAAGCTCTCCATTATTTGCAAACAATAAATCTACATCATAATATTTATCTAGAATATATTTATTTTCAATTGTAAAACAAAGCATATTATAATCAGTAGAAATATATTTGACCAATTCACTATTATATATAGTAAGATTATTTTTTACTATATATTCAAAAAAAGTTTGGCCTTGTTCATCTTTCAATAATAAATCGGAAACTTTAACATTAGTTGGTGATATATACTTTAAACGTTTTAATTCGTTTATTCTATCAAAATCATTCATAATTTATCTTCCTATCTTTAATCAAATTATATCATATTTTAAAATGTTTTTAAATTATAAACGGATTTAATTTTACAAGAAAAATGAAAAATAAATTTTTCATTGAAAGCCCATCGGGCTTTCTTTTTAATCTAATATAGTATAAAATAT
>CANRAT010000046.1 GCA_947628685.1 uncultured Bacilli bacterium
CGCCGTATACGAGAACCGTATGTACGGTGGTGTGAGAGGGACGAAATAAGTTAATTGTTATTTCTCTCTACTCGATTGTTAGAATTTATGATATAATTTTTATAGTTGAAATTGATATAGTTGTCAACTTTGAAAACATATTTGCATATTGACAAACTATAAACAATATGAGTAACCAATTTTTTAAATAAATATATATTTTTTTTAAATATTATGCTATAATATACAAACAAGAAAAGAGGTTATTATGAAAAAAAATACAAATGAAATTGTGAAAAGAATTCAAAATCATTATGTTAGAGATGATTGTATTCAAATAATGTTTCCATATCAAAATACATTAACTATAGTAAATCCAGATGGTATGTTATATCATCATAAACCAGGATCTACCGTGTATATAAATAAATATTTAGAAGATGAAAGAAGAAAACAATTTCCATATTCTAATATACCAACTCATTTTTCAAAAGTTGGTTTAAAAAAAATTACTTATACGAATCAATTACTAGATTTTGAAAAACCCTATATTAGAATCGGAGATGGATATTTTTCAGAAAGTTTTGTTATAAAAGATAATAATCAAGCATTATTAATAACTAGTATAATGAACCCTAATAATCATGTTGAACACATGACTTATGATGAATTGTTAAAATATGTAGGTAAACATGACACTGAAGAGCAAATTTATTATGTTTATTTATCAGGAGCAATACCATCTAATAATGAGCAATTATTTCCTACAGAAGAAGAAATATATACTCATATAACGAGAAATTTATCAAAAAGCATTAGAGATTTTGAAGAAGAAAGCAAAAATTATGAATCATATGCATATGTTGGAAGGTATTTAAGAGAAAATCCAATGTTTTTAGAGTATGTAAATAATAATATGAGAAGAATTGATTTTTCTTCAATGGATTTTAATGTAGGAATTAATGAATCAATGTTAATTGTAAGGATAAATAAAGGAAATATGACAATTCAAGGTGTTAAAGCCATGTTTGTTAGAGAAAACGATTATAAAGTGGATATTTATGATATTCCAGTTACTAAATATAGTTTAGAACAATTAAAGTATGTTCCAAAAATAAACATTACAAGAGAACCAAAAATTCCTTTAAGATTAAATCCAGGAGTTACTAGACAAGATATTAAAGAAGCAAAGCAAATGGTTAAAACTTTAAGAAAGTAGCATGAAAATTATTGCTACTTTTTCTATAATCTATTAAAATGTATTTAGTTTATATCATTTCAAATTATGCAAGAGTTGTAGATTACTACGTTACTCGCACCATATAAATATCAAGCTTGGAAATCCGAGTAAAAGATAAAAAACGACTTGTAAAAAAGTCATTTTTATGATACTATGTATTTAGCAAGAGAGTTTGCATAAAATAAGAAAGGGAAGACTTAACTTTCGCATGTTAAGTACTTACCCTAATAAGAGTTTGTACTTAATCTATTGCAGATTGAGTACTATTTTTTTATACATAGAATCATCAAAGAGACTATTAATAAAATGATAATTAATATTAGAAATGAGATTAAAAAATCTTTTTTCTTCATAATATCAAGCCTCCTTCCCATAAGAAGTTGGCAAGTACTCAACAGTTAAGTTTCCCTATAAAAATTATATCAAACATTTGTTCTTAATACAATGTTTTTATAATAATTTAGAAAATTTATTTTTTGCTTCTGTTCTTTTGATAAATCGAGTTTCATATAATACATTATGATAAATTATAAAAAAATTTTATAATAATTGACAATATCCAATAAATGTGTTATTATATAAAGCACTTAAGGGGGAATCCGAATGAGAAAATTTAAATTAGACAAGGAAATGAGTTTAAAAATAGCCGCACTTTTTGTTACAGGTGCAATATCTATTACAAGTTTTGCTAGTTGTAGTAAAAAAGATGATAATAATTCATCTTCAGAAACATATTCAGAATACTCAGAATACGAAGAAGTTTCAACTACAGTAAGTGAACCTAGTGAAGAGGAAATATATACTGAAGAAGTTAAATTAATGGTTAATGATGTAAATAGTAAATTAAATACTTTATTACCAAATGCATTAGATGATGTTAAATACAATACTGCATTAATGCTTTTGCTTGATGTATTCACACAACCAGATGAGAATGGTAAAATAGATTCCAAATTAATATCTAACTTTAAATCCAGATTAGATGTAGATAATATGATATATGATTTTAATACATATCTTGATATGTTACAACAAAAAGCAATAAAAGAAGGAAAACTAGAGCACGTAAGTACAGTATTACCTAGTGAATTATCAAGCGATAAATCTATTTTATCTAATATAGAGACAATTGTAGAAAATATAATAAAATATTCTGATGAAAAAGATAAAAATAAAGTATTAGAAGAATTTAACAAAATATATTCTTTAGTAGTTTTAGAAAAACAAATAGATATAAATGGTTTTAAAATCGATGCTAGAGATTTATCATTCCCATCTAGAGCAGTTTTAAATAATTTAGCAGAAATTGCTGCTTATTATTCAAGAAATTATATTTCAAAAGAACAATATGATAAAATTGATAAAAGATCAAATGATCAAAATAATAAAGCATATATAAGACAAGACTTAGAAATATTAGCAAATAATATAGTTGGAACATCTTTAGTAGATGTAGATAAATTATTTAGTGATAAATATGAAGAAGTAACATCAATATTAAATGGTAAAGTTAATTTATCAAAAGAAACTATTAAAAATTTAGTAAACTATTTAAATATGAAGTATTTAACTTCAGATAAAGTTTCTGATATTGATATGATTAAAGTAATTGGTGAATATAATGAGCAAGATGTAAATGATGTAATACTTGCAATCGATGCAATAAGTTCATATAATGCATCTAATTCAACTAAAGTAATTACATTTTCATCATTCCTAGTAGAAAATTATGTTAATACTGATACAGGAAAAATAGATAAATTATCACTTGATTTTATACAATTTAATTCATTTAAATTAATTAATACTACATCATCTTCTATAGATTATGATACATTAAGTTTAAATCCTTATTTTGAAAATATAAAAAAATTCTTTAAGGGTGATGACTTCACACATGTTAACAATAATGTAAGTACAGATATCGCTCACAGTTTAGTAAGTGATGGAGTTAAATTTATAAGTAATGAAGTTGTACTTTATACTTTAGGTAGATTACCAAAAGTTACTAATATGGATAACTATTTAGAAATATCAGAGGGAAATTTAAGAGATTCAATACAATATATTCAAAATATTATGACAGGAGAATGCAAAAGAATTGATGGATCAACATATACGTTAACCAAATAAGTGCCAAGTTGCACTTTTTTTGTCTATAAATTATAGTTTTATGATATAATTAAATAAGGAGTGATACAATGAGATTTTATAATACGCTTACTCGTAAAATAGAAGAATTTATACCGAATAATCCTAAAGAGGTTAGTATGTATACGTGTGGCCCTACAGTATATCATTTCGCACATATAGGAAATCTTAGAACATATATAGCAGAAGATATTATTGAAAAAACATTAAACTATATAGGATATAATGTCAAAAGAGTTATGAATATTACTGACGTTGGACATTTAACTAGCGATGCAGATACTGGTGAAGATAAAATGCTAAAGGGCGCTAAGCGGGAGCACAAATCAGTTCTTGAAATCGCACGCTTTTATACAGAAGAATTTAAAAAAGATTGCAGTAAATTAAATATAAAATGGCCCAAAACAGTTGTTTTAGCGACATCTATGGTAGATGATTATATAGAATTTATTAAAACCTTAATGGATAAGGGATATGCATATTTAAGCGGTGGGAATGTATATTTTGATACATCTAAACTAGATAATTATTATGTACTTACAAACCATACGGAAAATTCATTAATGGAAGCAGTAAGAGAAGATGTAAAACAAGATACAAATAAAAAAAATAAAACCGACTTTGTACTTTGGTTTACTAAATCTAAATTTGATTCACAAGAATTAAAATGGGACTCTCCTTGGGGAGTAGGATATCCAGGTTGGCATATTGAATGTTCCTCAATTTCACTTAAATATCTTGGAGAACACTTGGATATTCACTGTGGAGGAGTTGATAATATATTCCCACATCATACTAATGAAATTGCTCAAACCGAAAGTTTAATAGGTCATAAATGGTGTAATTATTGGATACATCCAGAACATTTAAATGATGCAAGTGGTAAGATGAGTAAGTCTAATGGTGAATTTTTAACTGTTTCACTACTTGAAAGCAAAGGATATAATCCACTTGCCTATAGATTATTTTGCTTACAATCGCATTACCACAAACAATTAGTTTTTACATATGAATCTTTAGATAGTGCGGCAAATACTTATAATAAATTATTAAGTAAAATAAAAAGTATAACTAAAGATGATTCTAAAGTAGATATGACAAGTGCAAGAAAATATCAAGAAAAGTTTAAAAGTGAACTTGAGAATGATTTTAATACATCTAATGCTTTAACTGTTCTTTATGATGTACTTAAAAGTGATTTAAACAATAATACTAAGTTGTATTTAGTTAGTGATTTTGATAAAGTATTAAGCCTTGATTTACTAAAGGAAGAAAAAATTGATAAAGAATTATTAGACTTTATTACATCAAAAATAGAACAAAGAAATAATTTCAAAAAAAATAAAGAATATGATAAAGCAGATAATATCAGAAAAGAGTTAGAAGAAAAAGGAATTATATTAAAAGATACAAGAGAAGGAACAACATTCGAAATAGTATAGTTCTTTTTTTCTATTTATGGTAAAATATTTATTGGTGAATATATGAGTGGAATATTTATAATAGATAAACCAAAAGGTATTACTAGTCGTGATGTTGTAAACATTATAGTAAAAAAATTTAATACAAATAAAGTAGGGCATACAGGAACACTTGATCCTATTGCAACAGGAGTACTTATAGTATGTGTAGGTAGTGCGACTAAACTTGTTAATACTTTGTCATCAGATGATAAAGAATATATAGCAAGTGTAACTCTTGGAATAGAAACCGATACATTAGATAGTACAGGAAATATATTATCTGATGAAAAATGCATTAAGACTAAAGAAGAAATAATAGATGTATTAAATAGTTTTAAAGGAAAATATTTACAAGAAGTACCAATCTTTTCTGCAATTAAAATAAATGGTAAAAAGTTATATGAATATGCGAGAAATGGTATAGAAGTTACTTTACCTAAAAGAGAAGTAGAAATAAAATCTATAAGTCTTATAAGTGTAGAGTATAAAGATAATAAAACTTTATTTAAGTTTAAATGTAGTGTATCTAAAGGTACTTATATTAGAAGTTTGATACGTGATATAGCAAATCGTCTTGAAACAGTAGGTACTATGACTGATTTAAGAAGAACAAAACTTGGCAAATTTAAAATAGAAGATGCAATTAGTATAGATAATATAGATAAGGAAAAATTAATTAATATAAAAGATGTATTAGAATGTGAAAAAATTAATTTAATTGAGCCTTTAAAAAAACAAGTATTAAATGGCGCAATTATAGATAATATTTATAATGAAGATGAAATACTTTTTACCATAGATAATGAAGCAATCGCTCTATATAAAAAATATGATAAAGATATATCTAAATTAAAACCACTAATAATGTTTAAAGGAGGAGAAAAATGACATTAGTTATTATGGCTGCTGGAATGGGAAGTAGATTTGGAGGATTAAAACAAATTGAACCTGTTGGGCCAAATGGAGAATTTATAATTGATTATTCTATTTATGATGCAATAAAGGCAGGGTTTACTAAAGTTGTATTTATAATTAAGGAAGAAAATTATGAAATTTTTAAACAAACAATAGGTAAACGTATCGAGGGCAAAATTGAAGTTGAATATGTATTTCAAAACTTTAATAACATTCCAAATGGTGTAAAATTTCCTAAGGACCGTGTTAAACCACTTGGTACAGGACATGCGATACTTAGTTTAAAAGGTATAGTTAAAAATCCCTTTACAGTTATAAATGCAGATGATTTTTATGGTTATGATGCATATGTTAAAGCATTTAATTTCTTAAAAGAAAACAAAAATGAATATGCAATGGTTGGATATTTGATTGGAAATACTTTGACAGAAAATGGATCTGTTAAAAGAGGATATTGCGAGAAAAAAGATGACTATTTAGTTAATATAATTGAATCTACTGTATATAAAGAAGATGGAAAAATAAAAGTAGAACCACTAGATGGAAGAGGTAGTTTCTTTGCTAAAGATAGTGATTTAGTATCGATGAATATGTTTTGCTTTAAAGAAGATATGATAGATTATTTAGATAAACATTTTATAGATTTTATTAATAAAAATAAAAATAATTTAGATAAATGTGAATATTTAATACCAGATGTAGTGTTTGAGAGAATAAAAAATGATAATTTAAAAGTTAGAATATTAAATACAACTTCTGTTTGGAAAGGTGTAACATATAAAGAAGATAAAGAAGATTTAATAAAATTTATTAAAGATAAAATAAAAAAAGGAGAATATCCAAATAATTTATACAAATAAAAATACGAATTAACTTCGTATTTTTCTATATAATCCAATGGCTTTTCCAAGAATAAATACATTACTAAATATAAATGGGTTCATAGTATCATTTTCAGGTTGTAACCTTATATGATCTTTTTCTTTATAAAATGTTTTTAAAGTAACTTCATTTTCTTCTGTCATTGCAACTACAATTTCACCATTTCTTGCAGTGTTTTTTCTTTCAACTATAACAATATCACCATCAAGTATACCTGCATTAATCATACTATCTCCACTAACTTTTAAAGTAAATACTTCCTTATCCTTTGGAACTAGATATGATGGTAAACTGAAGTATTCGTTAGGATTTTCAATTGCTTCGATAGGATTACCAGCTGTTATTTTTCCTAGAAGTGGAACTTCAATTACTTCTTCATTTTGTGGTAAAAATTCATTTTTTACCATAAGTTCAATAGTTCTATTTTTGTTATTTCCTTTTTTTATGTAACCTTTGTCTGCTAAGCAATCTAGGTGTGCTTGAACAGTGGCAGGTGAAGATACCCCAATAGCCTCTGCTATTTCGCGTACCGTAGGTGGATATCCATGTGAAACAATATATGTCTTAATAAAGTTTAATGCATCTTCTTGTCTTTTAGTAAGTTTTTCCATATCTTACCTCCTTGCAATTTCATTCTATCACATTTCTTTACATTTGTCAAACATTTGTTCAAATTTTTTCAAAAAAAGTATTGACACGAATGTTTGTTCGTGATAGAATAAATGCAGAAAGAAGGTAATAGTATGGATTTAATTAAAAGTAGAGGATTGGTTGTATTTATAGTAGTGTTACTTATTGTAACTATAATAGGATCAATAAATACTAAAAAGTATGATGAAAATAATGTTAAAGTAGAAAAAGAATATGTTTCTATGAATACAAAAAATCATAATTAAAACTTATTATAAAAATATATCTGAGTTAGTTTTTTAAACTTTTCTTAACGAATCTTAAATCAAAAGATGTAACAAAAATGATATTAATACTTGTTGCTATTATTAAACTCCAAAGTCCTATTTTAAAATAAGAAAATATAAATAAAGAAACTGTTCTTAGTATCATTCCAATAAACGTTCCAATCATCGATATTTTTGCTTTATTCATTGCTTGCAATGTACTTGAAATAGGTGATTGAATATAGTGAAGTAAACATATTGGTGCGATAACTTTTATATATGTAATTCCTTTATTTGTTTTAAATAGAAATTTTAATAAAAAATCTGGAAAAAATTCAAAAATAATGGTGGCAGGAATTCCTATTAAAAGGGAAAAAAATATTGCTTGTTTAACTTTTTTTTTGATATAGTCATATCTTTTTTTTGCATAGTTACTAGATACTACAGGTATTAATGCTTGTGAAATAGCGGAAGTAAAAAATGATGGTAATAATACAAGTTGCATAACATATCCATTAATAATTCCATATTCATTTATAATAAAATTATTAGTGTATCCAACTTTAATAAGTACGTAATTAATTATAATAGGTTCTAAAAAGTAACCAATAGATCCTATTAATCTACTTCCTGTTGTTGGAACTGCTATTTTAAGGAGCGCTTTTGTATTATTCTTATTTGGAATTAATTCCTTTTTATTACATTTAAAATTAGGTATCAAAAATAAAAATATAATAATACTTGATAATTCACAAAATATATTAGATATAATTACAAATGCAACTGCATATTCGATACCTTTAGTTGCAAAAAAAGGTATTCCAATAACTATAAATATAAGTTTAACTATATCCTCTATAATATTTGTTATAACATGAGGATACATTCTTTGTTTAGCAAAAAAATAACTTCTAAGGCAATTTGATATAGTTATAAAAGGCAGTACAAACCCAATAGATAATAAACTAAAAGATAAAGTAGAATTATTAAGTAAATTAGTGGCTAAAAATTTACAAGATAAAATTAAAAATAATAAAATAATTAGATCTATTGAAAGAGAAATAATAATTGCAGTTGATAAAAGATTTTTGGTGTTGTATTTATCGCTTGAAATAAGTATATTTAATGCAGTAGGTAATCCCATTTGAGCGATACTATTAAGTAGCATAAATGTAGGCATAATCATTGAATATAGTCCAATACCCTCAGTTCCAATAAGGCGTGTCAAAACAATTTTTATTATCATTCCAAGCAATTTAGTAAAAAAACCTCCAGCGATTAATATTAAAGTAGATTTGATAAATTTATTTTTCATAGTACAAGTTTATTCACAATATATATTTTTTTTCATAAATTTATTAAATTTTCTTTAAAAATTGTCGAATTTAATATATAATGTATATGTATCTAATAATTTTGGAGGGATTATGGACATAGAATTTAATAGTGTTAAAGAATTATATGATAGACTTAAACCTGCTTTAAATGCCAAAGTAACAGAATTAAAAAGAAACGATCTAGATTATATAAAAGAAGAACATATCTGGAATTATCTAAAAGAAAATAAGTGGTCTAAAGCAAATAATCTACTATTATATCAAATGGTTGATGATATACTTTCCTTAGATGAACGACAGATAGATGATTATGTAAAAGAATTGATTAGAAAAAAAGTAATTAAACCAAATTTAAAAAGTATGAAATGAGATGATAATGATGAAAAAAAAGAAAAATAATATGAAACCTAGAATGATAAGTATAATTATATTCACACTTGCGCTTTTAGTGTTTTCAGTATATGGAACTTATTTAGATATAAAAAACTTAAAATATGGATTGGATTTACAAGGTGGATTTGAGGTATTATATCAAATTGATAGTATTGATGGATCTAAAGTTACAGATGAAATGGTTACAGGTACATATAAAGTAATAGATAAGCGTATAAATGCCCTTGGAGTAAGTGAACCTTTAATATCAATAGAGGGAAATAATATACGTGTTACTATGGCAGGTATTGATAATATCGAAGATGCTAGAAAAACAATTAGTACAACTGCTTCTTTAACTTTTAGGACACTCGATGGTGAATTATTAATGGATAGTAGTGTTTTAAACAGTGGAAAAGCAAGTGTAGGTTATGATGCGAGTAAAGGTTATTATATTTCTTTAAGTATTAAAGATAAAGACGAATTTTTGAAGCAAACAACAAAAGTTAGTCAAATGGAAAATAATCAAATAGTAATATGGTTAGACTATGAAGATTCTATGACACTTGAAAATATCGCAGGATCATATTATGGATATTATACAAATGAAGAAGTATTAGATAAAGATGGTAATAATGTATTAGATGAAAACGGAGAACCTTTAGTAGATAAGTCTTTCCACACTTGTGGAGATTTAAAAAATTCTAATTGTTTATCAAATGCAACAGTCCCACAAGGATTTGCAAGTGATGTTATAATACAAGGTAATTTTACAAAAGAAGATGCAGAAGAATTAGTAGATTTAATTAATAGTGGTAGTATGCCAACTAAATTAACTGAAATATCATCTAAAACAGTATCTGCTTCTTTTGGAGAAAATTCACTTGAAAAAACATTTGTTGCAGGTGTTGTTGGTATAACTTTAATAATATTATTATTAATACTTTTATATAGAGTGAGTGGAGTAATTGCAAGCGTAAGCATACTAGCGTACACTTTCCTAACACTTTTAATATTTAATTTAGTAGGTGGAAGGTTATCTCTTCAAGGTATTGCCGCACTTGTAATTGGTATAGGTATGGCAGTAGATTCGGCAGTTATTAGTTTTTCTAGAATAAAAGAAGATTTAAAAAGAAAAATAAGTTTAAAAACTGCTTATAGAGAAGGTAGTAAAGAATCATTTATATCAATATTAGATGCTAATATTACAACTTTAATAGCCGCTATTATTCTATTTATATTTGGAGAAAGTAGTGTTAAAGGATTTGCTACTATGTTAATTATAAGTATTATAGTAACATTTATAGTAATGGTATACTTAAATAGATATATATTGAAATTATTTGTAGATAGTGAAAGATTTGAAAAACATACGAAAGCATTTATAGGATATAAAGATAAAAAATCTGAATCAAAATTTGATTTCGTTAAACCTAGAAATTTTGTATTTACAGTAGTAGGTTTAATAATAGTTGTAGGAATTATGTTTACATATAGTGAAGGATTAAATCTTGGTATTGATTTTAAAGGCGGTTCGACTATAGAAATAAATTCTGATAGTAAGTTAGTACTTGATGATGTCAAAAAGGACTTACAAGAGTTAAATTATGATATAGACAAAGTTGAATTAATCGATGATAATAGAGCTTATGCGACTATAAACAATGTATTAGATAATTCTGAGACTAATAAAGTAGAAAAATATTTCAATGAAAAATATTCTGCTACAACAAGTGTAGGGGCTATATCAAATGAAGTAAAAAAAGATATAACAAAAAATGCGATAAAGGCTTTAATATTTGCTTGTATTGGTATGATAATTTATATAACAATCAGATTTAAATTTAGTTATGGTATAAGTGCGATAATAGCCTTAATTCATGATTCAGTAATGGTACTTATAATATTTAGTTTATTTAGGTTTGAAGTAAATAGTATGTTTATTGCTGCAATCTTATCAATAATTGGATATTCGATAAATAATACTATAGTAATATTTGATAGAATAAGAGAAAATAAGACAAAATTATATAAAGATAGAATTAAAAAAGTAGAAGAATTAAAAGAAATTGTCAATATAAGTTTAAGACAAACTATTACAAGATGTATTATTACAACAATAACAACTTTACTTCCTGTAATAAGTTTGATATTCCTAGGTTCACATGAGATATTAAACTTTAATATTGCTTTATTAATTGGATTATTTGTTGGGGCATTTTCTAGTTTATTTATATCAAGTCAAATATGGATGTTATTTGAAAAAAGACGTATAGGTCGTGATCCAAATAAGCATTGGTATGATGATAATAAAAAAGAAAAAGAAGAATTACAAGTAAAGGGTGTAAACTGCTAAAATTTTACTAAAAATGGAAAGATATTTAAAAAATCTTTCCATTTTTCTTATATAATAGGAAATTAAAGCAAAAATGTATAATAAAAAATCATGCCAAAAATCCAAGATGAAAATCTTGGATAAACTA
>CANRAT010000047.1 GCA_947628685.1 uncultured Bacilli bacterium
CTTTCGGAGATGTATTCTATCATAATTTAACTTAAATTTGCTTTTTTATAATGTCTACTCTATGGGGTGCATTTCAATATAACCTGTTTTTTTTAATTTCATATAATAATCTAGAGGTGTATTCATGCATTTAGATAATATAAATGACACTCACGAATATATAGTTAATAAAATTAACGCAAATGAAACTGTTAAAAGGAGATTATATGATATAGGACTAATTAACGGTACTAAAATAAAAAAGTTATTTGTAAGTCCATCAAAAAGAATAAAAGCATATCTTATTAAAGATTCTATTATTGCTATAAGAGATTCTGATGCAAAGAAAGTAAGTGTAGAGATTAATGATTAAAGTTGCTTTAATAGGTAATCCTAATGTAGGAAAAAGTACTTTATTTAATGAACTTACAGGGCTTCATCAACACACCGGTAATTGGACTGGAAAAACAGTAGGGAGCATGGTAGGATATAAAAAATATAAGAATGAAACATTTGAAATATATGACCTTCCGGGTACATATTCATTAATCCCACATTCAGAAGAAGAGAGAGTTACTAGCGATTTTGTAATAAGCAAAGATTATGATGTCGCGCTTGTAGTTTGCGATCCACTTTGCCTAGAGCGTAATTTAAACCTAGTTATACAAACATTAGAAGTTAGCAAAAACACAGTTGTGTGTATAAATCTAATTGATGAGGCAAAAAAAGAAAATATAGATATAGATATAAATAAGTTATCCACATACTTAGGAGTTAAGGTAGTTGCGATAAGTGCAAGAAAGAAAATTGGAATAGAAGAACTTTTAGAATCCTTAATGAGTTATCCACATAGTTCGTTTAATTTAGAGTATGAAGAAAAGGTAGAAGAGTGCATAACTATTATTGAAAAGTACACAAAAAGTAAATTTGAATCTATAAAACTTATAATAGATAAATCTTCAACAGATCCTACTGTTCAAGAAAAAATAAATCAAATAAATGCTTATTTACTAGATAATAACATTAACTTTAACGATTCAGTTATGAAAAGTGTAGTTAAAAATTGCGAATATATAACTAAAAATGTAATAACTAAAACAAGTACTAAAAAGAAATTCAATTTAGATAAAATACTTACAAACAAAATAACAGGTATACCAATTATGATAATAATGCTTATGACATTATTTTGGATATCTATAGTAGGAGCAAATTATCCATCTGATTTACTATTTAAAATGTTTACAAATTTTGGAGCATTTTTAAAAGAGTTTTTAATAAATATAAATATTCCACATTTCATATATTCACCGTTAATGGATGGAGTATATAAAGTACTTACTTGGGTAGTAGCAGTAATGCTCCCACCAATGGCTATATTCTTCCCCTTATTTACGCTCTTAGAAGATTATGGAATATTACCTAGAATTGCATTTAACCTAGATGGATATTTTGAGAAGAATGGAACGTGTGGTAAACAGGCACTTACTATGTGTATGGGAATTGGTTGTAATGCAGTAGGTGTAACAGGAGCAAGGATTATAGATTCAAAAAGAGAAAGATTAATAGCAATCCTAACTAACACATTTATTCCCTGTAATGGTAGATTTCCAACATTAATTATGATGTTTACAATGTTTTTTGCAGTTACAAGTAATAGTATTCTTAATACAACAATAAATGTATGTTTATTAACACTCTTCTTAATCTTTGCAGTGTTAATTACATTTCTTGTATCAAGAATATTATCAAAAACAATATTAAAGGGTGATAATTCATTTTTTATACTTGAATTACCACCCTATAGAAAACCGCAAATAACAAAAATACTTGTTCGTTCACTAATAGATAGGACTTTAAAAATATTAGCAAGAGCAGTTATAATAGCCGCACCTACTGGACTTATTATATGGATGCTAACCAATATAACTATTAATGATGTAGCAATTATAAATATAATAGCTAACTTTTTAAATGATTTTGGATTACTTTTAGGACTTGATGGGGTAATACTTACTGCATTTATATTAGGATTTCCAGCAAATGAAATAGTACTTCCAATTATAATAATGACATATTTATCATCTAATGTCATGATTGAAATTAATGATATATCTTTAATACAAAATTTATTTATACAAAATGGATGGACTATAATAACTGCAATATGTATGATAGTGTTTATAATATTTCATTTTCCTTGTTCAACAACACTCATAACAATTTATAAAGAGACAAAAAGTATCAAATGGACTTTATTATCGTTTATAATTCCTTTAATTATAGGTATAACTTTGTGTATGTTAATTAATTTTATTTTAACTATTGTTTTATAAAAAAAGATGTTAATTCATCTTTTTCTTTCATCAATTCTTTTTGATTCAATAATTTTTTTCTCATCATATGTAATTAAGTCTGAACTTGTAACAGTTTTATTTATAAGTTTAGAAATGCTTTTAGAAATTCTATCTAACATTTCTAGTGATGGATTTCTTCTTTCCTTTTCAAGTTGATTTTCATATATAAGACTAGTATTTAGAGCCTCTGCAAATTTTTCTTGAGAAAGTTTAGATAAATATCTATAATATTTAAGATTTATAGCTAAAATAACTTTACTTTTCAATTAACTCAACTCCTTTAGATAACTATCATCATGCATATTATAAGAAAATGTTTGTCTTATTTCTTTATAACAATAGTTATAAAAACTTTTTCGATATTTATTGACATAAATATATAAGTGTGTTAGAATTTATATAGATAGAGAATATAGCCTTAGAGTTATAGAAAAATATCTAAATTGTTATTATGCGTTTTATATTATTTACTGTATTAAAATAATTATTCTAATATAAAGTGCATATTAATTAATGTAAGAAAGTAGGAGGATTATTTAATGGATAAGAACAAAAAAATAGTAATAGGAGTTATCATAGGAGTAGTATTAATAGTAATAGCTTTATTACTATTAAAAGGATGTCAAAGAAAGGAATATACAGTTACATTTGATTCAGATGGTGGGAGTACTTTAGAATCTATTAAGGTAAAGGAAAATGAAAAAGTTAAAAGACCTAGTAATCCTACAAAAGATGGATATACTTTTGATGATTGGTATTATGAAGATAAAGTTTATGATTTTGATACAAAAGTAACAAAAGATATGACTTTAAAAGCACATTGGAAAGCAGGAATAACATTAAAGACAACAAAAGTAAGTTTAATTATAGGTTCAGAAGAAAAAATAGAATTATTAGAACTACCAGATGGTGTAACTGAAGATGATTTAGTATATAAATCAAGTGATGAAGAAGTAGTTACTGTCGATAAAAATGGTAATTTAAAAGCACTAAAAATAGGAACAGCAACAATAACTATTGAAACAAAAGATGGTAAGTATAAGGCAAGTTGTACAGTAACTGTAACAGATAAACAAATAGAAGTTGAAAGTGTTTCTATAGAAGGGGCAAGTCAAGTAACTGTTGGAAGTAGTATTAAATTAACTGTAACATTTACCCCAGAAGAAGCAACAAATAAAAATGTTAAATGGGAAAGTAGTGATACAAAAATTGCTACAGTAGATGAAAATGGTAACGTAAAAGGATTAAAATCAGGAAATGTTACAATAACAGTTAAAACAGAAAATGGAAAGACTGCAACAAAGACAATTACCGTAAAAGAAAAATCACAAAATAACGATTCAAAACCACAAGAGGTAAGTCCAACAGGTGTAAGCATAAGTGGACCAACTGAAGTATATGTAGGAAATTCAATTAACTTAATAGCTACAGTTGAGCCAAATAGTGCAACAAACAAAAGTGTTACTTGGAGTAGTAGTAATAATTCTATTGCAACAGTAGATGGAAACGGGAAAGTAACAGGAGTAAGTGAAGGAGAAGTAACTATAACAGTTAAAACATCTAATGGAAAAGAAGCAACATATAAAGTAGTGGTTAAATCAGTATATGTAATCACACTCACAGCAAACAAATCAGAGACAGGAAGCGTTAGAGATTATACAATAACATCAGTAACAAGAGATGGACAAAGTTTTAAAGACTTTATAACATTTACTTATAATAATCAAACTCGTAAGCCAGACCACATAGGAAAAGTAATATCAGCAGATTTTGTAAGCACACAAGTAAAAACAGCAAGCATAGTATTACCAGGTGGAAAAACAGTAACGGCTACTGTTGAAATAAAATAGGAAGGAGGAATAAAATGAAAAAAAGTATAAAAGTATTCTTGATTAGCATATTTACATTTTTAATTGGTATAACTGCTACACAAGCAAAACAATTAACGTATGATAAATTGCAAAAAGAAATCGAAAAAATAAATCCTGATGCAGTAGAAGCAAGAATAATAGGAAAATATATATTTACAGATGCTAATCCATTAAAAGACCAAGATATAATGGCAGGCGCATTAACAATAGATGGAATAGTTGATGAAGATTATAGCGAAGAATTATACAACAAACTTACAATAAATAGATTAGTAAGAAAAATAAATCAACAAACAGGTGAATATGAAAATTGGGAAATAGTTAGCAATTTAATAGGTGGAACACAGATTACAAAAGATACAACATTTGATATAAGATGGATAGATAAAGTATTTATTCCAGAAGAAACAAAAATTTCAGTAAATGTTGATGTAAATGATGGGAAATATTCAACATATAAGACAGTATTAGAAGAAAAATTAGGTTTTAAAGCAGATAAATTTTATGGAAAATATAATGGAGAAAAGAAATTAAAGATAGATGGGAATAAAATAAGTGGATTACTTTTAAAAAATAAAGATGTATCATTAAGTCCAGAAGATAAAAAAACATATGCAAATGCTGATTATTTCTTTGCATATGTAATAGAAGTACCAAATGCAAATAAAGATGCAACAATAAAATTAACTAATTTAAATGGTGAAAAAACAATTACTTGGGATAAATTTGATGTACAAGATTCAACAGATGGTAAAACTCCAGGAATAGTAGTATTAGTTCCTGTTGATAAAACAAAATGGGAAGATAATAAACAGATACTTATAGAAGTAGATGCAGATGGTGAAGAAAGGGAATATGACACTCTCGAATATACATTAGATATAAGTGGTTTGGAATTCCAAGAAGAATCTGAAATGGAATTAAAAACAGATGATCTTCCAGATGCAGATGTAAAAAGTATTTCAGAAAAATGGGGATATACTAAAAGTGAATTCGATACTTATGAATTAGAAAATGGTGAAGGTTCTAATAAATATAAATTAACTGATACTATTGTTGAGCAAAAAATTAGTAATGGTGTTTTCCCAACAGATGAAGAAACAGGATTCTATTTCTTATTAAGTGTTGGACAAAATATTGATCCAAATTTATATAACAAGGCAACTGTTACTTATCCTGGAAATAAATCTACTAAGATAAGTACAATTACTGATGAAACAGGTGTAACAATTTTATTCTCTACATCAGATGCTAAAAAGGGAACTCCAATTAAAATAACAGTTGATTTAGATGGTGGAGAAGATAAATATTTACCAGTAACTTATGAAATTGATTTAAGTACATTAACTTTAGAAAAATCATCTAAATTTAGTGTAACAAGTGTTGATGAAGGTGGATTAGGTAAAAACCCATTGGAAGATGCTTATGGATGGAAAAAAGGAAAAGGATTCGATGTTGATTTTAGTACTGAAGGAAATACTGTAAAAGTAACAGGATTATTATCAATATTAGATGAATTTGATAATAATAAACATCCATTTGAAGGTGATGATGCAACAGGATATTATTTACCATTTGTAATTAAAACTTTAGATAAATCATTAAATGGAGATGGAAAAGTAACTGTTCAATTTATACACGAAGGTGAAGACCCTAAAACTCTTACGGCTGCTAATTTTGATGATAGTGATGAGTTATATATTTTGAGACATCTTGATATGAATGCTTCTGATAGAACATTTAAAATCGTAGTAGATATGGATGGAAATGGAATTGAATATGCTCCATACGAAATTACATTTGATTGGAGTGAATTAGAGTTACAGTATTACTCAGCAGGTGATAATGGTAACTACGATTTAATTAAACAAGATGAGTTAGAAGAAGATTCACAAGAGAAAGAAGATTTAGAAAAATATGGATTTAAATCCTATGCTGATAGTGATGTAAAAATACATATGAATGATTCACAGGATGATAGAGAACCATATAAAGATGGTTTAGAAGGAACAATTAGAGAACAAAAATTAAATAATGGAACATTTAAAAATAATGATGGATATTTTGTTCCAATTAAGATAAGTTTTCCTGGAGAACAAGATGAATTAGCTCAAGATTATAAAAATACTTGGACAATAATTTTAAATACAGAAGATGGTACTACTAAAGAATATAAACCAACTGATGAAGAATATAAACAAGGTTGGGTAATGGTATTATTTAAAATATATCGTGATGGTAAAAACGGAGATAGTGATAAAAAAATAAGATATTATATTGATTATGATGGAGAAAGTAAGGATTATTTTTTACCACAAGAATATGTAATAGACTATAGCACTTTAACCTTTGAAACAGAAAATACAGTAAAATATATATATAAAAATGAAAAAGGTGAAGATAAGGAAGAAACTGTAACAGTTTATGAGAGTGAAGAAGTTGAATTAAAAGATTTAGGTTTTGATACTAAATATCGTAAATTTGATGGATGGTATAAAACTGTTGATGGCGAAAATCAAAAAGTAGAGGAAAATCTTACTACTACGAAAGACGAGGATGTAGAATTAACTGCTCACTTTAATTTAAATGTTGATGAATTTATTAAAGATGTTGTTTCTGATTTAAATAGTATTGATGAAACTTATTCAAATGATTTTAGTGGTAAATTTAATTTAACACAAGAAGAAAATACAATTACAATAAATCTTGATAGTCCTAACGTACCATTAACAGAACTTTCAAATACAAGTATACCTGGTGCGATAGCATACCTACTTGAAAAAGGTGAAATTGAAGAAATTACATTGAAAGTAGGAAGCCAAACAGTAACTTATGATTCAGATTATACAGTTGAAAATGAAAAAGAATATACTGATGAATCTGATAGAGAGATTTTAGATGAAAAAGGAAAAGCTTTAAAGAAAGAAATAGTTAAGGGTGCAAAAGGTGCATTCGATTCCGATTTATCTAACAAAGAAGCAAATGCAACTTTAGATGAATTAGAGTTTGAAGGTAAATCATTTACTATAGAAATTGGTAAAACAGTTGATACAGTAAAATTAGTTAATTCTGAAGGTGAAGAAGTAACACTAGATGATGATAAAAAATACACATTTAAGTTTGACTCTGATTTTGCAGTAGTAGACCAAGATGGATTAATTGGTGCTAAAGATATAGAAACTGCTTTAAATGACAAAAAAGATTATTCTACTGTTTATATTGATGGAAAATATGAGGCAGAAAATACTATAAATATAACTGCAAGTAACGATGTTACTATCACACCAGTAGAAAGTGCTAGTTCAATTAATTTATTAACTGCAGAAAATAAAACAATATCTACAAAAACTGGAGATTATGTTATAGACGTAAAAGAAGGTGCTGGAACAGTAACTATTTCTAATTTAGAATTAACTGGTGGTGCAAAAGCAGAGTTAAAAGTAGAAAATGGTGCAACGGTAAAAGTTGATAATATTACAATAACTGGTGAAAAAGATCAAATTGATGCTGGGATTATAGTTTCAGAAAATGGAAAGTTAAATGCTAGTAACATTGTTTTTGAAAATGAAACTCATAACACTCCTGCTATAAGGGGTATTAAAGAATCTCAATCTGGAGCAATGGATCAAATTGCCAAAGTATATGCTAATGATTTAACAAGTCAATATAATCCTATTATTGATGTTGTTCGACATAATGAACCTTGGTGTCCAAAAGATGCAAGTAAGAACGGTGAAAAAATAACTGAATGTGAAGAAGTAAGTTATTCCGATGAATATAATACAACTGGAGGCGACACATTTTATTACGTAAAAAGTGAAAACAAAATTGATTATAATATTATTGGTTTTATGAATAACGATAAAATAAGTGCCGGAATGCATAAAGTGTTTAAAGATGGCGAATTGGAAAAGCCTATTGACCTATTGGATAAAGATAAACAGGTACAAAGAGATGACAAAGACTTATATTTTGTTGGTTGGGGAACTGTCAGATCTCGTAATTACATAGAATTTAGTTATGTAGTGACGGATTGGAAAAATGTTAAATATAGTTCTGGTGATTGGTTCCATGCATATTATTTAGAAAAAGATAAAACTGTAACAGTGAATTTGACAAATAGTCAAGTTACAGATGAAACTTTAAAATCAACTAATAAAGAATTTAAAACTTATAAATTTTCAAATAATAATGGTGGAATGACTATAGGTCAATTGAAAGCAATTGATTCTGATTTTAATAAATTATGGAATGAAATGGAAACTAAAAAAAGTCCTTATGAACAAATATTGATTAGTATTGGCGATACTGAATCAGTTTTAGCTATGGATACAACGGTGATTAGCGCTGATGCTAAAATAACTGTAAGTACACTTGCGGGGTAAAATAACATAAAAAGGTGTGATATGTATTACCACACCTTTATATTAATAAGGAGAAGTAAATGAAAAAAGTAATGAATATAATAATATTTCTAATATTATTAAGCATTCCAGTTGCTACACAGGCAATTGCTACTAATGCATCAGATATAAATTATACAAGAATATATTTCTTTTATAGTGATGATTGTAAGGAATGTGAAATAGGAAAAGAATGGTTAGAAAATTATGAAAAAGATGATTATAAAATTAGTGTAGAATATATAAAAAATGATAATGATTTAGAACTTAAAGTTAAAGATACACTAAATATAAAAAAAGATATAAAACCTTTGATAATTATAGGTTCAAATTATTTTATTGGTTTTAATGATAAAGTAAAAAATAATTTAACTGATGCAATAAGCTCTTATGAAGAAGAGGAAGAATATTGTGATATAATACCAAAATTAAAAAATAATGAAGATGTAAAGGAATGTATAAATCAAAATAAAGATATATATAATACTTCTAATTCTTCAATATTACCAAAGGTAGTTATCATATTAATAGGGATAATATTAATATTTGGAATAGCATTTATAATAAAGAAAAAATTGAAATCCTAAAAAATTAGGATTTTTTCTTTAATTTGTAAATATAATTGATAAAATGATATAATACTAAATGAAATCAGATTCAATATATAAATAAACAAAGGAGAGCAATATGGAGAAATATAAAGAAATAGAACGAAGCATAATAAAAAAATATCGCAAAGATATTTGGAGTAAAGTAGTAAAAGCAGTAGATGATTATGAACTCATAAAAGAAAATGATAATATTATGGTATGTATAAGTGGTGGGAAAGATTCATTTTTACTTGCAAAATGTATACAAGAATTAATTAGACATGGAAAAGTTAAATTTAATGCACATTATGTTGTAATGGATCCGGGATATAATGAATATAATAAAAATTTTATAATAGATAATGCTAAAATATTAAATGTACCAATTGAAATGTTTAAAAGTGATATTTTTGATATTGTTACTAATGTAGATAAAAGTCCATGTTATTTGTGTGCGAGAATGAGAAGAGGTTATTTATATAGTAAAGCTAAAGAATTAGGTTGTAATAAAATCGCACTAGGACATCATTTTGATGATGTAATAGAAACAACACTACTATCTATGTTTTATGGCTCTGAAATTAAAACAATGATGCCAAAGTTACACAGTGATAATTTTCCTGGCCTTGAACTTATAAGACCGCTTTATTTAGTGAAAGAAGATGCTATAATCTCCTGGTCTAACTATAATGAACTTTCATTTATAAATTGTGCTTGTAAGTTTACAAAAGAAAATTTTTTAGTAAACGATGGTACAAGCAAGAGAAAAGAAATGAAAGAACTTATTAAAAAATTAAGAAAAATAAATAAAGATATCGACCATAATATTTTTAAATCACTTGATAACGTAAATTTAAATTGTGTATTGGGAGTTAAAAGAAATGGTGAATATAAAAGTTTTAAAGAAGACTATGATAAATGGGAAAATAATATGACTAAGAAGAATAAAAATAATTAATGGGATAGATAAAAGAAGGTGTATTATGAATAAGAAAATAGTAATAGTTTTTATATCAATTTTTACAATTATTTTGTTTAGTATATTAGGAATAATTATATATAATAACTTATCAAATTATTCTAATGTTTTAAAAATAAATTGGAATATTGAATTGCCAAAAAATACAATTAAAGAAATTTATAGTGCTAATTCTGATTTAAGTTTTAATGGAGATGGAATTAGGTATCATATTTTTTCATATAAAAATGAAAATAAAATAGAAGAATTATTTAATTGGTCTATTGAAGAAAAAGAAACTATATTTTATTCATCTTATAGTGAAAGTGTAAATAATTGGATAAATAAAATTAAAGTTTCAAAAGAAAATTATCCTAATTATTCTAATTGTAAGTATTGGTATGAGAAACAAGATGATAATAGTGAGATTATTATTCTTTGGGATAGTAAAGAAAACAAATTATATATTGTTGAATCGTTTTTATAAAATCAAATATAGCAAATTACAAGTTGTCTCTTTGTATAAAATTCACAATTTTAAATATATGAGAATTATTTCTCGTATTTTTTGTCCTATTAGGAAAGTGCTTGGTAAAAAAATATAAAAATTATAGGAAATTAAATATAAAAAAAGTAATAATGAAAATTTGAAAATACCAAACATCTTGATGAATATGATCAAGAGTATTGATATGATAGAGAATTAATGAAATTACTATAATATAATAAATGATAGGAATACTAATACTAAAAAAGAAACTTATAGAAAATATCGTTTTATAAAATACTGGCCTCCTATTAGGAATGGTGAAAAGGAATGCAAAAACTATCTCCAGGGGATATTGTAGTAATCCTGCAAATGTAAGACATTGGTATGAAGTAACACCTAATTCTTGGTTTAGTCATATTGACTAATTAAAAATGTAGTAAGGTAGCAACTATCCAAAGTTGGTCTATGGAGAGACAAAATTCAATGAAGTAGAAAGTCAAAATTTATTTTGACTTTTGTCCATTTTTTGGTGTATAATAGTCAATGCAAGTGGGGTGGAAACATGATTAACAATGAAACAATTAAAATTAAAAATGCTATTGAATTTTATATGTTAGCAAATAATTTAAAATATGAAACTAGCGATAATAAACAAAGTTTAGCAGATCAAATATATGGAGCGATGATTTTAGCAGTAGCTATGAATTCTGAATATCATAAAACAGAAAGCATTGGGAAAATAATTAAAACAATTTTACTTGAAACTTTAGATTTTTACTATCCTAATGAAGCTAAGAAATGTATAGATAAGATGTCTAAAGGAACAACCTTTATTACTAGTTCGGCTAAAACTTCAAACGTTGATAAAAGTTCAAATAAATTATCAAACTTTGCATTTGAATGTACAATGTCAGAACTAGCGTTAGAGTATTTTTTTGAAAAATTTTTAATAGAAGAAAATATAGATGCTAAGAATGTTGATGAATTATATACAGTTGCTAAAAACTATGGTTTTATGGATCGATTAGGAAATGATGAAGTAAAAAATTATGAAATTT
>CANRAT010000048.1 GCA_947628685.1 uncultured Bacilli bacterium
ATCCCATACTGGAATTTGATGTAAGACTAAATTCTACATTAATATATTGAAACTGGAATTTACTTTTTCATTTCACGAGTTGTAAAAAACTCTTTTTCTTTTTCAAAACTCTTTACATATTCCAATTTAAAATGATATAATTTAGTTAGATATAATCTTGGGGGAGGTAAATATGTTGTTTAGAAAAGCTATATTGATAATACATGGCTTTGCAGGTGGTACATATGATGAAGAAGATTTAGCAAACTATTTAGAGTTAAATAAGAATTTTGATGTGTTTCAATTCACACTACCAGGTCATGATAGAAATTTAAGCAAAGCAAAATATAAAGATTGGATTAACTCTAGTGAAGATAAACTAAAGTGGTTGATCAAAGAAGGGTATAAAAATATATATTTAATAGGCCATAGCATGGGTGGAGTAATTGCGTGTTATTTAGCTAAATATAATGAGGTTAAAAAAATAGTATTAGCCGCTCCAGCATTTCAATATTTAGATGTAAAAAATGATGATCTAAATATTACAAATTCATTTAAAATTACTCCTAAAATTATGGAAACATATGGAAAAGATGAAATTATTTCAAGATTTTTAAAACTAAATATGAGCACATTAAAAGAATTTATGACTCTTGTAAAAGAATATTATAAATCTCCAAGTGATATAACTTGTCCTATACTAATAATACAAGGTAAAAATGATAATTTAGTTCCACTTACATCCTCTAGTTACGTATATAATTCAGTAAAATCAAATATAAAAAAATTAGTGTATGTTGAAGGTGTTACACACGATGTATTTAGATCAAAGAGAAATGATGAGATATTTGAATTAGTAGAACAGTTTTTTAGTCATGGATTAAAAGGAGGAATATATACAATATGATGACAGAAGAAGAATCAAGAAAAGCACTTTTTGAATTAAACAAAGAATATATGAATCACACTGCTAAGGAGAGAGTTGAATTATATCAACAATATCAAGAGAAAAGAGGAATAATAAGAAAAGCATTAATTAATGCAATGATACAGAAAAAGTTGGAGGAAAATAAGCAAAAATAAAACAAAATGTTTACTTTGTTTTATTTTTTTTGTATAATTAACTTAGGTAAGGTGTTTACATGAGAAAAATATTAAAATTATTTTGTTTTGTTACAATGTTTTTAATTAGTGTATCAATTGTAGAAGCTGAAGTTTGCACATATAAAAGTAAAAATATTTCAAGTGGAGATGATGAATACACTGAATTAGTTATTGGATATAGTGAAGAATCTGGAACCCCTTATGTTGAAAGTTATACTGAAGTATTTGGTAGTAAAGAAGAAGATATAAACGGAGATAATGATTTGTATGCGATTACATTGCTTGAAATTAATATTACACAAGAAGATAATGTAGTGAAATGTCCTGATTCTCTTGCTACTGGATATAGTGTTTTAGGGCCTAATGTTCCAGTGATGTATTATATAGGGAAGAGCGAATCTAATCTTAAAGAGTATAACTCTCATATTTCCCATATTCAAAGCTTAATTTATACAGGAGATGGAGAAACATTTAATATCGCATGTGAAAATCTAGGCTATTATTCAAAACAATTTGATTCTTCAATAGAGGAGTATAAAAAATGTATTGATAATAAAGATAACAGATCATGTATATCTAAAATAGCGCAGGATTTAAGTGAAAAAGAAGAATTGTTAAAAACTTATTGTAAAGCAATAGAATCGACATATAATTACGCTGTTCCTTCAGAAAAATCATGCATCACTGAATGTTTAGAAAAACAAAAAGAAATGTATGAGCAAAAAAAGGATGCAGGAATATTAGGATCGAATACAGGTGATTGTGGATTTTCTGAAAGACTATTAGTATGGATAAGAAATATACTAAGATGGATGAAATATATATTACCTGTTGTGGTAATAATACTTGGAATAATAGATTTTATTAAAGCAATAGGAGCAGATAAAGATGATGAGATGAAAAAGGCACAAGGTAGATTTGTAAAAAGATTAATTGCTGCCGCACTTGCATTCTTATTACCACTAATAATTGAATTTATTTTAGGATTAATGGGATTTGGATATGACTCTTGTAGTCTATTCTAAAAAAATTAAATTTGTAGTATTTATTAAAAATGAATAGAGGTGTATGAATGCAAAAAATACTAAAGTTGTTTTGTTTCATTACAATATTTTTTATTAGTGTATCAATGGTAGAAGCTAAAGTTTGCCCATATGAGAGTGAAGATGGCATATATAAAGCGACTATTGCGTATAACGAAAACTCAGGAACTGTTTCTTTAGAAAGTTTCAGTTATTCTGGTGCGGAAATAGACACAGATAGTAATCGTGTCGAGTTAATTGAAATTAATATTACACAAGAAGATAATATTCTTAAATGTCCTGATTCCATTGCAGCGGGTTGGCGACTTTTAAGTGCTTCGTCTATGACAGATAAATTTTATATAGGAAAAAGCAAATCCAATTTGACAGAGTATGATTCTAATATTTCCGCAATTAGAAGTCTAATTTATCTGGGAGATGGAGAAACATTTAATATCGCATGTGAAAATCTAGGCTATTATTCAAAACAATTTGATTCTTCAATAGATGAGTATAAAAAATGTATTGATAATAAAGATAACAGATCATGTATATCTAAAATAGCGCAAGATTTAAGTGAAAAAGAAGAATTGGTAAAAACTTATTGTAAAGCAATAGAATCGACATATAATTACGCTGTTCTTTCAGAAAAATCATGCATCACTGAATGTTTAGAAAAACAAAAAGAAATGTATGAGCAAAAAAAGGATGCAGGAATAATAGGATCGAATACAGGCGATTGTGGCTTTTCTGAAAGACTATTAGTATGGATAAGAAACATACTAAGATGGATGAAATATATATTACCTGTTGTAGTAATAATACTTGGAATAATAGATTTTATTAAAGCAATAGGATCAGATAAAGATGATGAGATGAAAAAGGCACAAGGTAGATTTATTAAAAGATTAATTGCTGCCGCACTTGCATTCTTATTACCACTAATAATTGAATTTATTTTAGGATTAATGGGATTTGGATATGACTCTTGTAGTTTATTCTAATCCTTTTTTTCATAAATTTTAAAAAAACTCTTGAAACAATTATATAAAATAATTATAATGTATAAGTATGGAGTTGATTTAATGAAAACAGATGATTTTGACTTTTATCTACCAGAAAATCTAATTGCTCAAACACCTCTTTTAAAACGTGATTCATCTAAACTTTTAGTACTTGATAAAAAAACTGGTGATTTAAAGCACGAACATTTTACAGATATAATTAATTATTTAAATAAAGGAGATGTACTTGTATTAAATGATACTAAAGTAATGCCTGCTCGTATTATAGGAGTAAAAGAAGAAACAAGTGCGGTTATCGAACTTTTAATGTTAAAAGAAATAGAAAAAGATACTTGGGAGGTATTATCACGCCCTGCAAAAAGAATTAAAGTAGGAACGATAGTTAACTTTTCAGATAAATTAAAAGCAGAATGTACTATGGTAAAAGAAGATGGTATAAGAGTATTTAAATTTATATATAGTGGTATATTCTATGAAATATTAGACGAATTAGGAGAAATGCCACTTCCACCTTATATACACGAAAAATTAGAAGATAAAGATAGATATCAAACGGTGTATGCTAAAAATATAGGAAGTGCAGCCGCTCCAACAGCAGGTCTTCACTTTACTAAAGAGTTACTTAAAAAAATAAAACAAAAAGGCGTTGAAATACAGTATATAACGCTCCATGTAGGACTTGGAACATTTAGACCTGTAAATGTAATAGATGTAACGAGTCATAAAATGCATAGTGAGTTTTATAGTATGAGTCTTAAGACTGCAGAAGTATTAAATAAAGCAAAAAAATTAGGTAATAAAATTATTAGTGTTGGAACTACAACAACTAGAACACTTGAAACTATTATGAATCTATATGGTGAATTTAAAGAATGTAGTGGGTGGACAGACATATTTATTTATCCTGGATATAAATTCAAGGCAATAGATTCATTAATAACTAATTTTCACTTGCCTAAAAGTACTCTTATAATGTTAGTTAGTGCTTTAGCGGGAAAAGATAATATATTAAATGCTTATAAAATAGCAGTAGAAAATGAATATAGATTCTTCTCATTTGGAGATAGTATGTTTATAAAGTAGGTATCGTATGAAAACATTTAAATTATTAAATAAATTAAATATAACAAGATATTTGAAAGAAATAAAAAGTATAGATTCTAATTTTACTGAATTATTTTATCCAAGCGCTGTGGTGGCGATAGATGCTTTATATAAATTTAATGGCGTTTTTTCTGATGATCAAGATATAATTTATGACAGTTTAGATATTAATGAAACAATTAAATTAGTAAAAGAATTTCTCCTAGATTTCGATAGTTTATACTTAAAAGAATTTAATGAACTATTAAATTATGGAATAATTGATATATTTGATATAAAAGATGTAAAAAAATCAAAAAAAAGACTACCATATTCTATATGTATAGAAGAAGAACGCAGAATAAATATACCAATTAATAACAATATAGATGATGGAGCAAATATAGTTCATGAATTCTCACATTTTATAAATGCAGGAAAAGAATCATTAGTTAGATCAACATTTACTGAAACTATTTCATTTTATATGGAACTTAGATATTATTTGTTTTTAAGTAAAAAGGGCTATAGTATAAATAACTTAAATAAAAGGGTATATTCAATTTTAGAGAGTGCTATAAACGATTCAAGTAATAATGTTATATTTCCTGCTATTATATTAGAAGCATATCAAAAATATGGTGATGTAACTATTGATAGTATTAAATCTATTGATAAATATAAAATAATTAGTGATGGTAATATTAAAGATTTAATTAAATTTAGCGAAAGTAAAAATGCAAGTCAAGATATATATGATTATGAAAATAGTTTAAGTTATTTACTTGGAAGTATAATAGCTATTAATCTAATAAAAAATCCAAAAGCAAACGATGAAAAAATTAGATATTTAAATGTTTCATTTAATCAATTATCGATTGATAAGGCGTTTGATATAATTGGATTTGATATAAATGATCCAGATAAATTCATTGATAATTGTTATGATGCTTTAAATATAGAAGGTGATATATTTGATAATAGTGATAGTAGGTCCTACAGGCGTAGGAAAAACAAAATTAAGTATTGAACTGGCTAAAAGATTAAATGGCGAAGTTATAAACGCTGATAGTACCCAAGTATATAAAGGTCTTGATATCGCACTAGCCAAAATAAAAGAAAGCGAAAAAGAAAATATACCTCATCATTTATTCGATATAAAGGATATTACTGAAAATTATACAGTATTCGATTATCAAAGTGACTGTAGAAAAAAACTTGATGAAATATTAAGTAAAGGAAAAACTCCAATATTAGTTGGAGGAACAGGACTTTATATTAAAGCCGCACTTTATGACTATAAATTTGAAGAAGAAAAAAATTTTAACGAATATAACGAGTATACTACTATAGAATTATATGATATGCTAATTAGTATAGATAAAAACACTAATATAGATAAAAATAATAGAAAAAGAATAGTAAGAGCCTTGAATTATTATAATAATTCAAATAAATTATTAAGCGATAAAGAAAAAACAAGTAAACTTTTATACGATGCAGTATTTATAGGACTTACAACTAAAAGAGAAATATTATATGATAGAATAAATAAAAGAGTAGATGAAATGATTAAAGAGGGTCTACTTGATGAGGCTAAAACTTTATATGGTAGTAGCGTAAGAACTAAAGCAGTAATGACTCCAATAGGATATAAAGAATTATTTGAATATTTTAGTGGGAATATAACGCTAGATGATGCAATTAATTTAATCAAACAAAGAAGTAGAAGGTATGCTAAAAGACAATATACATGGTTTAATAATCAAATGAATGTTAACTGGTTTAATGTAGATTTTGATAACTTTGAAAATACTAAAGAGGAAGTATTAAAATTTTTAAATAAGTAAAGAGATTTACTTATTTTTTGCTTTGTGTTATAATCTCATTGTACACTAAGGAGGTAATATATGAGAAATGTGGGTACAACTGTTAGGGGGATTAGAACTCCTATAATAAAAGAAAATGATGATTTGGCTAGTATAGTAGTAGATTCATTAATGAGGTCAAGTAAGAGTGAGAATTTTGAATTTAGGAATAAAGATATAGTAGCGATCACAGAAGCAGTAGTAGGAATTAGTGAAGGAAATTATGTAAGTGTAGATGATATTGCAAAAGATTTGCAAAATAAATTTCCATCTAAGAATATAGGCGTTGTATATCCTATACTAAGTCGTAATAGATTTTCAATGATACTAAAGGGAATTGCTCGTGGTATGGATAAGATTACTATGTTGCTTAGTTTTCCATCAGATGAGGTTGGTAATGGAATACTCGATGAAGATAAATTAGATAACAGTGAGTATAATTTATCTAGTGTTATAAGTGAAGGTGAATATAAAGAAACTTTTGGAGATTTTATTCATCCATTTACAGGAATAAATATGGTAACTTTTTATAGAGAGTTAATAGAAAGTGAAAACTGTGAAGTAGAATTTGTATTTTCAAATGATCCAAAAACTATATTAAATTATACTAAAGATGTATTAACTTGTGATATACATACTCGCTTTAAAACTAAAAAGACATTAAAAGAATCAGGCGCACACTTAGTATACGGATTATATGAAATCATGAATGAACCAATAAATGGTAGTGGATTTAATCCTGAATATGGACTTTTAGGTTCTAATAAATCTACAGAAGAAAGACTAAAATTATTTCCTAAAACAGGTGATAAGTTAGTAAGGGATATTCAAAATAGATTAAAAGAGTTAACTGGTAAAACTATAGAAGTTATGGTATACGGTGATGGTGCGTTTAAAGACCCTGTAGGACATATTTGGGAATTAGCAGATCCTGTTGTTTCACCTGCATATACTGATGGCTTAAATGGTACTCCAAACGAATTAAAATTAAAATACATATCTGATAATAAATTTGCAGATTTAAAAGGTGAAGATTTAAAAAATGCAATTAAAGAAGAGATAAAAAAGAAAGATTCTAATTTAAAAGGAAATATGTTATCTCAGGGAACAACTCCAAGAAGATTAACAGATCTTATAGGCTCACTATGTGATTTAACGAGTGGTAGTGGTGATAAAGGAACTCCTGTTGTATTTATTCAAGGATATTTTGATAATTTAGCTGATGAATAATCTAAGTTAAAAAAATTAAAAAATAATTAGATAGACTATAAAAGTTTATCTTTTTTGTGTTAAAATATTAAAAGGTGGTATTATGCAGGAATATGTAAAAGGAATATTTAGACAAACTATATTTAAAAGCGATAAAGGTTATGTAATAGGTCTAATTAAAGTATTAGATACAAATATAATAGAAATGAAAGATTACGTTAATAAATTAGTAACTTTTACAGGTTATTTTGCAGAATTAAACGAAAATGAAAGATATATAATGTATGGTGAGGTTGCTAATCATCCTAAATATGGATTTCAATATAATGTTAGGGAATG
The DNA here is from genome assembly GCA_947628685.1 of uncultured Bacilli bacterium. Classification (GTDB taxonomy): domain Bacteria; phylum Bacillota_I; class Bacilli_A; order RF39; family UBA660; genus UMGS1613. The sequence continues at coordinate 7,630 of CANRAT010000048.1, forward strand.
TGAAAGAATTCGTCCAACAGATAAAGATGGTATAGTAGAGTTTTTGTCAAGTGACTTATTTAAAGGAATTGGTGAAAAAATTGCAGTAAAAATAGTAGATAAACTAGGAGATAATGCACTTGAAAAAATTATTAAAGATAAAACTTGTTTATATGATGTTCCAAAATTATCAGAAGATAAGATAAATATAATATATGATACATTAATAAAATATGAAGAATCTCATATGACAATAGTAAAATTAACAGAACTTGGATTTTCTATGAAGGATGCATTATCTATTTATAATACATATAAAAGTAATACTATTAGAGTAATTGAAAATAATATATATAGAATAATGGATGATATAGAAATAAGTTTTACAAAACTTGATGAAATAGCCTTAAAAAATAATGAAGATAAACTAAATATAAATAGAATTAAAGCATGCATTATATATATAATGAAAAATTTAAGTTTTACTAAAGGTGATACTTATCTTAATTATGGTGAGATCTATGAAGGTGTATCATACTATTTAAAAAATGAAATAGATAATGATACATTTGATAATGCAATAAGTGAATTAGATGGCGAATTTAAAATAAAAATAGAAGATGATAGGTACTTTATATATGAAGACTTTGAAGCAGAAGAATATATAACTGATAAACTCGGTTATTTAATAAAAAAAGATGTTACTAAATATAAAAATATAGATTTAAAAATTAAAGAGTTAGAAGATAAATATAAACTTGTTTATGGAGAAAAGCAAAAAGAAGCAATTATTAAATCTTTAGAAAATAATATAACTATAATAACTGGAGGACCTGGTACAGGAAAAACTACAATTATAAAAGCAATAGTAGAACTATATAAAACATTAAATAAATATACTGATAAAGAATTAATAAATAAAATAGCCTTACTTGCTCCAACAGGTAGAGCGAGTAAAAGAATGAGTGAATCAACACTACTTCCTGCATCAACTATACATAGATTTTTAAAATGGAATAAAGATACAAATGAATTTATGGTAGATGAATATAATCCTGATTACTCTAATCTAATAATAGTTGATGAAGTTAGTATGATAGATAACCGTCTTATGGCTTCTCTTCTTAAAGGCCTTACAAATAATATAAAACTAGTACTTGTTGGAGATTATAACCAATTACCTAGTGTGGGTGCAGGAAATGTACTTAAAGATTTAATAGAAAGTGATTTAATAGATACTATAGAACTAGATTTATTATATAGACAAGATGAATATTCCTATATACCAACACTCGCAAATGAAATAAAAAATGATTCTTTAGATGAGGACTTTTTAACTGAAAAAGATGATTATAAATTTTTAGAATGCACAAGTGATGTTATTATTCCTAGTTTAGTAAATATAGTAAAAAAAGTAATTTCTAAAGGATATGATTATAAAAGAGTACAATTAATGGCTCCAATGTATGCAGGAGTTAATGGAATAGATAATATAAATAAAGTACTTCAAGATGTATTTAATCCAACTCTTTTAAACAAAAGAGAAATAAAATATGGAGATGTAATATATAGAGAAAACGATAAAGTATTACAGCTGGTTAATGACCCAGATAACAACGTATTTAATGGAGATATTGGGGTTATAAGTGAGATTAACTATAAAGGTAAAAGTGGCAGTCCTGAAGTGACAATCGATTATTATGGTAACAAAGTAATTTATAGTTTAAAAGATTTTAATAAATTTAAACATGGCTTTATTATAAGTATACATAAAAGTCAAGGTAGTGAATTTGAGCTTGTAATAATGCCTATATCATCTTCATATAAAAGAATGCTTTATAAAAAACTTATATATACTGGAATAACTAGAGCAAAAAAGAAATTAATTATAATTGGTGAACCAGTTGCTTTCTTGTATGGTGTTAGAAACAATAGTGAAATAGTAAGGAAGACAACTCTTAAAGAAAGATTAGAAAATTGTTTGAATAAAAATTAAAGTAATGAAGATAATATAAATGTATATATTAATTTATATACAAAATCATATTTCTAGTGAGGTGATTTGAATGAAAATATTAAAATCGATGGCACTTATAGCTGTTGGTGCTGGAGCCGTACTTGCTTACCAAAAATATAGTGAGCCAGTTATGGAAAAATTAGAGGACATAGCCGATGATGTAATGAAAAAGGCTAATAAAAAACTAGAAGATATGATGTAAAAAGGGGCTGTCTCAAAATTAAATGATTGATTTTGTATCAGTCTCTTTTTTATTTTTGTTTTGGAAAGGGAAACTTTTCCTCTTTTAAATTTGTTTGTTTTTTCCAATAATTACTTTTTATTTTCTTTCCATCTAATGTAGAAAAATATTTTCTTATATTTGCTCCTAAACATATAAGCATAATTTCACATGATACTTTATCTAAACCTCGTCTTCTTATTCTTGTGTATTGCATATTTTGTTTTATTTGTCCGAAAGCTCCTTCTACTTGTATACTTCTATTTATTCGTATTTCAATCCCCTTTGGACTTTGTAAATTTTTTCTTGCCTCTTCTTTTAAAAACTCATATTCTGGTATTGATTCATATAATCTATAATCATCATTTTTATTTTTTACATACTTCTTACAGATGTAAGAATACTTGCAATTATTACAGCCAACAAATTTATAAAGTTTACTATTTTTATATCTTGGATGTCGTATCCCTTTAAATGATATTTCTTCTCCGATACAAGTATTTAAACACATAACACCATCATTAAAAGTATAAAATAATTGAGGTCTTTTTCCATTTGCTTCACCACTCCAAGTACTAATTTTAACATAATTTGTTATGTTGTGTTTTTTAATATATCTATAATTATCGTACATTCCATACCCTGAATCTGCACATTCATTTTTAGGATATTTCTTATAATATTTATAATATAGATTGTTCATTGGTATAAAAGTATAAAAATCATCTCGATTTTGAAAGACACCATACATAGTTATTAATCCACTTGATACCATAACTTGAATATTATATCCAGCATGAAAATCATGACTTGTTTTTGAATAGTAATCTTCTTTTAATACCATAGCTGTTGCATCTTTATCTGTTTTATAATATGAATTCCTATTTTTTCCACATATTTCTTCTTTTTCTTCATATTCAAGTAACTTAATTAAATATTTATAAGCTAATTTACAATTTTTTTGTCCTTTTGTTAGTCGTTTACCTTTACTAGTATTAATAAAATCAATGTCTATATTTTCTCTTTCAATATATTCTTTTATTGATTCATTAAATTGGAATGATTTAATTAAATTTTTATTATTAAATTCTATATTCATCTTTAATAGTAATTCTTTAATTTTAATATCTAACTTTTTATGATAAGTTGTTGGTTTCCATACAAATTTATATTTATTGGCATTAGCTTCTATTTTTGTACCATCATTATATTGAGTATTTATATCAATGTTAAGTTCCGCAATTATTGCCTTAGTAATATCAGTAAATATCTCATATTGATAGGGAAGTATATATCTATTGATAAATTTTCCTATAATTGCGTGATTAGGATTATTTTGTTCCATCATATACATAACTCTTAAATCAAATTTACATAAATCTTCTATTTCTCTTACAGTACTTTTAAATTTTGAAAAGCAATAAATAATAGTTGCCATTAAATTAAATGGATTATATTCAGGATTTCCAGCATTTGTTTTTTTTAACTTTTTTTGCTCTTGTACAATTAATTTTCCAATTTCAGATTTATTTAAAATTTCAAGAAATTTATCAATTTTTTCATATTCCTCACAGCATCTAGTTGAAGGGACTATGAAAAATGGTCTTTTTATGTTAAAATAATTCATGTGATACCTCATTTCTCTAGACAAGAATATTGTATCACATTACGCTGAAACTTGATAGTTTCGGCTTTTTTGATTTTTAATTTTATAATATAAAAAAGAGACTGATACAAAATCAATCACTTAATTTTGAGACAGCCCCTTTTTATTTTTAAAGTGTGTCGTGCATGACATTTAGCTAGAGGGTGAAAGTCCCTTATACGCGTAGGTATCGACGAAGTATTA
>CANRAT010000049.1 GCA_947628685.1 uncultured Bacilli bacterium
TGGTGGGCGATATAGGACTCGAACCTATGACCCCTTGCTTGTAAGGCAAGTGCTCTAACCAACTGAGCTAATCGCCCGTAAAAACGTTGACGTAATTAAATATACCATGTATACTTGATTTTGTCAATACAAAATAATGCAAAATCATTGATTTTTTATTTTTTTTAACGATTCTTCAATCCAAATTGGCAATTTATACTCAAGAGTTTTAAAACCAAGTGGTGTTTCTTTTATCCTCTTTCTTTTAATTGCGACCTTTTTTTTATACTCAATATTTTTAATACTTAGCTTTAAGTGGCCAAGTTCTTCGTCAACATCTAAAATCTCAACAAAAATTACATCCCCTATTTTTACATAATCGTTTATATTTTTAACAAAACCGTGAGATATTTCTGAAATATGAATCAAACCCGTATAATAATCATCACATGAAACAAATACGCCATATGACTCTATCCCAGATACTATACCTCTGATTATTCTCCCTTTCTTTATTTTAGTCATATTACCACCTGAAAAAATTATACCACATTTTCATTAATAAAAATAGTATTTACAAATTTTATTAACTATTATATAATACATTTTGGTGATTCAAATGAAAAATGCTGAAGAAAAAATTAAAGAAATAATTGATAAATTAAGACCATTTTTAATAAACGATGGAGGAAATATTGAATTTGTTAAATATGAAAACAATGTAGTTTACATTCATATGATTGGTGCATGTGCTAATTGCCAAATGCTTGATTATACATTAAAAGATGGAATTGCTACTGCAATAATGAGTGAAATCCCAGAAGTTATCGATGTGATTAATGTTTAATCATAGTTTATTTAAACTAAAAATTCAACCATTCAATTTCAGGTATATTGTGTCTATTCTTTAAATAACCATAAACCTGTTTTAAAAATGTCTCATAATTGAGATTTTTTTTTATATATACATCAATTTTATCTTCACTTAATTTGTCTTGAATTATCTCATCATACATGTCAAAATAATAAGAAGGATAAAGCAACCTAGCCATAATTAGGATACTTTCAGTATAATTTAGATTTAAATTATCCAAATAATAATACACCTCACTAATTTTCAAAACATCATTGATGTAATTAGTTTTTATATACTCTGCAATATCTCTTACCCTGCTATCAACAATTATATTTATCGGATTAAAAAATTCAGATAATTTCTCATTATAGTTTATTCTCTTATGACAAACATAATAATTGATTTCTTTATTCTCAATATAATTTAGCAAATTAATCGCGGTTTCTGTAAGTCCAACGTAATAATTAAAACTATTTTTTAATTTAGGATATTTAAACGCCAATTGATTCATCTGATATTCATAATAGTCGATTTTTTCTTCCCATATATTTTTCCAATTTAATGAATAATTCCCAACAACGAAAAAATCATAATTAATAATCTCATTAATATCTACATATTTTTCTATATTTATATTTTCTTTTATTAATAAATATGGTGTGTTATTGTAAAAAGTAAGCAATTGCTTATCCTTATTTAGCAAAACTTGATGACAATATTTATTATTTTTTACCAATAGCATGTATATTTCATAAAATTTGTTGGCATCCCCATAAAATGGGATGAATTGATAATTTTTATTATCAATCTTAAACATGAAACGGTCGTTAGCTTTTTTAAAATCTGATACTAATAAATTGTAATAGAAATTAATCAAATTTTTCATATTGCTCCTCTACTAATTTTATGCACAAAAATAGAATAATTTAACCTTAAATTATTCTACTTTTTAATAACTATTGTATAATCGTTTTAATATTATTTATTTTTTCTTGTAGTACCTTAATTTGATTTTCCAACTCTCCATTTTTTTCTTGTTCTTCAAAAAATTTTGCTCTATAATCAATTATTACATCGCTGTCTAATTCTTCACTTGCATTAGTTTTGGCTGCTGTAATGTCATAAACTGCATTATTTGAAGTGGCTTGTTCATTATTTGGTAATACGATCTTAAAATTATCCTCCACAATGTGTCTCAACAATTTGAACTTGTTATTACTTACAACCTTTAAATTTACCAACATATTTATTGGCAAATATTGAATTGTAGCACTTTGAGTACCATTTTTTTTATCTTCTACAATAGTAGTAATTGAACTTTGCACTTTTTGCCATTCTGCCTGATCATTTATTTCCATACCCAACATATATCCCGTTTCAACTGGTCCTGATTGGGTATTTTGAACTTCCTTACATACTTGCACTAAATACAATTTCACATATCCGTTTTCTTCTAATTCACCTTTAGTGTAAATAAAATAATATTTTGAATTGAATATATAAAAAATTCCATTAACATCTATTACTGCACCATTATCTGAAATAATTTTTGTATTTTCCATATAATCACCCTTTTATCCTACAATTAATTATAGTCTAAATATTAAAAAAAATCAATACCAACAAAATGTTAATTTCCGTCAAAAAAAGACGTTAGTAAAAAACATCTTTTAAATACAACCCACAGGCTGGCGCACACATTCCGGCTTTTGTTCTATCCTTCATCTTTAAAATTTCTATTACATCTTCACTTTTATATTTTCCTTCTCCTATTTCAATCAAAAGCCCAACTATATTTCTTACCATATATCTCATAAAACCTGTCCCTAATATTGATATTGTTATCGTATTTACATTTTTAACATCTCTTTTAAGCGACGTTTGTACAATAGTCCTAGTATAGTCTTCTTTTTCTTCATCAATTTTTACAAATGACCTAAAATCGTGTGTACCCTCAAAATACTTTAAAGCCCTTTCTATCTCTGGTATGTCGAGTTTTCTATTATATTGATATACATAATCTTTTTCTATTGGATTATATACTCCCATATTTATCTTATAAACATATTCTTTTGCCTTAACATCAAATCTTGCATGAAAATCATCACTAACTTCACTAACTGTTCTAACGTACATATCATCAGGGATTAAACTATTCAATGCACTTCTTAATTTCTCGCAAGTAATACTTGTGCTTAAATCAAAGTGTGCGCACTGACCATAAGCATGAACGCCTGCATCAGTTCTACCAGAAGCGGATACACTAACAGCCTTATTAGCATTTATACTTTTTAAAGCCTTTTCTAGTTCGCCTTGGACAGTTCTCATTTTTGGCTGTTTTTGATATCCGTTATATTTTGAACCATCATAAGAAAATCTTATAAAATATCTCACCACACCACTTCCTTGAATATACAAATTACAAATATTATTATAAATAATACCATAAATATTTTCGATATAATATTGCTTTTATTATCTACTCTAAAAAATGTCATTTTCAAAGTCTCATCTTTAGATGTTAATTTTTCTATAGAATTCATAAAAATTGGTAATAAATAGTTCTTTATATTAAACACCCTTTTACCATTTTTTATCTGTGAATATTTAATATTATCAAAGGAGTCCAAAAGACATTTTACATAATAAATAGATAAAGATAAATTATGCGATAACTTTTCTACATTTAAAAATCTCTCAAGAGGCTTAAGTATACCATAAATACCACTATTAAATCCTTTAAAATCTGTATTCAATACGTATATCTCAATTAAAATTGCAATAAGCAGTAACTTATATAGCAATATTAAATTAGGTAAAAAAGAATATCGCCTTAACATAATTATATACAAAACCAGATAAATTAACAATAGAGGTGATACTTTTTTTAATGTCTTTACATAGTATCTAACACTTTTTTCAGTTTTTATCATTAATATTAAAATTAACGTCGTAAGAAATAAAATTAGAAATATTGATTTAGAAATCATCACACAAAATATCAGAATTAATAATATTAAAAGTCTTTCTTTTGGCGTGATTTTTTTTATTATATTATCTTGATACATTTCTATATACATCCTTTAACAAATCATTCACATTATCTCTATTTACTAATTTTATACCTTTTTTCTTTAATACTTTATCTTTAAAAAATAATATGCTAGGCTCATTTAGTTCCATTTTATTTAACAAATTTTTATCACTTAAAATTTGATACTTATCACAAATAATTTCACCACTATCCATTAATATAAAATTATCTGATGAACTGAGCAGGAAATTTGAGTCTACTGAAGACATTAAAATTATTCTATTTTTCTTTTCTCTTTTTAATAATTTAACTAAAGTATCAATAGTTTTATCATCTAATCCACTAGTTATATCGTCGAAAAGCAATATCTTAGCATCACTTATAAATGCCTTAATTAGCAATATTTTTTTCTTCTCACCACTACTTAAACTTAAATAACTTTTCTTTAAAATTTGATTATCTAATCCGAAATTCTTTAAAAATTCATACATCTTTGCTTCTGAGACATTATGTATACCATATTTTATATCTTCAAAAATATTTATATTAAATAATTCATTTTCATAATCTTCAGTTAAATATAAAACGTTTTTTCGTATATTATTTATCTCACGCTTATTTACATTTGTAAATTTATTTCTACCTATACAAATTTCTCCTGTAAAATTTTTATCTAATCCATATATCAGATTGAATAATTCACAAGAGTATCCAAGAACGCTATAAACTCCATTATCTTTAATAGTTAAATTTAAATTTTTAAATATATCTTTATAACTTACATTAACTAATTTTATTTCCATATTTCACTCACCATTTCATCATAATCATCAATTAAGTGATCTATTAAGCCATAAGAAATGAGTTTATATGATAAATCTATTAAAAAAGGCAGTTTAAGATTATTTTTTGAAAAGTTTTTTTCGTCATTTAATACTTCATCCTTAGAATCATTTATTATAACTTTACCATTATTCATAATTATTATATTATCAGTATTTTTAACATTTTCACTGTTATTTATTACAATAACGATACATTTATTTTTCTTTATGCTATTTAGATATGAAATAACTTTAGTCTTTAAATTTTCGTTAAGCGAATCTAAAAGTCCATCTATCAAAATTAATTTTGGAGAATGTACAATACTTTTAGCAAAAGCAACTAACTTTTTTTCAGGATATGTAAGTATATTTATATTTTTATAAAGTAAATTATCTATTCCTAGTTTTTTTGATATGTCATAAACTTTTTTTCTGGCTTTATCCTCATCATAATTTAAATTATTTAAAACTTCAATTATATTTTCAAAAGCACTCCCGCTATTCAAATTAGATATACCAAGATAAATACCCATATTTTTTCTTAATGTATCAATATTATCTTTATTAATTAATACTCCATCAAGCGTTATAGAGCCACTAAAAAAGGTAAGTCCAAAGATACTTTTAAGTAAAGTAGTTTTCCCACTTCCAGTTTGCCCTAATAAAGAATATATTTTACCTTCTTCAAGTTCTAGATTAATATTTTTTAATATATTCATACAGTTTAAATCTTGAATTATCAATACATTTTTCATAGGCATCACCTTAAGTTTATATTATAGTATAGTTTTATTTTAAAGTAAAGTTAAATAACAAAAAAAGCATAAAGTTCTACTTTATACTTCCTATTTTCTTTTGATATGAATTTAATTCTTTATCCACTGTATTTTCTGAGTTATTTAAACCTTTTTTTATTTCTTTAATTACTTCTAATTTTTGTTGAGCCAAGCCCTCTTTAGTGTCTGATTTAATTGTTATGGATTTATCACCTAAATTTAATCTTGATGCGTAAACGTTAAGGTCAAGTTTTACATTACCATTTTTATCTATAAACTTATCTAATCCTTCATCAACGCTCACTCTCGCTAATCCTTCATGAAAATCTCCTGCAGTCAAATATTTACAAGGAATTACTTCTTTTCCTTCCTTACTTATATACCCATATAAACCTTGCTTATTTTTAACCATCGCTAATCCTTCTTGAAAGTCTTCTCCATACTTATATTTACAAGGCACTATTTCTTTTCCCTCTTTATTTATATACCCACATAAACCTTGCTTATTTCGAACAACTGCTAGTCCTTCATGAAAATACCCTGCCCTAGCATATTTTCCCAAACAACCACAAGATATTACTTCTCTTCCTTCTTTATTTATATATCCATATAAACCTTGTTCATTTTGAACCTTCGCTAATCCTTCTTGAAAGTCTTCTCCGTCCTTATATTTACAAGGCACTATTTCTCTTCCCTCTTTATTTATATACCCACATAAACCTTGTTCATTTTGAACCTTCGCTAGTCCTCCTTGAAAGCTCCATACATCATAATACTTACAAGGCACTATTTTTCTTCCTTCTTTATTTATATACCCATATAAACCTTGTTCATTTTGAACCATCGCTAGTCCTCCTTGAAAGCTCCATACATCATAATACTTACAAGGCACTATTTTTCTTCCCTCTTTATTTATATACCCGTATAAACCTTGTTCATTTTGAACAACTGCTAACCCTTCTTGAAAGTTCCATGCATCATAATATCTACAAGGGATTACTTCTTTTCCTTCTTTATTTATATATCCAAATAAATCTTGCTTATTTCGAATAACTGCTAGTCCTTCATGAAAGTCCCATGCATCATAATATCTACAAGGAATTGCTTCTTCTCCTCCCTTATTTATATACCCATATAAATCCTGCTCATTTCGAACCTTAGCTAGTCCTTCTTGAAAGTATTTTCCTGCCTTATATTTACAAGGAATTACTTCTTTCCCTTCTTTATTTATATACCCACATAAATCTTGCTCATTTTGAACCTTCGCTAGTCCTTCTTGAAAGTTCCATGCATCATAATATCTACAAGGGATTACTTCTTTCCCCTCTTTATTTATATACCCATATAAACCTTGTTCATTTTGAACCTTCGCTAATCCTTCATGAAAATCAAATATATATTCATATCTATTTTCAACAAAATCTTCAAATTTTAAAAAATCCATATAACCCTCCAAATCAATATATTTTCAGTTATTATATATAATTTATAAAAATTTGTCAATAATAACAAGGGTGAGTATATGAAATTAGATACTAATATAGATAAAATATTTGAAACTATTAACTCTATGAATGGAAAAAGTAGTGATATCGTAACTAGACAAATAGAAAAAAAGAACTACAAAGTTGGATATATATTTTTAGAGAGTGTCAGTAGCGACGATAAGATAAGTGATTTTTTAAATAAAGCCATTATTAATTTGGACAAGAAAAAACCATTTGATTCGTTTTATGAGCAAGTAAAAAATAGTATTTACAATAGTAACCTTAAAACATGTGAAACATACGAAGATGTATTTTATTATCTAGCGAGTGGATTTACGATAATTGTCGTAGATAAAAGTTCTAAAGCAATAGTAATTGAAACAAGAGCAGAATTAGATAGAGGGGTTGTTGAATCAACTAGTGAGACTATTATCCGCGGCCCAAAAGATAGTTTTACTGAAAATCATAATAAAAATTTAGGTTTAATTAGAAAAAGAATTAAAGACCCAAATTTGTGGTACGAAGATATTAAAGTCGGAAGGCGTACTAAAACTAAAGTTACAGTCGCATTTATAAAAGATATTGTCCCAAATTGGAAAGTTGAAAAAATACTTGACGATTTAAAGAAAATCGATATAGATGCAATCCTTGATAGTGGTTACATAAGGGAGTTAATTGAAAAAAGCCAAAAGTCAGTTTTTCCAAAAGTCATTAGTACAGAAAGGCCTGATCAAGCGTGTACATCACTACTTAACGGTAAAATAGTAATACTAGTTGAAAATACTCCATTTGTTTTAATACTACCTGCAGTACTTACTGACTTTATTCACTCGCCTGAAGATAATTATCAAAAATCATTTAACATTTCATTTTCAAGAATAATAAGAATTATATGTTTCTTTTTAGCCCTAATAACTCCCGCACTTTATATCGCACTCATGACTTATAATCCTGAAATAATACCCGACCAACTACTAATTTCTGTTGCAATTCAAAGAGATGGTGTCCCGTTTCCAACTGCAATCGAAGTTTTACTATTTGTTTTAACTTTTGAAGTATTAAGAGAAGCAGATATACATTCTCCTTCTTTTTCTGGTAGCGCAATGAATGTAGTTGGTGCGCTTATATTAGGAGATGCAGCCGTTGCAGCAGGAGTTGTTTCTCCTATAGTTATTATAGTAGTTGCAGCAACTTCAATTTCAGAACTTGTATTTTATGATGTAGATGTTATAGATGCAGTAAGGGAATGGAGAATTTTATTTATTTTAGGGGCGACATTTATGGGTATAGTTGGATTTATGCTTATATTTATTATATTTATTGCAAAATTATCTAGTCTAGAGTGTCTTGGTACTCCATACTTAACTCCATTTAGTCCACTTAGTATTAGAAATCTTAAAGACAGTATTATAAGATTATCTAGAAAGAAACTCAAAAATAGACCTACTTATCTTACAGGTAATGTTAAAAGAATGGGTGATGAATATGAAAAAAATAGTAATTAGTTTAATAATATTATTCACACTAAGTGGATGTTGGAACTATAAAGAATTAAATGATTATTCAATAGTTACAGGAATTGCAATAGATAAAAAAGATGATAAATATGAAGTTGGTGTATTAATATCTAACGCACCTAAAAGTAGTGGGGATAATAGTGAGAGTTCACAATCACAAATAGTTGTATATCAAGAACAGGGAGATTCACTATTTGAGGCCTTTAAAAATATAGGGCTTATATCTCCAAAAGAACTTTATATAGGAAGTTTTTCTATTCTTGTAGTATCTGAGGATGTCGCACGTGATGGACTTGAGAGTGCTATTGACTTATTTGTAAGGTATACAAGCGCGAGAAACAATTTTTATATAGCGATTGCAAAGGATGCTAAAGCTGTTGATACGCTTAAGATTGTAACGCCACTTACAAGTTTTCCGTCACAAAATATAGCGGATAATTTAAAGTCAACTACCGACCTTCAAGGGACAATAGCTAAGACAAGTTTTAATGATTTACTATCAATCATCTTAAGGGACGGGATAGATCCTGCTATTAATACTATTAGTGTCGTAGGAAATGCTGATGAAGGAGAAGAAAAAGAAAATCTAGAATCAAGTGTACCTAAATCATATATTAAAATTGGAAATCTTGCTTTATTTAAAAATGATAAATTAGTAGATTTTACAACTCATGATGAAAGTTTGGGAATTAATATTGTAAACAATAAAATCAGTGAGATGTATCTTAAATTAGACTATAATGATGGATATGTAATAGTTGATACGACATCTTTTAAATCGAGTGTTAAAACAAGTGTCAAAAATAATGAACCTATTGTTGATATAAATATAGAAGGTGAAGCAAGAGTAATCGAAGTTAAAGGAGATATTAACTTAGAAGATTATAAAGTAATCGAAGAATTAGAAAAAAAATCTAATAATAAAATCAAAAGTCATGTAAATGAAGCCTTCAGTAAAGCAGTTAAAAACAAAACTGATGTATTTGGTTTCGGTTTAAAATTCTATCAAAATCATCCTAAATATTTTAAGAGTGTTAAAGATGATTGGGATAATGTTTTCGGCAACATAAAGTTAAATATAAAAAGTAGTTTGATACTTAAAACTAAAGTATCTTCAAAAAATAGTTTGGAGGAAATACACAGTGAAAAAAAAGATTACTAATTTTGAAATATCTACTTTAAATTATTTTATTACTAGGGCTTTTCTCATTGGTATTACATTTAATGCTTTAATTAATTCAATGAAGCAAGATAGTTTTATTATACCTCTTTTAAGTATTATACCCGGGATAATATTTATATTTATAATCGATTATATTATGAATTATGAGCCTTCTTTAAGTTTACCTGATAAAATAATAAAGTTATTTAAAAATAAAATAGGAATTATAATTATAGTTATTAACTGTTTATTTGCATTTTTTATGTGCACTTTAAATTTCCTTAATTTAGGTAATTTCATACAAAGTCAATTTTTAACTAAAACTCCTATACTTGCAATTGCAATACTATTTGCACTAGCAACTTACTATATACTATCTAAAGGAATTAATACAATATCTAGAACTAGCAACATATTATTTTATTTAAATATAGCCCTTTTAGTTATAAGTTGTCTAGGACTTTTAAATTCTATTAAAATATCAAATTTAAAACCATTTTTAGTATCAAGAGGAAATGATTATTTAAGTGGACTTAATGGATACTATGCATTTAATATTGCTCCAATGTTACTTCTTACTATAATACCAAAGAATAATATTGACAATCCAAAAATAAAAAAATGTTTAATAATATCATACATTTTTTCAGCAATTACTATATTTGGTTTAGTTTTTGAAACACTTGCAGTATTTGGATATGAACTTGCATCTTTATATGAGTATGCAGAATTCCATGTGTTAAAGCATGTAACTCTTTTTGGACTTAATTCTAGGATAGAAAGTATTTTAGTTATGCAACTGTTATATGATATATTTGTTTTTAATGTACTTGTGATTTATTTTATTTCTAATAATGTTAA
>CANRAT010000050.1 GCA_947628685.1 uncultured Bacilli bacterium
TCAATCCCTATAAGGACGAAATAATTCGCGGTACCACCTTAATTCATAATTAAAATTATGCACTCTTTGTTTTAACGGTCACAACCGATTGAATTCATAATATGTAATTCGTTATGATAATATTTAACTTATTTTCACCTAACATAAGCTCTCTATATAAATATAATCTAACTACTTTTATTAATCAACATTCATTTACTAATATAAGTATATCACAATTTTTTAACTAGATTTTTAAGCATTTTAATAAAAAATTTACAATTTAATTATACAAAGATAATTTTTACTATTATTTCCACACAAGATAATTCAATTTTAATTGAAGAAATTTCAACAGAATTATCTAGAACCACTTCATTATTTTTATTATTTATTTACAATGTTTTTGTGTCGCTTCTATTTGTTCAGTATTGTAATCTATATAATCAGAATTTTTTTTTATAATATTTTCTAATGTATAATTATTTTTCCTATATTTTTCTAATTCTGTAAAATTTGCAACAAGTTGTTCTAATGTCATATCAAATTTCTCACCCGTTTTATTATTTTCGACTGTAACAAATCCTTGATCTAATGTTTTTCCAAAAACAGCCACATAAGGAGTTCCAACCACTTTACTATCTTTAAGCTTTGCCCCTATAGATAATTCCGTTCTATCGTCATATAATAGCTGCACTCCATTTTCAATTAATAAATTGTAAATAGCCTGTGCTTTGGTTGTTTTATCTATATCATCCATTTTAGGAATAATATACAATGTATATGGTACTATATTAATTGGTAAGGATATACCACCAAAATTATCTTGAGAATTTTTTACTAAACTATTTTCATAAACCATTGCTAATGTCCTGCTTACACCTATACCATAACAACCCATTATATAGTTCTTTGGATGACCATTTTCATCTATATATGTTGCGTTCATTGCTTTTGTATACTTATCTCCTAACTGAAAGATATGTCCTAATTCTACAGCTTTCTTAACTTCTAAAGAATCTGTATTTTCTATTCCATACACATTCTTCAAATATTCTTTATAATCGGTCCTTTCTAATAGTTCAGAATTAAAGGCTTTTCCTGTTGTATGGTCAAATAATATATTATCCTCACCTATTTTTGAAACACACATAAATTCTTCTGATTTATTACCTCCAATATTACCACTATCTGCTCCAACAGGTTGAACGTTTAAACCTAACTGCTCAAATATTTCCAAATAAGCTTTTTTCATCCTATCATATTCTTTATCAAGATCATCCTGATTTCTACCAAAACTATAAGCGTCCATCATATCAAATGATTTTCCTCTAAGTAAAAATCCTCTAGTTCTTATTTCATTTCTAAATTTTTCTCCTATTTGAAAGTATGTAACTGGCAAGTTTTTATATGAAATAAGTCTGCTACCAGCATATTTTACTATAGCCTCTTCAGCAGTAGGCGCCAAACAATAATTACCTTTTTCTGTTAAGCATCTAAACATTACATCATCATCCACATATTTTTTTA
The DNA here is from genome assembly GCA_947628685.1 of uncultured Bacilli bacterium. GTDB lineage: Bacteria > Bacillota_I > Bacilli_A > RF39 > UBA660 > UMGS1613. The sequence goes on from CANRAT010000050.1 coordinate 1,510, forward strand.
AACGCCCAGACTCTATCCATATACTTTCGGGTTGTAATAATGGTAATGACAATTCTGAACATCCGTATTTAGATAAAACACTACTTATTATATTTGTTATATTTTTTTTAACTAAATATGGTATATGCCCATAAGCATAAACTCCACTGCTGAATTGACTAATTTGTCCAGTTTTAACAAGCATATCTTGCACTGGAAACTGATTGTCTAAATTTGTTAATTTTTTTGATATCAATCCAATTTGCGAAACTTTCATTTATTTTAAACTTCCTTCCTCGTTTGGTCATATTTTAACACATAAAATAAATTTATTCAAATAAATAATTTAACACTTTAACTCTTTACTATAAAAATCTGTAAAAATTACATGTCCTTTTTCTATAACAAATTCTATATCATAAGATTCAAAAGGAATATCTTTAACACAGACTCATAATCATATTTAATTACTTTATCTGCTTTTTCTCCAAGTTTTTAAAGATTTTTCAATATAATATTTAAATTTTTCTTTAGCCTATGTAATAGTTAGATCATCAACCTTAAAGGATTCAACTAATTCTTAAACTTCCATTAAAATTTTTAATTTTCGTATGTTAATATTAAATACTATAATAAAAACTATTCAACAAGTTTTAACTTTATTTGATTTATTTCTTCATTACTAAATCCAAGATATTTAAAATAATTTTCTATATTTTTATATTTTTCATAAAATAGTTTCAATGTCTCTTCCATATATTCTAAATTAGATCTACCTAAAAACGCTGGTAAATCAGGATTATCTACATGCATCTTTCTTATTTCACTTCTAATATAAGTATAAGATACTTGATAATCAGCTATTATATCATCATCATAAACTTGTGCGAGTAAAAGTAATAACATAGATACCACACCAGTTCTATCCTTACCTGCACTACAATTAAATAAAACACTTCCTTTAGAATTTTTTATTATATTAAAAACCTTGTACATAGTATCTATATTGTCTAATATATTTATATATCCTTTTGGTATATCGCTTTCCTCACCCGGGCAATTATCACCTAACAAATTAACATTGTAATAATCAATTTTTTGAATATTAAGACAATTAATATTTCTTTTTACTTCATCAGTTTTTCTAAGGTCAATAACTGTTGTTAAATTATTATCCAATAAATATTTTACTTCCTTTTTATTCATATCTTTAGGTAGATCACTTCTGTATATAGAATTAAATCTTGTTATTTTATTTTCTTTAGTTAAAAATCCACCTAGATCTCTTAAATTTTTTACATTTTGACACACGATTCTTCTCATAATGTCCTCTCATTCTATAGTTTTTTTAATTACATTGTTTTTCTTTTGTTTTATTAATTTATCTGATTTATTATAACATTTTTCTAAATAATTATTCATTCTATTTATTGCATATTGTTGCATCTCTATCAATTCTTCATGTGTATAACTATTAGATTCATATGCCATATAGTTTTCATCTACTTTAATCCACATATTATCTTTAGTTTTATTAACTAACTCATACATTTTTGTTGACTTGATTACTGTTAATGGATAACAGCAAAATTCTGTAGGATTTAAAATATTTTCAACAAAGTCTATACTTTCCTTTAAGCCATTTAAATTGTCACCAGGAAGGCCTATTATTAATTCTGCTTTCCAAGGTATATTATTCTTTGAAAGTTTAGGTAATTCTTTCACTATATGATATATTGAATTACTTCTAACCCACGATGGTATATTTTTATTTATTGTTTGTATTCCTATTCTAATTTCTTTTATATTCGCTAATTTTAATATACCTATAAATTCATCATCTATAAATTCAGGTCTTAAGTAAATAGTCAAAATTGCTTCAGGAGCATATTTATTAAAATATTGCATTATTATTTTAGCTCTTTCCTTAGTTCCCCCAAAATTCGCATCGACTACAAACACTTCTTTAAAATTTTGTTGTCCAATTCTTTTTATTTCTTCTTCTACAAACGCCAAATCAAAATTAGCAACAGTTTTTCTATTGTTAAATCCACAATAACCACAATTATAAGCACATCCTCTAGATGTTTCGTAATATAAAAATGATTTATCAATATTTTTAAATTTAGTAAATAAAGGATTTTTATACTTTAATTCATTACTCTCACAACAATATTGATTATTTTTATCATTAAAAATATTACGATTTTTTTTAAAAAAATTAATATCAATTTCACCATCCTCTATGTATTTTATTAAATTAACTAAAGCTTCTTCTCCTTCTCCAGATATAAAATATACATTTTTATATTCATTTACATCTATATACCTTACTTCTGGACCTCCAATTATTATTTTTTTACAACTATTCTGTTTCATTATTTCATCAACTAATCTTTTAGTAGAATTAACACTCCATACATAATGTGATATAGCTATAATATCAAACTTATTATTTAAATCATTTACAATTTCAGTATACTGATTTACATCTAATGGTATTGGATATAACTCAACATCTATATTACAACTGTTTAAATATTCACCTAATCTTAAAGTTGCTAAAGAATAGCGTGTTGGATAATCTTTAAGTCTTAGATAATAATTTACTAAACCAACTTTCATATTTTAAACTACAATCCTCCTCTTTTAGCATATTTTATCAAACTGTTTTTATATGTTTTTTGAAATTCATAATCATCTTTACTTTTTTCACTTTCAATTCTTCTAGTAAAATACTCGTATCCTTTTAACAGTCTAAATAATATTAGCTTATTTAAATATGTTAAATTTATTTTTTCTGGCCAGTTTCTTAATACCAAATCAATGTTGAAAGATTCATCGTATAGTAAGAAATTAGCAGCTATATAACTAGCTAATTGATAATTACTGGGAAACTTTTTTAAGCCCTCAAAATCTAAAAAAATTGGCCTATTTCCTTGATATAAGATATTATCTCTATGAAGGTCATCATGCACTATTTGAAAATTATCTTTTTGAAGGCAATTATTAAATCTATCATCCATTAAAATATTAATTACAATATTTTTTATATCTTCATCTTCAATAAAACATAAAAAATTTTTTAAACTGCCTATTATATCTTCTTTCTCACTTTCATCATTATAAAGTTTTAATAACTGTTTCAAGTTATACAACTCTCTAGTAGTATTGTTTATTTTTTCAATATTTAAATTACCATGTATATTCTCTCCAACTGCATAATCCATTATTTTTAAAATATAATCATCTCTTTGTGTTAATCCTATAATTTTTGGAATATAAATCGAATTCGATAAATATTCTAAAAGTTTTTTTTCTTTTTCTGCCTTCTTTATATCGTGATTCATAACCTTTTTCATAATATATTTTTTATCATAAGTTGATATTTCAAATACTAAAGAATTTTTTGCAATATTAAATTTTTTTAATCCTATATTATTCCATACATTTTCCAAATAATAGATATTATCGTGATTTATAGATATAGGAGTTGTTCTATTTCTATTATATACTGTATTTATTAATGAACGGATAAATCCAGCATGTGAAATTACTATTTCACTACTATCACAATTTAAATATTTTTCTAAAAACATCAATACCCTAGCTTGAAGTTCATCACCTTTTTCAGCACCGGGTATACTATCTAAATCGCCTTTTTGTTCCCAAACATTATAATATACAGGAAATGACTTTTCTACGTATTGTTTTGTTAAACCTTCTAAAATACCTGCATCAAATTCCTCTAATAATGGATCAAAAGAAACCTTTTTATTTAATTTATTTGAAACTATAATTGCAGTTTCAATTGCGCGTTTTAAAGTACTACTAGTTATGTTATCAAATTTTTTAAATGTTTTAATGTTTTTATCAACTAAATTTTTAACATCAATTATCCCTTTATCTGATAACTTAAAATTGCTTTTTCCTTGTATAATGCGACAAGCATTACCAATAGATTCACCATGTCTCATTACCAATATTTTATTCATATATTAATCACCTACAATCATAACGAATGCAAAATATTTATTTTAATCAATTTTTTTACTTTTGAAGTTGTTTGTTCTTTAATTATTTTAACATCTTTTTTTACTGGACACAACGGATCTAATCCTTGTATTTTTCCATATTCAACATATTTTCTTACTTGACATCCACCACGGCACTGATTATGATATTGACAATCTACACATTCATAATTGGTTATCATCTTTCTATATTTTTTTAATTTTTCAGAATTATTCCAAAAATCTTGAATATTTTTATAATCATAAATATTTCCTAAAGAAATTTGATTCATTAAACAAGGGGATATTCTTCCATCTGGATTTATAGATAATAATTCTTGCCCACCTATACACCCTTTCATATTTGGTAAACCTATATTTTCACAACCATTTATGGGATTTGCTAAATTGGTTATAAAAATTCTCTCATTTTTATATTTTTCTTTCAATTCCATAATATAGGAATTTACCTTATAATAGTTTTCATATACAGAAGAATAAAATGATTTTTCATGAAATACACATCTTTCTGGATTAGAAAATTTAATAACATCAACACCCAATTTTATTCCTAAAATAATCATTCTTTCTAAATCTTCTTTTTTAGTAAAAGTGTCATAAGACATTTTTAAACAAATAATAGTGTCTGAATTTAGTTCATTTTTCCTTTTTACAAGTTTTCTAACTGTAATAAGAGATTTTTCAAAATTTCCTTTTCCTCTAATTTTAGAATTTGTTTCTTCATCTGCACCTTCTAAACTAATTGTTATTGAAAACAATTTATTATTAAACATAATATCAATAACTTCATTACTTATATTTACTCCATTGGATGACATTGAAGATATAATTCCATATTTCTTTGCTGTAGACATGTATGTATGTAACCCACTCGGAACACATGTAGGCTCTCCACCTGCCAAATGTATTCTCATTATACCATTATCATACATATCTTTAATTATTTCTTCAATTTTTCCATTAGAAATTGTATCGTTGCAAATATGTTCTTTGTTATAACAATGAGTACATTTCAAATTGCAAATGCTTGTAAAATCAAAATAATACTCAAGTGGGGCTGAAAGATAATCAGTATTTGGTTTGATTTCTCTTATCCCATCTAGACAACCAAGATTAATTAATTCTTGACTCAAAGCGTCTTCAGTATCAATTATCTCATTATTTTTTAATTTATTAAATATTTTTTTACAATTTCTTATAACTTCTTCATTTTCTGAAAAATAGTAATTTTTCATTTTATCACTATAAATTAATATTCCAATTTTTTCATACCTTATTGTAAGCATACAACTCATTCCTTTCAATTTTATCATTTTTCCTCATGGCTTCATTTTCTTTTTCGCATATCCTGTATTAGCCATATCCACCCAAGAATCTCTATATCCATAAGATAAGTCATCAACTATAGGTACTACTCTATCATTATTTTTTAAAATATAATTAAGTGGTACTATCTCACCATTTACTTTAGCGCCTACAAGTATCTTTTCTATATCTAAGTAACATGCTAAATCTATTATGTTAGAACCCTTAGGTATTCCTTTTTTATTACCATCACTTGACATATATACATATATAATATCTTTAAATAATTCATTTTTTACTTGATTTACAAACTCCTCATTATCTTTAAACATTATATTTATTTCAGATAATGATTTAAAAAATTGAAATTTATTTTTTAAATCTTCCTGCATTTTACTTCTTGCAAATCCTTTATTTATATCCCAATATGCAGTAAGTCCAAATGATGCTATTTTATCCATATCAAATGTCCTTATTTGCGTTTGAATAAGTCTATCATTTGGTCCAAATACTGTTGTATGGAGGGATCTATATAAATTAGTTTTAGGTGAACATATATAATCTTTAAATTTATCATTTACAGGATGGTATTTAGAATGTATTAATCCGAGTGTTATATAACAATTCTTTATCTCATCTACCATTATTTTAAGAGATAATAAATCGTGTATATCAGAAAGTTTATAACCTTCGTGTATTTTTTTATATATTCCATATATATTCTTAGTTCTAACTTTTATTTCGTGTGATATTTCATTATTATTAAGTATTTCTTCTATATTAGATAATACTTCATTTAAACAAGCATTACTATCTACATTTAGTTTATTCATCATACTTTCTAATTTTTTATATTCATCAGGATATAAATACCTAAGAGATAAATCCTCAAGTTCACTTTTTATTCTATATGCTCCTATTAGATATGCTAGTGGCGAGAATATATCTAATGTCTCTAGTGCATTTTCTTTTTGTTTATATTCACTTTTATATGATAGTGTTCGCATATTATGAAGCCTATCAGCAAGTTTTATAATTATTATTCTAACATCATCAGTAATACTTAATATAATTTTTCTTGTATTAGCCAAACTCTGTTCTACTTTAGATGAAAAATTCATCTTACTTATTTTAGTTACTCCATCTACCAGGTTTGCTACATCTTTGTTAAAAAGATCTGCTATTTCTTCTTTAGTTGCCTTTGTATCCTCTAGTGTATCGTGCATGAGTGCCGCACATATAGTATCTTGGTCTGCATGCATTTCAGATAATATATAGGCTACATTAAGTGGATGTGATATATAAGGTTCTCCACTTTGCCTTACCTGACCTTTATGCATACTATCTGCATAATCATAAGCCTTTTTTATAATGTCTAAACTATCAGGATTATAAGATTTAATATTGTTTAATAAATCATCAAGTACTATATTCATGATACACCTCCAATATATCAAAAAAACCAGAAGAGAATTTTAGTCAGTACGACCTCATTTTCTCATTCTGGTTTATTTTTGCAAGATAAAGGAGTGCATATGCATAGGCATATCACATTAGAATTAGATTTAATAAATGATTTTTTCAAGTTCAATCTATTCATAATATTCCTCCCTCATCCAAGATAAAATATTACAATAAATCTTACTCTCATTTTCTTGCTTTGTCAATACTTTTTTACCAAATTTTTACAATTTTTTCAAAAAATAATAAATTCATATAAAAAATATCTAAATTGTAGTAATTTTTCAAGAAAAGCAGCAACACCATCTTCATCATTTGATAGTATTACATAATCTACTTTATCTTTTTTTATTTATCATTCACTATGTTTAACACAAAAACCATTTATTTGATTTAAAAATAAATTTAATATATAATTTATTACGGTGATATAAATGAAATTAACTTTAGCAAGTACATCAAAATTTAAAAGTGACATTATGAATACGGTAAAATTAAATCATTTTCTTATAGAAAGTGATTTTGAAGAGATTTCATCTAACTTTGATGATGTATATAAATATGTAGAAGATCTAGCGTTAGGTAAGGCTATGAGTGTTTTAAATAAAGTTGATAGTGGTATTATACTTGGACTTGATACTGTTGTATATGTAGATGGAAAAATTTTAGAAAAACCAAAAGATTTAGATGAAGTAAGAGAGTTTTTAAGACTTTGTTCAAATAATACTACTTCTGTTATAACTGGTATTGCCATGATAAATAAAGATACTAATAAAATTATTAAAGATACTGCAAAAACAGAAGTAACACTTAGAAATTTAAGTGATAAAGATATCGAGTATTATATAGAAAATGAACCAGATAAAATGTATGTATCAGGTTTTGTAATTGAAACTGTCATATCTAACTTCATAGAAAAAATAAATGGAAGTTATTATAATATACTAGGTATTCCTGTTGAAACTATATATAAGCATTTAGAAGATCTTAATATACATTTATATGATTTAGAAAAAGATAAGAACTAACTCTTATCTTTTAACTTTATTATATAACTTGTACTTGTTTTATTTTTTATAATTTTAGTAGTACTAACTTAAAATCATTCATCTAACTTATATCCTAATTTTTCAAGTTCTAATATTGCTATACTTGATAGATTACTCTTTTTAAGATTTTTTATTTCATAGAATTTAGCTCCCATAGAATCATCATTCTTTTCTGTAATTTCGATATTTTCTTTTATTTCATCTTCATAATCCATTATTTTATAAAATATACCTAGATGATGAACAGTTTCTTTAACACCTTCATGATCATATTTAACAGTTACAGAATTTGCATCAAATAATTCATATTTTGTAACACTCACTCCCACTTCTTCTTTTATTTCTCTAATTAATGCTTCATTTGGTCTTTCACCGAATTCTATAGTCCCACCAGGTAGGTCTAACTTACCTGTATAAGGACCACCTACTTTTTTAATTAACACTATTTGTTCATTTTTTATTATTAGTCCATAAGACCCTATATGTCTACTATTCATAAATAATCAACTCCCTACACTTGTATATCTTTTCATTCCTATATAAAATACCATTATTGAAGGTATTAAATAAATAATCGTGATTAATGGAGAAAAGATAAGCAATTTATTAGTTTCCCTTCCCATTATAAATAATAAAGGATAATAGTTTACAAATCCAAAAGGAATTATAAATGTAAAAAACATAACAAATCCTTTTTTAAATATTCCAATTGGATACTGTGC
>CANRAT010000051.1 GCA_947628685.1 uncultured Bacilli bacterium
ATAATTTTAGCTATTAGTTTATTCTTAACTGCCATTATATTTCTACTTGGTCTAGTTTAAAACAAATATTGATATTACATTTTTAGATTTTATTCCTAATAATATTTATAAAAAGTTGCAGATTACTACGTCACTTGCACCAGATTGATAGGAAATTCGGAAAAATTCGAGTAAAAATAGAAAACTACTCTCAAATTAAATTGAAAGTAGTTTTATTTTGTCAATTTAGAAAACACACTTGCATATTATTATCAATATGCATATATAATTTTACCATCTATTATTTTGAATTAATAAATCTTTTGGTAAATCGAATAATTCATTATGTTGAACATTAATAATTTTATTTGCAATATCAAAAATGCTATAAATAGATAATTCTTCAAAATTATTAACTTTTTCTTTAATTAAATTCCAAATTTTATCATTTCTTATTAAGTCTAGAGTTTTATATCCCTTTTCAGTTAAGCATTTAACTTTGTTGTCTCTAAATAAATCATTATCATCATAACTAGCTTTATCAAGTATGGTCAAATAATGTTCTTTATTAAACAAAGTTACTATATTTAAAACATCTTCAATAGAAAAATCTGATATTTTTTCTTGTAATTTTGCAACAGTTAAAGTTTCACCATAAGGAATCTTTTCAACTTCAAATAAAATTTTTCTTGCACAATCATTGTTTATTTTCAAAATCTATCTCCTCCTAATTAAAATTATATCATAAGTTTAATTTTTTTAATATAAATTTTATAATTATGATTATAGTTAATTTAAATTAGTATTAACTATTTTTTATTTAAAAAGTTGTCATACTTCTTCCTTTTATGGCAATAGATAGAAAACTTGAACTATAATTTCGAGTATGTGTAACACTTGCAAAAAAGTTGCCTTTATGTTATTATGTATTTGTACACGATACTTGCATAAAATATAAAAGGATGCATTTGACTCTAAGTCAGATGTTATCTCTTATGGATTTCATCTGAAATCAACAATTGTTGAAATCAGATGTTTTTATTATCTAAATAGTAAGGGATTTCTACATAGAATAAAAAAGAAGTATAATAAATAAAATAATTTAAAAAGCATACTTACAATTGTAAAAAAATTTAAGGAGGAATCATGAAAAAAGTAATAATTTTTATATTTAGTTTAATCTTATTAAGTGGGTGCAAAAAAGAAGTAATACTAGAAGATAATACAAACGATTTTTTAAATATCAATACTAATGAAATAGAAGTATATGAAGATATTTACTTAAACGATATTATAAATATACTTAATCAAGATATTAAATTAACTAGTGATAATTATAAAATTGATACTACAAAATTAGGGGTGCAAAATTTAAAAGTTTATTATGAATATAAAAATAAAAAATATGTTTATAACCATCAAATAGAGGTAAAAGATACAACTCCACCAATAGTATTTAGTGGTACAAACAAAACTGTTAAAATTAACTCTTCAATAGATATGTGCAATTTAATAACTTATGGAGATAATTATTCAGGTGATATAAAGTGCAATATCGAAGGAACATATGATTTATCTAAGGAAGGTACATATAAATTATTATATACACTAACCGATTCTAGCAATAATTTTAAAACTGTTAATGTAACTTTAAATGTCAAGAAAAATATTGACCCTGTAAAGCCTCAAACTACAAGAACAAAGTTTTCAGATATTTATTCAAAACATAAAAGTGAAAATACTGAAATAGGAATAGATGTATCTAAGTGGCAAGGTAATATAGATTTTAATAAAGTTAAAAAAGCAGGTGCTTCTTTTGTAATGATAAGAATAGGTTCAAAAAGAGAAGTGAACGGTAAAATAACTATAGATGAATACTTTTTAAATAATATTAAAAATGCTAAAGAAGCAGGATTAAATGTTGGAGTTTACTTATATAGTGTAGCAACTACTAAAGAAGAGGCAATAGATGAAGCAGATTGGGTTATAGAAACACTAAATGGTGAAAAATTAGAATTACCTGTTGTATTTGACTGGGAAGACTTTGAAGATTGGAATTCTTTTAAACTTAGTTTTTATGATGTAAATACTATCGCAAATGCATTTATCGATAGAATAAATTCTAAAGGTTATATAGGTATGCTTTATAGTAGTAAATTTTATTTAGAAACTATTTGGACAAATAAAGAAAATCATCCTGTTTGGCTTGCTCATTATACTTTAAAAACCGATTATAAGGGAAATTATAATATTTGGCAATTATCTAATACAGGACAAATAGATGGTATTAATGGAAATGTTGATATAGATATTATGTATAAATAATTTTGACTTTGTTATAAAAATATATTATAATATCAATCTACGGAGATGAATTTATGGCTAAATATTGTTCAGAATGTACTTATCTTGACTTAAGTACTGGGGATATTTATGGAAAATTTTTTTGTGATAAAAGACTTGAAAGACACACGGCTCTTGATTTAGAGTGCTACAATTTTTGTACTGCATATTCTAGAAGTTCTAGTGAAATAAAGAGTGCAGAAGAATATTCTAAAAATCATTCAAGTGGTAGTAGTTGTTTTATTACAACTATGATATGCAATATATTAAAGGTAAATGATGATAATTATTACTTAAACTCACTTAGAAAATTTAGAAATAATGTACTGCAAAAAGATGAAAAATACAAAAGTATTTTAGTAGAATATGACATTATAGGCCCTATTATATCAAAATACTTATCAAAAGACCCTAAAAGATATAGAATATCTGCTAATGCATTTTATAAATATATTAAACCAATAACTTTATCTATTGAACAAAATAATTATGATGTTGCTATAAATAGTTATATGGATATGACAAATAAACTTAAAAATTTTTATAATATTGATGTAAATATTGATATGGAAACTATAAATAAAGCCGATATTACTTTATCAGGACATGGAATATATAAACAAAAAAGGATTGCTAAAATTTACTAGCAATCCTTTTGATTTTTTAATTATATTACTTTAAAAATAATAAAATAAGCATTCCAACTATAAAACAATATATAGAAAAATATATTAACTTTCCGTTATTTACAATACGTCTAAACCATTTAGTGACAAGTAAAGTGACTATTAATGACACCAAAATCGCACTAACATAATATAATATTAAACTTGAGTCTATACTTATATTTGTAATTTCAAGTGCCATCGCTGCTATACTCATTGGTATGTAAAGCATAAATGAATATTTAAAAGCAGTATCTCTTTTAAGTCCTTGACTCATCCCACCAACTATCGTAGAGCCACTTCTACTTATTCCAGGAAATAAACCTAATATTTGAAAACATCCAACAGTTATAGCCTCTTTAACTCCTATCTTTTCATCACTTTTTTCACCCTTAAAATTCCTAATTATAAATAGTAATATAGCAGTTACTATTAAAGATATACCGACTATTTTTATATTGTCTTCTATTTTATCAAATATATCAAAATAACTAACTAATAGGCCTGCTACACCTGCTGGAATACATCCAAGCACTATCATCCAAGCATATTTATAATCACTTTTAGACGTTTTATCTTTTTTAGTTAAATATCTAAAGAAATTCTTAATAATTTTAACAATATCATTCCAAAATAATATAATAATAGCAATCAATGAACCAAAATTAGTTAAAATTGCAATCGTATCAAAATCTACATTAATATCCATAAGGTTTTTAAATATCATCAAATGTCCACTAGATGATACAGGTATTGTTTCAGTCATTCCTTGTATAAATCCTAAAAATATATATTTTAATAATTCCATAAACTCACCTACTAAATTATATAATAAATTTTTAAAATAATAAATAAAAAATTAACAATATAATAAAATTTATTAGGTGGGATTATGTTTTATAGAGTATTTCTATTCCTTTTAGGATTTGGACTCACTACTGTAGGATTTGTTTATATAATTTGTTATTTAAATTTACTTAGTATAGGGTATAATTTTTTTCAATATGTCAATTTTATTATTAGAAGGTTTGAATGCTTATTAGCGCTAATCGGTATAATACTTATGATTTTATCTGTTATAGTAGGAGGAAAAAATGAACTATATTTATGATATATACTTAAATTTAAATGAAGTGCTATTTGACTTTTTTGATTGGAACAAAAATGATAAATTAAGTCATATAAAAAAAATACCTATTTTTAAAATTAATGAAGATTTTTTTAAAAAAATAATAAATAATAAGATAAAAATAGATGATGATTTAATGAATGCTATATATAATAGAACTGAAGTTTGGAATTCAAGTGAAACTCTTAGTTACTGTGCATTATTTACAGATAATAATAATGTCATTGCAGTTGAATTTAATAATGGTGGAATTAGTATTAAAAAATCGTGTTTATTTGTAGATGAAGAATTAGAAGTATTAGAAATTGTAGATAGATTAAATGAAAAAGATATAAATATTAGCATTATAAAAAAGGATAATGTATTGTTTAAAACAAGAGCGCAAATTAAAGAGGAAAAATTTATAAGACATGAATTAGATAATATAGAAGATAATAAATTAAGTTATATTTACTTTGAATGTTTTGGTAAGCATGAAAAAAGTAAAAAAAGAATTTTAGATAAGTTAAATAATATATCTAAAAATAGTAAAGTATATAAAAATTTATATGATATACTAAAATTAACCTCACAAGCAAAAAAATAGTGTATAATTATATAGGTGGTTGTATGTACAAAATAGAATCTTTAGATCACTATGCAAGAGGGATATGTAAAATTGATGGAAAAATTACATTTATTGAAAATACTCTTAAGGGTGAAGAGGTAGATATTAAAATTATTAAAGAAAAGAAAAATTTTAATCTTGGAAAGGTTTTAAATTATATAAAAAAATCGAATGATAGAATATCTCCTAAATGTCCTTATTATGATGTTTGTGGTGGTTGCAATATAATGCACACAAATTATATAAATGAACTTGCTTTTAAAGAAGAAAAAATTAAAAATATAGTTAGCAAATATTTAAGTAACGGTGTTAAAATAAACGAAATAGTAAAGTGTGATAATAGATTCTTTTACAGAAATAAAGTGAGTTTTCAAGTAAAAGAAAATCTTGGATTTTATAAAACTAATTCTTATGAACTCGTAAATATAGATAAATGTGTAATTGCAAATGAAATAATTAATGACTCTATTAAGTATTTAAAAAAATTAGATTTGAAATATGTAAATAAAATAATATGTAAAGTTGGACTTGGTGAACTTATGGTCATAATTGATGCAGATAGAGTTATTGATATTGACATATTAAAAAAGTGTGCAAGTTCAATATATTTAAAAATTAATGATGAATATATTTTGTTATATGGCAAAAAATATATATATGAAGATTTAGATGGATATAAATTTGCTATATCTCCTGATTCATTTTTTCAAACTAATATAAATACTTGTCTTAAACTTTATAGAAAAATTAAAGATTATATAAAAGATAATAAGAATATATTAGATTTATATTGTGGAACAGGATCTATTGGTATTTTTATCTCAGGTAATAATTCGGTCAAAGGAGTAGAAATAAATAAAAGTTCTATACTTGATGCAATATATAATAAAAAGTTAAACAAAATTAAAAATATTGATTTTATATGTGGTGACAGTGGCAAAAATATGTTAAAATTTAAGGATAATTTCGATGTTATTATAGTTGACCCACCAAGAAATGGGCTAAACAATGAAACTTTAAACAATATATTAAAGTTAAATCCTAAAGAGATTATATATGTTTCTTGTGAACCTATGACTATGGTACGTGACTTAAACGTTTTAAGTGAAAATTATAAGGTTTGCGAAATAACGCCTTTTGATATGTTTCCAAATACTTACCACATAGAGTGCTTAACATATTTAGTAAAAATGTAAAAATTTGTATAATTTTTGAAAAACTACTAAAATGTAGTTTTTTCTATGTTTTTTTTAAATAATATGTGTTAAAATAGATTTGATAGAATATAAGGAGGAAGACTATGGTATATAATTTCAAAGAATATAAACCTGTATTTGATACACCTTTAAAAGTGGAGCAAGAACTTGCAGTATCAAGGAAAATTATGGATTTATTGAATAAAAACAGATATAATGATTTAGAGGATTTTATATCTAAAAACAGTAGTTATCAAAATTTTCTTAATAATAATCAAATGGAAAATGTGGTTAAACATTTTGGTAATTCATTAAATGAGGCTGATTATGTAATTATATTAAATAATTTAAGGAGTTTAACTAAAACAAAAAAAGAATTTGAGAAAGAAAATATAAAAACTACTAACTTTGATGATAAAGAATATAATTCTTTTAGCGGTGGTGACAAAACTTATTTTTTAGATAATTCAGTTAGTGATAAATCCATAGAAGAACAAATGAAGGATTTACAAAATAGCAGTGATAGTTTTCAAACTAGTGATATAAGAAAAAATACAGAAAATATGTTTAAAAGTCTTGAAGAAAATACTAAAGAAGGATTAAATTTACTTTATTTATCTCAAATTAATTTTGATTCGCTATCTCTTGAAGAAAAAGAGTTGTATTCTATTGCGGCAGACTATCAAAATAGTTTAAATGAACCTATTAGGATTGATTTAAAAAGAGGTATTATTGTAGATGGCAAAGATAATATTATGAAATTAAAAAAAGAAAATGGAGAATTCAGTATAATAGATGATACTGACGATGAGAAGACAAGTAACACAGAAGAAGTATCATATCAAAAAGTATTAACTCCAGCAAAAGATACTATTTATAATAGTTAGAAGGGAGACACTATGAATGATAATCAATTAAAATTTGATCCAGAAACAGGAAAACCTTTAAATACAGGTAATAATGCAGGAGTTCAAAATAATATAGCAAGTAACTCGAATGTAGTGAATAACCCTGTAGTAAATACAAATACTAACACAGTAACTAATAATAATTTGAATTCTCAGTCTATAAATCAAAATGTGCCTCCTATGTCTACTACACCTACTCCTCAAGCACAAGTAACTCCAGCACCACAAATACAACCAATTATGGAAACACAAGTTCAAAGTACCCCTGTTAATCAACCTGCTAATGATCCTGCTTTGACTCAACAGCAAATGCAAAGTATACCTACTGTTGGTCAAAATATGCAAGATTTTATAAGTAATACTCAAGAGGCTAGTACGGCTAAAAAAACTGAGAAGAAGAATGGTCCTAATATTTTATTTATTGTTATATTATTTGTAGTTATATTTGCAGCCATATTTTTCTTATTTCCTTACTTACTTGAAAATTTATAATAAAAATCTTTAGAGTTTTTTCTAAAGATTTTTTAGTTTATTTTTAAAACTTGACCTATAATTAATAAATCACTATTTAAATTGTTTAATCTTATTAATTCAGCAACTGTAGTATTATATTTTTTAGCTATTTTATATAAACTATCTCCACTTTTTACTGTATATGTTTGTTCTGAAGATGGTACTACACTAGATGGAATACTAAGTACTTGACCTATTCTTAATGTCGTACTAGTTAGATTATTTAAATTAATTAGTTCACTTACCGTAGTATTGTACATTTGGGCTATTTTATATAAACTGTCACCTTTTTTTACTATATATGTATTATCCTGTGTCATTTCTTTTGGTGGTAATTTTAAAATTTGACCTATACTTAGTAAATTGCTTGTTAAATTATTTAATCTTTTTAATTCATCCACTGTAGTGTTGTTTTCTATAGCTATTTTATACAAACTATCGCCATTTTTTACTATATAAACGTTTTCTTCTAATATCTCTTTACTAGGTATTTTTAAAACTTGACCTATTTTTAAAGTATTACTTGCTAGATTATTAGCACTCTTTAATTCATCTACAGTAACACCAAGTTTTTTTGCTATACTCCACAAACTGTCACCACTTTTTACTGTGTAATAGTTATCTCCTGGAACAGGTACATAGTTTAAATTTAAATATTCAACGATTGCTCTAACTACTGCTTCTGCATAGTTTTTCCAGTTGTTTTTTAATTGCTCAACATCATCACCTTTACTGTCTAAAAAACCATATTCTACTGTTATTGATTCTGTATTGCCTGTATTTCTTTGCATGAAGTAGTAATCTTTACTGGTGTCACTTGGAAGCCTTCTTTGATATGCCTTTCTTATGTTTTGACCTTCGCTTTGTAATTCGTTTAAAATTAAGTTTGGAAGTGTTGACGTATTCCTTAGAGCGTAAATTACTTCAGCACCATCGCCACCTCCGGAAAGATTTTATGTGGTTAGGCATTCATTTTTCCTTGATTTTACTGCATTTAATTTTTCTAAAAAATACTATAGGGGAAGGTAATTATGTGTGATTAACAAAATTACCTTCAATTTTTTATATTTTTTTATAATTAATTTTTACATCATCTAGCACTTTAAATCTATATTGAATTTCAATATTTTTATCCTTATCAATATAAATAGCTTTTACTAAAGTTTTTATTAATTCTCTATTAGGTTCATTTAAATTTAATAATGATTTTATTTGTCCTTCATACTTTGTTATTTCTTTGGCATCTTCTTTTCTTTGCTCTTCTTCATTATCTAATTCATAAATCCTATTCTTTAAAGTAGATATTTGTTTTTCTGTTTGTTCTACAAGTCTTGAATAATTTTGGACTGTTATAATACCTTTAAACTTATCATCATAAAGGGAATCCATCTTTCTTTTTAATTCTTCGATTTTTTCCGTTATTTGTTGCTTTTCCTTTTCTCTTTCTTTTTTTAATGAATCTTGTTCAAGTAAAAGTTTTTTAGAAAGTTCTTTAACATTTAGACTATCCAAGTATTTTTGACAAGTTGATTTAATTACTTCCATTATTCTTTCTTCTAATTTATCATAAGGAAAGAAATGAGGATAGCATAAATGTCTTCTAGGATCTCTTGCATACTTATTACAATTAACACTCCAATATCTATTATCTTTATAGTTTTTATTTTTTCGATAAAGTACAGATAAAGAATTACCACACTCTTTGCATACAAGTAAATTTTCAAGTAGTC
This sequence comes from uncultured Bacilli bacterium, assembly GCA_947628685.1. GTDB lineage: Bacteria > Bacillota_I > Bacilli_A > RF39 > UBA660 > UMGS1613. The sequence continues at coordinate 9,071 of CANRAT010000051.1, forward strand.
TTTTTTCTCTATTACAATGCGTATTTTTTATTCTTGCTGGAGCATTTTGAATTGCATCAAACACTACTTTACTAACTAAAGGTTCATGAGTATTTTCAACAATTATCCAAAACTCTTTTTCTAAAGATATTTTCTTTTGAGATTTATAAGATAATTTAGTTTGAACATTTTGTACCATATCACCAGTATACATTCTATTTTTTAAAAGTTTATTAACAGATGAAATAGTCCAAACATTCACCTTTTGTTTTGAAGATGATTTAGTATTTTTATACATACTAGGACTTAATATTTTATTATCATTTAAGTAAGATACAATATCACTTACTCCTATACCTGAATATGACATTTGAAATATTTTTTTCACTATTGGAGCAACTTCAGGATCTGGTATTAAATGACCTTTATCAAGTGGATCTCTCATATAGCCATAGCAAGGTTTACTTCCAATGAATTTTCCTTGTTCTTTTTTATTTCTTAATATAGAACGAATCTTTTTTGAAGTATCCTTACTTGTCATATCATTAAACAAAGCTTTGAAAGGTGCTATATCATTATTAGCAGTTTCTAAAAATGTATCTACTTGATCTAATATAGAAATGTATCTTATTTTCTTTTGAGGAAAATATTGCTCAACATAATATCCACATTGAATATAATCTCTACCTAATCTAGATAAGTCTTTGGTAATTACACAATT
>CANRAT010000052.1 GCA_947628685.1 uncultured Bacilli bacterium
TAAAATAGATAACATCTCTTTTTGAAAATCAGGATTTATTGCTTCTCCCCAACAATATAATTTTTCTATTGCTTTATTAATTCGTTGTTCAGCATCAATTAAAGCTCTTGATAATTTATCATTAATATTTTCTAATTCTTTTGTTTTTTGTTCTAATTCTGTATTAGTAATTTCTACTGTAGGTACAATCATTTTATTCATCTCCTATCTTATAACAATTATTTTCTTTTATTAAGTGCTCTTAATTCTCTTTCAATGCTTCTAATAATATCATTTAATTTATCAATTGTAATATAGGTTTTAGCCATAGAAAGTACTGTTTCTTTTAGTTCTTCATTTTCTTTTCTTAAATTGCTATTTTCCATAGTTAATCTTAAATATTCTTTTTCAAAATCTATTCCAACAGTTTCTTTCATAGTCCTAATTCCTCTAATGTATATTCTTTATTTAATTCCATGTTCTTGTACATTGTATCTTTTTCAAAGTATGGTAGTGGTATATCATTGTATCCTAATGACATTCTTATTCGTAAATATTCTAATACCTCATTATAATTTGTCACTTTTTTAATACATTTAACTTTATCTCTAAAAGGTCTAATAACACCACTTAAATATTTTCTTTCTTCTTCATCAAGTATTGGTTCTTTTACTTCTAAAGTTAGTTTTACTTTTTTGGCGGCAAAATTATTAACTATATTTTTAAAGTCTTTGTGTGATAATGCTCCATCTAACTTTATTTCAGTGTAATTGTCTCCAACAATACTATTTTCGCTATGTACTCTAATTATTTTAACTTCTTTTTCTAATTTCATTTTATTTCACTTCCTTATCCTATAAATTCGTGTATTATAATTATTGCTCCTATACTTAATGTAACTAGCATTGTAATTATAAAAATATTCACAGTTATTGTACTTATTTTTTGCAATAATGAATTTTTTGTCTTTTTGGAATCTATTTTAAAAGCAATTAATACCCAAACTATAATTAAAAATATTAATATACTAACTATCCAATCCATTTTTACCTCTTTCTAATATCTCATTTTCTCCCCATGTATCTTTAATAGTTGAAATCCAACCACAATGAACTGCTTTAATGCTTCCATCTGGTCTATAAAATTTTTGAGCATCCCAGCCTTTGTATAACTTAACTCCAAAATTAACTTTTTCTTTAGAAATACTATATCTTAATACATCACTTACTATAATAATAAAGTCTATTTTACATTTAACTAAATGTCTTATGAATTCTCTAACCTGACTAAATGGTGGATTTGTTATAACTAAATCATAATTTTTATAATTTATATTACGCCATTCTTTATCATCACACTTAACATCATAATAGCAATCCTTTAAGTATTTATAAATGTTGCTATTTTTGTTATCACACGGACATATTATTTTCTTACCTCTTAAATCATATTTATGTAACTCTCTAACTACGTCTTTATACATTGTAAAGAAATCATCATCTAATATTTTTCTTTTGCAAGTTTTAATTTGTTGAGGCATTTTTACCTCTTTCTAATATTTCTAATAATTTTGCAATATTTTCTTCATCAAGTATATCTTCGTATGCTCTTACAAATTGATGTGTCTTAACTTGTTTGTTTACTTCTTCATAAGACTTATAATCATCTATAAATTCTATTGCTTCATTGATAATCTTGTCTTTTTCTTCTAATTGCTTTTCTAAATCATTTAATTGTTTTTTTATTAAAGTGATTATTGCTTTAAATTTATTGCTTTCTATTTCATAAAAATTAATTTCCCCATTTGTTGATTGTGGTATCTGTAATAATTCATTTAAAATTTTGATTATTTCTTCATTCATTCTATCAACTCCAAATCTTTGCATTTGTTATATATTGCTTGTAATTCCATAAATGTAAGTTCTGTTTTTTCTTCTATTTTAGTCATATCATTAATGAAAAAATATTTCATAACTGTTTTATATGTTAAATTAAATCTAATTACAGTTTGCATAAAAATATCAGCATATACAACAAATTGGTTATTTTTAATTCTTTCTGAATATCCTAAATCTTCCAATGTAATATCTTTATTCATTATTCTTCACTATCCTTATTTGCATGTACAATTTCAATATAATCAATGCTTGATTTTGGAATTATATATTTACCTTTCATAATATTTGCATTATTATCATTCATAGCATTGAATATATTATCTAAAAATATATAATTTTCTTCAACTTCAATAATTTTTCCATCTACCAGATGGATTAACAATTTATCTTTATTCATTATTTATCACTCCATCTACTTCTTTTAAACTTCCAGCATAATACCCAAATGCAAATCCCCATGATGCAAATAGCATTATTATAATTATTAGTTCTATTAAATTTATTTTTATATTCTTATTCATAATTGATACTCCTAATCAATCATCTCATCAAATATCGTTTGTTGTACTTTTATATTAGTTAACATTTTTTCTTTAGCTAATTTACAAAAATCTTTTTTTATCTCAAAACCATAGCAATTTCTATTCAGTTCTGCACAAGCCCTTAACGTACTTCCACTCCCTGCAACTGGATCTATAACTACATCTCCCTCATCTGTAAATATCTCTATTAATTGTTTTAGTAAATTCACTGGTTTTTGTGTTGGATGTATTTTAGGTATATCTTTACTATCTCTTTTCCATTCAAACCAATTAAATATCATCTTATTATTTCCAAATTCATCTTTATTGTTAAATTTAGGTAATCTATCTCTATAAAGTACCACTGCATATTCTGTTGCTCCTACAATTTTCATATTTGCTTTTAATACTTGACTTGAATAATTTTTAATAAATATTAATGGATAACTTTTCATAAGTCCGTGCTTTTTACCTTGCTCTATAACCATTGGTATTTGTTCAAAAGCGCAAAATATAATCATTGCAGGAGAACAACTTTTCTCCCCTTTTTGATTTTTAGGTTCTTTCTTTAGATATCTAGTACAGAAATCAAAGAAATTGTTTATCTTAAAATCATTGTCAGTATCAAAAAAACTTTTTCCTGCTAATTCACTTTCACCATTTTTATTGTTTCCATCTACGTACCACATTGGATTGCTAGCATAAGCATTATTCCCTAAATTATAAGGTATATCTGCTATGATTAATTGAGCATGTTGTATGCCGTATCTTTTAGCATTTTCAAAGTGGTCATTAAACAGTTCAATTTTTACTTTTTGGTTATTCATACTCTACCTCTTTTACTAACTTTATTAAATCTTTATACACTCTAGTCTTTTTTACATAAGTAATTTTACCTTTTTGTTTGTCTTCCATATCTTGTTTAATTAATAATTCAGTTAGTTTCTCTATTATGTAATCCTTCATCTTTTCCCTCATACTTTATTAAGCGATTATTTCTAATAAAACGGTTTATATTTTCTTTTCCTTTAACTTCAACGACATATGTCATTATTTTATAAACTTGACTATATCTTTTTGTACAAAGATAATAATTATCTCCTTTTTTCTTTGGATAATAAATCATTCCATATTTATCTATTAGTTTCATTCTGATACTATCTTTCTAGGTCTACCAGGTTTTCTCTTTATAGTCGTTTCTTCTAATAGAGATTTAATATCATTTTCTGTTAAAATACGATTTTTATATTCGGTATTTAATTTTTTTACGGTTTTATATATCTCATTTGCTAAAAATTTTCTTGTTTCCGTTCCTGGTAATTTTGATTTATGAGTTTGATAAGTGTTTTCTATTTCATATTCATTATTTAATGTCCTTCTCTTTTTTCTTAAATCATGAATATTTTTAATTATCTTTATACTAGCTATATCGCTTAACTCATTATTTTCTATTAAATGATAATAGTCACTCAATTCAAAATCTACGTTTTGCAATTCTGTAGATTGAGTTTTAATCATTTCATCAATTTCATCTAAAATTTGAATTACATTTTTGATTTTTTCAACTAATATCTCATCTCTCATCTTTTACCTCTTCTATATCCAATATAACCTTAGTTGTTTCTCCATAAACAAAAGCGTCTGTAAAAGCTATTACGTACTTTCTATTATCATCTTTTAATTTTCCAAATTTAACCATAGCATCTAATATAAATTTTTTTGCAAATGCAACATTATCTAAATCTCTTTTTTTAGTACCCTCTACCCAAGTAAAGTTTATTTTAATAGGATTATTCCATTTTGGCATTTTCATTAAATATAGTCCTATTTCTTGCTCATAACTAGCTTTATAATTATTAGCTTTGTATTTGTTTCTTCTACACTCATTTACATAGTCATTCAAACTTGGTAGTTTTATCGGTATTTCAAATCTCATATAATGCTTCCTCCCTCTTTATTTCTTCTGGACTTCTTGTGTCTATTCCTACATTTTTACATTCTTGCATTAAACCATCAAGTAATATTGCAAATTCACTCGTATTAAGTTCGTGGCTAGGAGTGAATACGTGATATACTGTATACTCCTTGCCATTTCTGATTATCTTTGATTTCTTCTCGTAATATTCAATACCTCTAATTTCTTCACAACCTGGAGCTAATATTTCATATCTTTTTGAATAGTTTTTTAACATTTCAAAGTGTAACTCTTCAATACCTATCTTTAAGACTAAAGATAACTCACTCAATAACTTCCAATATCTTGAATTTTGTTTATTATTTCTTTTTTCTTTGTACTCAGTTATTTCAAATACTTTTTCTTTGTCTTGCTCATAAAGATAATCTATTAACTTTTTAGGTGTGCCCCTATACTTACTCATAGCCTACTCCAAGAAATTATCATCTATTGATATTTGCTCTCCAAATTCTGCAAATGCATCGGTCTGTGGTTGCTCTTCTACCTTTGTTGGTTCAACAGATTGTTCTTTCTTTTTCTGTTCTAAAAACTCGATATTTTCAACAATTACTTCTGTTACATATCTCCTGTTATTGTCTTTATCAGTGTAATCACGTGTTTGAATTCTACCAACTATTCCTAGCTTGTCCCCTTTTTCTACATACTGAGCTAGTAATTCAGCTGTCTTTCTATATGCTACACAGTTTATAAAATCACTACTATAATTTCCATCTTTATCTTTAAAATCTCTATTAACTGCTATTGTAAATTGGGTTACTGCTACATTACTTGTTGTATACCTTAATTCAATAGTTTTTGTAGTTCTTCCTGTAAGTATTACTTTATTCATTTGTGATCTCCTTACCAAATTCGATTAAATCATTTGCTATTTTTAGAAGTTCTAAACCAAGTTTAATTAAATCTTTTTTATTTTTTTCCATTTTTTTCGTTTGCATGACAATTGATATAAAATCCAATTTTCTAACAATTCTTGAAGTCCTATCAATATATTTCCAATCTATTGACTTGTCATCTTCAAATAAACTTTTTAACATTTTATCTACTTTTTTTTCTGATTCTTCAAAGCCATTGATTGCATTTGATATAAATTTATCAATATCTCCATCAACATAGTTTTCTATTACACAAATTTCCCTCATCTTTTTGTTTAATTCATCTAACATATTCCTAATTCCTCCAATTTTTTTAATATTTCTTCCTTTGTTTTAGGTACAATCTCTACTAATTGTCCTAATTCTTTTTTAGGTAGCCAAATACAATAATATTTATCGTATTCAACGCCCTTTGCTAATTTATACATACCTAACTGCCAACTTAAATATTCTTTGTCTAATTCAGCAGTAAATTTTATATCTAATAAACTATTTAAACCTTGTACTGTACCTGTCATATCAAGAGTTCCGCAGTATAAGTGTTCATAACTTACTATCTGCTCTTGCTCTTTTGGTACTATTTCATATTTTTTTACAAGTCTTAAATACTCTTTAATGCATATCTGTAAGTCTTTATTTTGTATTTGCTCTACTTCTTCTTTTGCTTTATTTAAATCACTAACATCTAAATGTTCTATTATTGAATGCCCTTGTGTTCCAAATAAAGCCTTTTTGCTTAAAGTATTTTTATCAACATCTTTATATTTGTCAGGGAATATCAGTTGTAGTATTTGTGTTACTGACTTAACTAATATTCCATCTTTCAAATACAAATGTGGTTCTTCCAAAAACTCGATCATTATTCTTCTACTGTTAATGTAAGACTTGGTTTAACTTCTGATGTTTTTGAATATGCCTCATAAATATCTGGACACTCTTCTTTAAGTCTTTTAGAATCTATTGTAGTTCTTGTAGTTCCATCTTTTATTACTGCAGATAAACCGTTAATAAAAAACTTCTTTAAACCTACACTATTCATTGCTTCCATTAATCCATCTTTTAATAATTTTTCCTGATATTCCATTTCTTTTTTTGCTTTATTAAACTCGATTATCTTATTTACCATTTCTTGAGAAACAATTATCTCATTATTTTCTACTTTTACTATTTCGTTTTCCATTTCTAATTCCTCCAATTTCTTCTCTTCATAAATTTTATCTGACATATATAATTCGTAATCTGTCATTTACTTACCTCTGCTTTTGTAACAATCAATGCACTTGCTTCTTGTATTGTTAATTCACTTAATTTAGGTTTATTAACTTTTTGTAAGTATGCCTTTATTTCTTCCTTATCAAATTTCTTTTTAATAATTTCTTTTTGTGAATCTTGAATTAATATTTCTTTCTCATTTTTTTTGCTACTTTCTTTTTTTGTTAAATCTTCTTGACTTGTATTTTCGTTAATATCAATATTTTCTGGTAAATCTTCTCCTGAATAAATGTATAATCCTAAACCGAACATAGCCAAATTTTTTGTTAAACATCTCATTATTGTTTTATTAATATCAAACATCGTTGCTGATTGAACTTCTTTTTCGATTACTTCATATTCTTTTGTTCTATAATTATATTTCTTTGTAGAATATTTATATGGCTTGTCTTTCATTGCTTTATTTGCACTATCCATTACTGGCAACCACATTTCATGCTCAATACCTTCTATTTCAACTCTCGTGAATACCATATAACCTGTTTTTTCATCATAAACATATGGTAATTTGTTTTCTCCGAATTTTAATATTTCATAGTTAGCACTTGGAAAAAGTTTTTTTACTTCTCCCCAAGCATAAGTCCAACTCAAATATGTTAATTCAACACTACCATTACTTTTCTTTTCAGTTTTATCATTACAATTAATTTGAAACAATTTGTTAAAATGCGTTAATTCTTCCATCTTATAAACCTCTCTTCCATTCTAAAATATGACAAGCACGTAGCATTTGGTTTGCTCTATGCTTAATGTTATTTATTGTTTCTTGTTTTTCTTCATCAGTAATGCAGATAAAAAATCCTCCTGCATGTCCTGACAAACTTCCTACCATTTTAGGATAATCTTTACTTTCTCTTATGTTCTGTATTACTTTTCTCATAGCTTTATCACTTCTTATGCCAAACTTGGCTCTCAAATCTTGATTCTTTATTAAGTTGTCTTTCCCAAGATGGTTTTGGCATAAATACTCATACACTTCTTTTTCCATAAACCTCTCCATTCTTTAACTTAATTGCTTTATCTAACTGTTTACTTGTTAAATTTATTTCACTCATTATGTGCATATCTATAACTTTTTTTGCACCATATTTTTTTAATAGTTTATTAAATTCACTATCACTTGTTTTCATTCCCTATTCATTCTCTTTTCCAAATTTTTTATTTCTTCATCTGATGCTGAATTTTCCGGTATATCCACATCTAACCACTTTTCTATTGAAACATTTTGTGTAGATTTATTATCGTGTTTTATTTCAGTATCCTTTATCTCTTGCAATGTTTTAAAATTACAAGATTTCCAATTCTTTAAAATTCCATCTACATAACTGAATGTTCGTTTGTTATTTAAAACTGCTTTTTCGATTGCGTACTTAATTATTTCTTTGTTAAACGACAACAACCACTCATCTATTTTAATAACTTCTAAAGAACTTAAAGTTCTTCCAAAATTTTCCTCTATATAACCATATATAGTAGTAGTTAATAATAAATCAGTTTTATTATCATTATCACTATCACTATCACTATCATGTTTTTGTGGGTTATGTTGGGTTTCTTCGGTTTTTATAAAACCCAATGGGTTATTTCGTTTTTTAGGTCTACCGCCTTTTTTCCCATTGATTTTATTTGCTTCACACCTTTTTTGATATTGCTCAAAGTTTTTATCTAAATCATATTTTAATATATTAAAAATCATCAATAATTCACGTTTCATCTTAGGTATAGAACCAGTTTTAACATACTTAAATATGTATCTAAATATCTTCCCCAATTCCTCATCAGAAAGTAACGATAACTTATCTTCCCAATCGGAATACACTATAAATGTTTTTTTATCCATCATTACCTCCTAAATTTGATTTTCTCTATAAATTTTGCTATAATTATTTATAGAAATGTTTGTGTCAGCATTTCTTTTCTTATAACTTGGCTTCACAATAAGCCTTACTATGTCCTGCTTCAATGCAGTTTTTTTGTGCATCATCAGTTAATTTTGAACTTAATATCATTAATAAACCAGTTGCAATTACTATAAATAAACCAACAAAGATTGTTAAAGTTCTTTCTTTTCTTTTATATTTTTTCATATAGTTTTCATATTCCTTATTCCCCTGTTTCGCATTTTCTTCTATTATTTCTTTCATATTAAACCTCTTTTCTTTCTTATGCTTGTCCAACTATTTTTTAAGAGTAATATTTAACTCTTAAAAATTCGGATATGTGCTCTACAAGTTTCCTTGCTTGTTCCTCACTAGGAGGATTTATTGTTTTTATTGTTAATTTAATTTTCTTATTTTTTTTCATTTAAACCTCCTATTTAAGTTTATTTTTATGTGTTTGTCCAGTTGATAAATTTGGTAGACTTTGTTTTTTTTATTAAAATTGTTAAATGTGTTTGATTTTCTAACTATTATTTGATATACTTTAATTGCTCATTACTGTGAGCGCCATAATTTATTCACTTTCCTTTCTTTTAGTAAAAACTTTAAGGAGGTGAGATAATGGCAAAACATAGTTGTAGAACTACAAGTTCTAGAGTTGCTTCAAAAGCATCCGATATTATGCGAGATGACAGATATGGTAGTAAAGCTAAATCAGTAGCTGGTAGTGCTTTATCCCAAAGAGCAACGAAAAGAAAATAGTTCTCTATGTCAAGGAATCAAGTGTGTGTTGTGGCATTTCTTGATTTCTTTTATTTTGTTTAAGTCTATATCAAATACTATTGCTATATTTATTAATTCTTCGGCTGTAAGTTTTCTTTTATTATTTAATACTAAATTTATTTT
>CANRAT010000053.1 GCA_947628685.1 uncultured Bacilli bacterium
GCTGCCGTTAAAAATGCAATATCTCAAACAATAAATTCGGGATTTGTTGAAGGTAACAACAACAAATTCAAACTCATCAAAAGAATTGTATACGGAAAACAAAAAATAGTCAACCTTTTTAAAAGATGTTATTTAGCATTTACGTCAACTTTAGATGATTTATCTTTATTACAATCAGTTATCGATTCCCTTTCAATAAAATAAAAAGCAGATATTTCTATCCACTTTCTACTTTTTCCGGAAACTTTCGGAAGAACCTTTGTTATAATGTAGTTTTATTATATTTTTTCTTTTGCTCGCTTTAATAAGGCATTTACATATTCACTTTTAATAGTTTTATAGTCCTCTCTAAAATTATGACCATCTTTTAAAATACTTTTCTTAATATTTGAATAATTTTTTATTTCTTCTTTATTATTTAATAAGTAATTTTTAAGTGTTAAAAAATCTTTATATCTATCTGAATCTATTATGACTAAATGTATATGAATATCACCTGATTTAGTTTCTTCTTCTCTATTTGCGAAAAACCTATAAATAAGACCACTACTATTTTTACCAGGAAAAAATCCTAAATTTTTAATTTTAGTTGTTAAATTTTCTAATTCTTCAACATCTTTAGCCCCAATTAATATATCTATAATGTTTTTACCATACATATTTGGTAACGCAGTTGACCCAACATGATCTATAGGAATATTTTTACCTAAACTTTTCCTTAATTTTTTTAAAATTTTATTATATATTTTTTCATTTTCTTTTTTATTCTGTCTTATTAACTCTACCATATTCTACCACCTTCTTAATTTCTTTTCACTTTAACTAATGAATTTATTATTAACTTTCAACTAATCAACTTAAGTTATATGAAAATTAGCATATATGTTACTTTATGCATAACAATTATTTTTCTACTGCTATACTTTTATGTCCTTTTTTTATTTTTTTTATACCGTATGGATGTGGGAATGCTATTGTTAAAAGATCATCACTTATTGTTATAATAACACCCTGTCCAAATTCATTATGATTTATTTTTTCTCCTAAATAATAGTCATCACTATCAGTTATTGTTATATTATTTGCAATATGTTTAGGTTTAATATATTTTTTTCCTTTAGATTCTTCTTTATCTAAATATTCATCATCAATTTCACTTATAAATCTGCTTGGAGGATTATAGTTATATTCTCCATATAAAAGTCTTTTTTTTGTATTTATTAAACATAGATTTTTTCTTGCGCGTGTTATTGCGACATAACAAAGTCGTCTTTCTTCTTCTAACTCTTGAGGGCTATATAAAGACATAGAATGTGGAAACACACCTTCTTCAAGTCCTATTATAAATACATAATCAAATTCAAGCCCTTTTGCAGAATGTACTGTCATAAGCGTTACTACATCTGTCTGATTTTTATGTTCTTCAACATCAGATACTAAACTTATTTCATCTAAAAATTCTGCTAAAGATACTACGCCATAAGTATTTTCAAAATTTCTTGTAATAGATTTAAACTCTTCTAAGTTTTCTAATCTACTTTGTGATTCTATAGTATCTTCTTGTTCTAATTCCTTTTTTATACCTGTTTTATCAAGTATTAAATCTACTAATTCTGTAAGTGATAAATCCTCACTTTTATCTTGAAGTTCTAATATTAATTTTTTAAATTCTAACTCTTTACCACTTTCTATAGTATTAAATATACTTTCATTTAAAATATTTGCTTTAACAGTTAAATTTTCTAACGTCTTAAGCCCTATACCTCTTTTAGGTACATTAATAATTCTATTTAAACTCATATCATCATTAGGATTATATATAAGTTTTAAATAACTAATTAAGTCTTTAATTTCTTTTCTATTATAGAAGTAAAAACTGCCAACTACTTTATATGGAATATTTTCTCTTAATAAATATTCCTCTATATTTCTTGATTGTGCGTTTGTTCTATATAAAACTGCAATTTCTTCTAGTGGTACTTCTTTTTCTCTTAATTTTTTTATTTCAGAAACTACGTAATATGCTTCATCTTTTTCATCTTCACATCTTTTATATTTAATTTTATCTCCTACAATATTATCTGTCCAAAGATTCTTTTCTTTCCTATTTTTATTATTCTTAATTACATCGTTTGCTGCTGAAAGTATATTCTTAGTAGAACGATAATTTTGTTCTAAAAGAATTACTTTAGTATTTTTATAATCTTTTTCAAAGTTTAAAATATTTTTATAATTAGAACCTCTAAACCCATATATACTTTGATCAGGATCACCTACTACGCATATATTCTTATATTTTGCTGAAAGCATTTTAGTTAGTATATACTGAACCTCATTAGTATCTTGATATTCATCTATTAAAATATATTTAAATCTTTCTTGGTAATATTTTAATATTTCTTTATTCTCATTAAAAAGTATTATAGGCATCATAAGTAGATCATCAAAATCTAAACTATTATTAGCCTTTAATTTTTTTTGATACTCTTTATATACATCAACTGTAACTTGATCTATTTCATTATTTATAAAATCTTCTAACTCTTCAGGAGTTATAAGTTCATTTTTCGCACTACTTATTTTGTTTCTAATTGTTTTAGGATTATAAAATTTTGGATCTAAATTCATATCCTTTAATATACGTCTTACTAAAGATAATGCATCATCAGCATCTATTATTGTAAAATTTGATTTATATCCAAGTACATCATAATGTCTTTTTATAATAGATAATCCAAATGAATGGAATGTTGATATTTGTATTCTTTTAGTATCTAAGCCTATCATTCTTTCTACTCTACTTTTCATTTCATTTGCTGCTTTATTTGTAAATGTTATGGCAAGTATATTACTAGGATCTACTCCACTATCTATTAAATAGGCTATTTTAGTTGTTAAAACTCTTGTTTTACCTGATCCTGCTCCTGCTAATATAAGCATTGGACCATCTATATTTATTACTGCTTCTTTTTGTTTATCGTTTAAATTTTCTAAATTCATTTTACCACCTTAAATAATATTTAAATAAAATTTTAATATAATAATAGTAGTTGACAATATATAATAAATTTGTTATACTAATATCGTTAAAAGTGATTAAGTTCACTTGGGGTTCGTGGTATCGCGGACGGTAAGAACTGCTTGTTCAGTTCTTATTTTTTTGTTTGGAAATATCTTTATACCTTTATTCATATAATCTGGATATCCACATATTTTATCTTCATAAGAAATAAAAGCTTTATCTTTTTTATCCCTTTTAATATATTTATGAATAGGATATGAATATAAATCTGTTATTTCAAGACCTGTATAAGTTAAATTATATTCATTACCCCATTTTGGATTAAAAAATACCCCTTTAATTTTTCTCGATAATTCTTTTGAACTGATATTTTTTGTGCCAGTTTTTAAAATAACTTTGCTTACATGTTTTAACAAATCTTTATCTTGTCCTTTTCCTCTAGCTTCTAATATTACAATGCCTTTTTTATTACCTTTAGTTGAATAAATATATCTTTCTAATAAGAAATCAAAGGCTACATTATAGACGTTATGTGTATATCCTAACTTTAAATATTCATATAGATTTATACTTATAGAAATAATTTTGCAATCTATTTTTTTCATTACGTCTGTCAAATCAACAATAAATTTATCATAATTTATTAGACTTTCATTAAAACAATTATCATGTTTTCTTATGTCTCTGGAATGAAAACAAACCATTTTTTTAATGTTTTGTTTATTATCAAAATACAAGCCATTTTCCCAATATTTCCTTTTTAGATTTTTAATCATAAGTTGCGCTTTTTTGTAAGAATTTTTACTAAATATACAACCTGTCACTGTAAAAAATTTATCATCTTCGCTAATTTCATTTCCGTTAGCTATATGCTTTAAAATATATGAAAGATTATTGCTCGTTCCATTTTCATCTATGCACAATATATACTCTATCTCAGAAGATAATTTTCTTATTTCAGTTGGTCTATCATTCCACATATTATTCACTTCCTAAATATTACATATATAATTATATCAAACAAGAGTTTGCCTTTCAATAGTTTTTTTGATAATTTTAAAACTTCACAAAATTTGTGAAGTTATTTATTTAATATTGCATCTATTGGTTTTATTTTTGTTACTTTACTAGTTGATATTAGCGTTATTAAAAGTGAAATTAAAACCGTATAAACAAGCATTATAATAGGTATAAATGGATTTTTAACTATACCATTTAAAGTATAATATAAACTACCAAATATAGAATTATTAAGTAAATTACAAATAACGATAAATCCTATTATAGATAGTACCCAAGAAATAAGTCCAATTATTAATGCTTCAAAACTAAATATCTTTGTAACATCTTTTGCTTTTGCGCCAAGCGCTCTTAAAATTCCTATTTGTTTTTTAGAGTATGATATTGTAACTGCTATAAAGTTTGAAAATAATAATATATTAAATAATACAAATACTAAACTAACTATTAAAATATACTTTGATAAATATTTATATATACTAATTATAGAGCCAAGATCATCAAGGTGATCTAAAGTAAAAGTATAAAAAGTACCTACATCATCTAAGTCAATACTCCTTCTAAATATTAATTTATTAAATGTACTTTTTAAGTTATTTATATTATCATCATATACTCTTGCGCTTATAATCTCTTTTGTTTTAATATTAGAATCATTAACATAATCATAACTTACATAGTTAGTATTATCTAATGTGATACCCTTTACTCTAACACTATACTGTTTTTCTTCTGCATAATTGTGTAATGTTAGTGTGAGATTTGAATGTTCTTTTAAATAATCACTTACAAATTTTACTAATGCTTCATCATAAGTTAAATCAGCATTATTTTTTATAAATTCAAGTAGATTATTATCAAATGTTCCATTTAACTCTCCATATACCTCTTTTAACGAATCTAAAGATATTAAAACCTCTTCTTTTTTTATATTAGATACACTACTGTTTCCATTTTCATTAATTACACTAATCTCACTATCTAATACCTTAAATGGTACCATTCTTGATACATATATTTCATTAAGTCCAACTCTAGTTGTAAGAGTTGTAGAATCTAAAACTGATAGTTTATCTTCATTTAATATTATATTATCAATTAATCCAATACCATATACATATTCTCCTTTTTCCCTATAATTTTCTCTAAAATATTGTTCTAAACTCCTACTTTTAAACTGTCCTGTTTCTTTTGCCTCTTTATATAAAGTGTCATTATCATCAATAATACCTGTTATTATAACACTATTATTCCCTAGTCTAATCTCTTTTCTAGAATTTAGTAAATCATTATAGTCTTTTGGAAAATATAAAGTATCATCTACTAGTTTTATTCCAAATTTAATTGCATAATCTGCAAAATATTTATGTACTACGATTTCATTACTATTAACAGGTATACTACCTATTATGTTGTTTAAAAGTCTCGTATCTTTTACATCTACAAAATAAGGTGAACCAATTGGCCAGTAAAAGTTATTTGTATTTTCAATTTCATTAGGTCCAAATTCAAACTCTAACAACTTATTATTATCATATAAATAGTATATAGCGCTTACTTTAGATTTAGTTATAGGTTCTATATTTTTTAAATCATCTAAAGTAAGTTTTAAATCCATAGAATCAAGCATTCCAAAACTATAAAAGAACTTTGTATTTTTAACATCATAGACATAATTATTATTATCCCGCATAGTATTTGTAATAAATAAATTTTTATCAAACATATAAAAGTTTATAGTAATTCCCATAAATATTAATGAAAATGTTGTTAGAATAATTGTCATAATGAGTTTAAATGGTTTATATCTAAAATTAGCAAGTGACATTTTTAAAGCAAATAGATTAGGTAATTTAGATTTTTTTAATTTAAATGAATTTACATTAGTTTCATTTAAAGTACCTGAATCACTTTTTATTTTACCATCTTCTATTTCTACTATTCTATCTGCATAAGTTTTAGCAGATTCTATATCGTGTGATACTACTATTACTAGTTTTTCCTTGCTTATTTCTTTTAATAATCCAAATATTTGTGCACTTGAATTTTTATCTAAGTTACCTGTTGGTTCATCTGCTAAAATTATTTCTGGATTTTTAATTAAAGCACGCGCAATTGCGACTCTTTGTTTCTCACCGCCAGATAATTCATTTACTTTTCTATTTCCAAGTTTACTTATACCAAGTTTATCTAAAAGTTTATCTAAATCATTTTTATTAGGCTTTATATTTTGAAGTTCTAACGCAAGACTAATATTTTCATATACGTTATATTCTTCTAATATATTAAATTCTTGAAATACAAATCCTATATAAGTATTTCTATATGAATCATACTCCTTACTAGAAAATGTACTTATGTCTTTATCATTAACTAGTATTTTTCCACTAGTAACTAAATCAAGACCTCCAAGTAAGTTAAGAAGTGTTGATTTTCCACTACCACTTTTACCTACTATAAACACCATACCTTTAGCGCCAAACTTTAAATTTATATTATCCAAAGCAAGTGTAGATGCTCCTTTTTTTGATTTATATGTTTTACTTAAATTTTCTATTCTTATCATAATACCTCCATTTTATAATTACCTATTTTTTTAAAAGTTAATCTACTTTTAAGTCAATTATATCAAATATAAAAAAAATATCAACCGACTTTTAGTAGAGTTATAAAATTTGTTAACTAAATTTTATTTAATGAATATAATACTCATGAATTAGAGAGGAGAATATTTTTGAGAAAGACAATTATTACTATAGTTGCTTTATTCGTTGTCGTTTTAGTTGCCATTGGCATATTTTACGAAAAAGATGAGAAAAAAGGTGAAAACCTTAAGAGTATTACAGTAGCAGAAGTCGCACATAGTATCTTTTATGCACCTATGTATGTTGCAGATAGTCTTGGATACTTTAATGATGAAGGGCTTGATGTTGAAATAGTTTTAACTAGTGGTGCGGATAGTGTTGCTGCCGCAGTTATGAGTGGAGATTCTGAAATAGGATTTTGTGGTAGTGAACAATCTATTTATATATATAAAGGAGGAGCAACTGATTATCTTATAAATTTTGCAGGTCTTACTAAAAGAGATGGAAGTTTTATAATAGGAAGAGAAGATAAAGAGTTTAATTTAACTGACCTTAAAGGTAAACATATAATTGCTGGTCGTGAAGGTGGTATGCCTGCTATGACACTTGCATATACATTAAAAGAAAATGGTATAGAACTTGATGAATTAAATTTTGATACATCTATTCAATTTGCTTCAATGACAGGTGCGTTTATAGGTGGAACTGGAGACTATGTTACTGCATTTGAACCAACAGGACTACAACTTGAAAAAGAAGGTAATGGATTTGTTGTTGCTTCTTTAGGTGAAATTGGTGGAGAAGTTCCATACACTACATTTATGACTAAAAAAAGTTACTTAGAAAGTAACCCTGAAGTTTTAGAGGGTTTTACTCGCGCTATACAAAAAGGACTTGATTATACTTTTTCCAATACGGATTTAGAAGTAGCTAAAACTATTCAAAATCACTTTCCTGATACTTCTTTAGATGACTTAACTGAAGTTGTTAAAAGGTATAGAGAAAATGATTCTTGGTATAAAACTACTTATATAACTGAAGACGGATTTAAAAGAGTTGAAGACATAATGATGAATTCAAGTGAACTTGATGAATATGTTTCATTCGATGATTTAGTTAATAATGAATATTCAAAGGATGCTAAATAGTATCCTTTTTTTAGCAAGTAATTGTTTAAAATATGGATTTATTTCATTATTTTTTAGTTTTTCATCATTTAAAGAAAAGCACTTTTCAAATAAAATAAATACACAAATTAAATATCGATGTAGTCATGATTAAAATTTTTTTACATCATAATTAATACATTTACTAATATTACAGATTTACTATTTATAATACCTTATAGTATACCTGGATTTATATTTGCATATATTTATACTAAATGTGTTCCTATGTCACTACACTTTATACATAATGGAGTCATGATGTGTCTTCAAATTATATTATTGATGTTTATATGAAAACAAAAAATAGATAACTCTATTTTTTATTTTATATATAATTGGTTTAGCCTATTCTAAATGCAGGGGCTACCCCATAAATAAAATAAAGGTAACTAGCATCCAAACCACCACTAGCAGTCACACGAGGGCAAGTCTTACCAGGAGCCGAGCGCAGCCACCATTGAGTTGCTTCATCATTATAATATTTAACAGCAGGAGTTTTGAATTCATCCCATGTTACTTTTTGTTCTTTATAATAATCTAGTTGTCTTGTTTTTGTTATTGGATCATGGGTCGCTGCAGTAACATATATTTCTTTCGTCGATAATAAGTATAATTTATCTTCTGATTCAAAGTCTTCTTTATCAGAACTCACTTTTCCTGATATTACTTTTGTTGGTATTATAACTTTCTGCAATTTTTCTGGTAATGCTTTGAATATTGTTCCACTATCTTCTTCATTTTCAATTACATTTAGGTATTTTCTCATTTCACTTGCCGACCATGCAACAATATTTGTATTACTCGAATTTATATTATATTTCGTAATTATATCCACAAACTCTACTACAAAACCACATGCAGTTTCAGAAAAATCTTCTCCTCCACAACCATCTTCTTTATTATTAGAAACATTCGCTAATCTTACTGTAAATGACTGATTGTTAAATTCTTCTCCATTTAATACTATTTCTTTTTCTTCTCCTACTTTATATACATCTTTTCCTAATCTTATATTTGCTATTATTGTTAGCCAATCATCTTTTGCAAATGATGGAGAATCACAAGTAAAACTTATTGTTTCGTCCGTTACTTCCAAACTATTTAAAACTATTGCTCCCCCACATGGTCTTATTCCATTTACTTCAACTTTTAAATTTTCTATTTTGCTATTTTGTATACATAATAAGTTTCCATCACTTTCAATTGTACAAATACTTGGATTAAATTCTTCATCTATATTTTTTGTATAGAGTGCTTCTTCTACTGCTCTTAT
>CANRAT010000054.1 GCA_947628685.1 uncultured Bacilli bacterium
ATACTTTTATTCGCATATCAAAAATTAGATGTTTATCCAGTTGATACATGGGTTAAAAAGTTTATGGAAGAAGATTACAATATTGAAGGGGTAGAAAACATAAGAAAATTTACAGGCGATACATATAGTGATTATAGCGGTGTTGCCATACAATATATGTTTAACTATAAAAGAAATAAAAAGTGATTTACAAAATATATAAATTTTGCTATAATCATTTAGAAAAGGTGATTTTATGACAAATAAAGATTTGGCAAATTTGATATTTCCAAACATAACAAAAACAATAGAAGATTATGAAAAAGAGTATCCTAAAAGAGATTTACCTGAAGGTGCGATCGTATCAAGATTTGCGCCATCTCCAACAGGATTTATGCATCTAGGTGGGCTTTTTCAAGCATTAATAGATTATAATATAGCCAAAAATTCAAATGGAGTTTTTTACTTAAGAAATGAAGATACAGATAAGGCAAGAGAAGTAGAGGGTGCAGAAGAACTTATAATGCATGTATTGAATCATTATGGACTCACACCTGATGAATACGAATTTGATGGTAAAACTGTTGGTAATTACGGCCCTTATATTCAAAGCGAAAGAAAAGAAATATATCATGCATTTATAAAACATTTAATAGAAATAGGACGTGCATATCCTTGCTTTTGCGATAAAGAAGAATTAGATTTAATGCGAGAAAATCAAGAGACTATGAAAATTAGAACAGGTTATCACGGCAGATTTGCAAGATGTGCAAGATTATCAGTTGATGAAGCAATGGAAAAAATTAAAAATGGTGAAAAATATGTAATAAGGTTTAGAAGTAATGGAAACTTTGATAATAAGTTTCTGTTTGATGATTTAAGACAAGGTAAACTTTATTTAAATGAAAATGATATAGATGAAGTTATAATGAAAAGTGAAAATATGCTTCCAACTTATCACTTCGCACATGTGGTTGATGATCATTTGATGCATACAACTCATGTTGTAAGAGGAGAAGAGTGGCTATCTAGTGTGCCTAAACATATAGAAATGTTTGCTGCTTTTGGATTTGAAGCCCCAAAATATATACATACACCACTCATTATGAAAAAAGAAGGAGAATCTTTAAGGAAGATAAGTAAAAGAAAAGATCCTGAAGCAAGAATGAGTTATTATGAGGAGTTAGGTTATCCAAGCCTTGCAGTAATAGAGTCTTTAATGACCATAATTAATTCTAATTATGAGGAGTGGCATAGAGATAATCCTGATAAAAAATTTACTGATTTTACATTTAGTGCAGATAAAATGTCAACAAGTGGTGCTTTATATGACCTTATGAAACTTGATGATATATCTAAAAATATTATATCTAAGATGACTAAAGATGAATTATATAAGGAATCTTTAAATTGGGCAAGTACATATAGTGAGTCTTTAAAAAACATAATAGAAAAAGATCCTGAATATTATAAAAATATAATAAATATAGAAAGAGTTCAAGAAAAACCTAGAAAAGATATTAGTAAATATTCAGATATAGAAAATTTAATATGGTATATGTATGATGATATATTTTACAGTAAAGAAAAAACTTATGAATGGAAAAATATAACTGATAAAGAAGAAATAAATAAAATACTTGATACTTATATTAATGAATATATAGATTTATCAAATAAAGATAATTGGTTTAATAATATCAAACTTATGTGTGAAAAATTAGGCTATGCATCAAATATGAAAGAATATAAAAATAATCCTAGTGCTTTTAAAGGTAATGTTGCAGATATATCAAATGTTTTGAGAGTAGCTCTAACAAGTAAGTCAATGACACCAGATTTATATGAAATTATGGAATTATTTGGAATTGATAGAATTAAAAATAGACTTGATAAATTAAAAGAAGGAAATTCTTAATTCCTTCTTTTTCTATATTCATATTGCAATGAATCAAACATAAATATTAAAAATTTATGTAATGTAGTATCGTTAATCGATTCTAGTATTTTTCTATTTTCATCTCTTTGTTCTTTAATAAAAGATGCGTGATATGCAAAGAAAAGCGTTAAAACTGTGATTAGAAAGTCATCGCATTTTTCTAATTTTTTAAATATGTCATTTAATTCTTTAGTTTCAATAAAAGATAATGCTTCAAGTTCATTTTCATCTAAAAACTCATCTTTTATTTTTTCAGTTTTAGCAAATTCATATGTATCATTTAATATTATTAGATTTAAAATATTTTTATATCTACTAGATAAAATATCTTTATAAAGTTTAATATATACTTCATCCTCAAAAGAAATATTATCACCTAATATATCCACATCATGTTCATATTTCTTTGTTAGTTCATCTTTATAATCAACTAATTCATTTCTTAAATCTTCAGTGAATACTTCAATATTATCCATAATATCCCGTCCATATTTGATATTAAAACATAAAAATATATAATTGTCAAATTACATTAATGATTAAAAAAGTATTGAATTATTTACTTATAAATAGTATAATTTAATTATTGATATTGCCCCATAGCCAAGCGGTAAGGCAGTGGACTCTGACTCCACCATGCGTAAGTTCGAATCTTACTGGGGTAACCAAGTTTATTTAGGTTTTACCTTTTATATAGAGGGATTTCATGCATAATTCAAATAAGAATAAAAAAATAACTATAGGACTATTTAATGATGCTTTTTATCCTACGATGGATGGAGTTGTAATGGTAGTTGATAATTATGCAAGAATATTGTCAAAATATGCTGATGTTGTTGTATTTGCTCCATCATATAATATTGAATTTGATGACCCTAAATTACCTTATAAAGTAGTTAGATGTTCATCAATAAAAGTGCCATTTCTTGATTATTCGCTTTCACTTCCTATATTTGATAAAAAGTTCAAATCAAAGTTAGACAAATATAATTTGGATATAGTTCATATACATTCACCATTTACAATAGGACTTCAAGGTATAAAGTATGCTAAAAAACATAATATTCCTTGTGTTGCAACAATGCACAGCCAGTTTAAACAAGATTTTAAAAGGGCAGTTAAATCGGAGTTTATATCTACAAAACTTAATAATGTATTAATAAAAATATTTAATAAATGTGATTATTGTTGGGCAGTAAATAGGGGTGTTGCCACTTTATTTTACGAAGATTATAAATATAAAAAATTACCACTTGTAATGGATAATGCAACTGAAATGCTTCCTGTTTCTAATGAGGCAAAAGCACACAAATATATAAATAGCAAATATAATATAAAGCCAAATGAAAAAGTATTTCTTTTTGTAGGACGTATAAATATTTTAAAAAATATATTATTTATTGTTGATGCTTTAAAACTTTTAAAGGAAAAGCGACCAAATTTTAATTTTAAGATGCTATTTGTTGGTGATGGACAAGATTACAATAAATTAAAAAATTACATAGTTAAATGTGGTATGGAAGATAAGATAATTATGTGTGGTAAAATAACAGATAGAAGTGAGTTAGTATATTATTATTCTAGAGCAGATTTATTTTTGTTTCCATCTTTATATGATGCATCATCAATTGTACAAATAGAATCTGCAAGTCAAAAAACTCCAACACTATTTATACAAGGCTCTGTAACTTCAAGTACAGTAACTGATAATGTAAATGGATTTTTATCTTCTAATTCTATAGATTCATATTCAAATAGAATAATAGATATATTTAACAATAAAGAATTGTATAATAAAGTATGTTTAAATGCTTTTAAAGATTTATACAAGACTTTGGATGATGTAGTTAATAACGCATATAATTTATATCTCAAATATATTAATTACAATAAAGATTAACAAAATTAATCTTCATGCTGAAATAGCTCAGTTGGTAGAGCAGCTCCCTCGTAAAGAGCAGGTCGTAGGTTCAAGTCCTATTTTCAGCACCATTAATTGCAAGAATGGCGGAATTGGTAGACGCGCTACTTTGAGGGGGTAGTGGCTATTAGTCGTGGGAGTTCGAGTCTCCTTTCTTGCACCATATGAATATCAAACTTGGAAATCCGAGTAAAAGATAAAAAACGACTTGTAAAAAAGTCATTTTTATGTTATTATGTATTTGTGCATGATACTTGCATAAAATAAAAAAGGAACATTCAATATCGCATGTTGAGTGTTGCCATATAATGTGCATCACCTAAATCATTGCTGAGTTAGGTGATTTTCTTTTATCATAGGTTACTAAATTCTAAAGTAAAAAGTATGGCTATGAGTAATTAGAATAAAAGATAATATTAAAAAAATTTTTTTATGCATATCATTAATCTTTTTTCACTAATAATATTTTTTCATTTATCGATTGAAATACACTTCACTTGTTCGGTGAAAAAAGATATATGTATTTTTGTAAAAATCGTGATATAATAGTATTAAGTAGAGAGAGTGTTGTTGTATGGAAGAAAAAAAAGAAGTTAAAAATTCGCAGCCAAAGAAAAATGTCAAGGGAAAAATAATTATTATTTCATCAATCGTTTTAGCAACTTTAGTTTGTACTTTGCTAGTTTATTTCTTTATTATAAGAGATAAATCTAGTGATACTTATAAGATAGCAAAGCAAATTTCTAAATCTTTTGAAAATGTTACTTTAGTTAAAGAAGATGCAGATAAAGAAGATGAGTATTCTTATATTGAATCCGTACTTGGTTATATTGATGAAGTAGGATCTGTTGAAGGTGAAAATGTTGCATTTGCAGTTTCAAAATACAATTCAAGCGACGAGGCAAGTCAAAAAGCAAAGTATTTTGAAAATATGTACACAATGCTACACGAAAAGATAGACGGTACATTACTTGAAGAAGTAGATGATGTAAAAGAAATATTTGATAACGAAAAGAATCTTATATTTACAAGTGGAATATATTTGATAAGTATAAATAAATATTATGAAAATAGATATGATGAACTTAAACCAAAAATAATTGATATATTAAGAAAATACAATGTAAATGATGCAAAAGAATCAAATATAGATGAAGTTAGTTCATATTGGCAAGGTAAAATTGATGAATTAGGAAATCAACTTGATGATTTGCATACTCAAATGGTAGATAAATTTAAAGAACTTATAGTTGAATATATTTCTGAAATGGAAAGTTGCAAAGGAAAAGATTGTGAAGAATATTTAGATGGTTTAGCACCATATAAAAAATATACTGAAGTTGAAGACCAGTTATTATTGGTGCAAAATAAATATGATGAGATAATAAATAAGAAAAAAGAGATTGCTAATAATATTAGTTCTACAATAGCAGAAGTTGAAAAATCATTAAATGAAACTGATTATGAAGATGTAAAGAAACAAATTAAGGAATTAAATGATGACTTTTATAACGATTATAAAACTACTTGGGGAAATCGTTTAAATGCTATTGATGAAAATGTATATAAAAAATCTTGTAAGTCTTATGGCTATAAAGATGTCTTAAGAAATCCTGAGGATTATAAAGACAAAAAGACATATTGGTTTGGTGTGGTTCAACAAAAAGTTAGTTCTAGCCAATATAGAGTTGGGGTAGATTGTGAAAAATATAATTATATCTCTGGATACTTTTGTAAAAACACAATATATGTTTATTACTATGGAAGTACAAGCATTATAGAAGATGATGTCTTAAAAATGTGGGGAACTATGGACGGCACAGTTACATATACTGCTGTCCTAGGCAATAGCATTACAATTCCATCATTTAATGCAAAGTATATTACAATTCAATAGCAATGATATAAGACATTTAGGAGATTTGATTATGAAAAAAAGCATTAAGATTTTATTTATAATTCCTATAATGGTATTATGTTTGTGTGGGTGCTCAAAAGGTTGGAAAAAAAGTGTGCAAATATCTTCTTTAAAGTATGAAGATAATTATATCAAAGGTAGAATGAAAAATTTGACTGATAAGGCTTATGATTTAACTATAACTTTTAAAGTTAAAAGTGGCTCTTTAATTGAAAAAAAGTATTGTTATGAATTATTGAAACCAAAAGATACCATAGACTTAGAATGCATTGTCTATGACATAGATGATACTTATAAAATAGAAATTGAAGATGTAGAGTTTAATGAAATAGAGATACCAAAATTAACAACTGGTAAAATTGATGTAGAAACATTGAAATATCACTTTGCAGACATATATAAAGAACATACATTGAATTTTACTTCATTTACTATTGATATAAATGACAAGAATTATCCTTACATTGATGAAATTGAATATAAAAATGATGAAATTGAAATAAATGGTAAAATAACTAAAGGAACAAATAGTTTATATTACTATGAAACGTTTGATACAAAAAAAGATCAATTAAAGTATTTAAATGTATTTGTATATAGTAAAGATGAAGATTTTATTAATGCAATTATAACTAAATTATCATTGATGAGGTCAATATTTACTTCGTCAAATGATGTCTTTTCTATCATGCAAGTATTACAAAGAAAAGACATTGATTATGGTTATTGTATTAAGGTTGGTAATTGGTGTATAGGTACTGATTACTCTAGTAGCGATGATTCATTTATAAGTTTCTCATTTAATAGACGATAAAAGTATATAAAAATATTTAAAATTATGGTTTATTTTCTCATAAATACTATACACGAGGAAGATATTATTAGAAATTTATTACTATTGAAAATGACTTGTAAAAAAGTCATTTTTATGTTATTATGTATTTAGCAAGAGAATTTGCATAAAATAAAAAAGGAACATTCAATATTTCAGTGTTGAGTGTTGCCAAAAGATTGGTTTCACCTAATTCAAACTGTTTGAGTTAGGTGATTTTCTTTTATATTAAAACTATAAATAGTAATAATATTAATAGGAAGATAAGAATGATTAAAGATAGAATTAAAAAATCTTTCTTATTCATACTATCGCCTCCCTTCTTTACGAAGTTTAGCAATCACCCAACTATTAAATGTTCCTAAAATAATTATACCAAACATTTGTGCTTGATACAACATTTTTATAAAAATTTATGACAATTTATAAAAAACACTTGCATATTGTCAAGCCAATATGTATGTGTAAAATAATAGTTTTGTTAAAAATATAATTAGTATTTAAAAAAATACTAATTAGTGTAGAATAAGTGTGGAGATTTACACCTAAAAAATAATATTTATAATATAATCAAATTTTATAATGTAAAGAGTAGATAGATTTTACACAGAAATTTTTATACTCTCTTTTACCGATAATGCTTAAAATCTCTATTTAAAATACTAATTTTTAACTTCAAGTTTTAGTACCTTAGAAGTACCATTTATTTTCAAATTGTGTCGTTTATTAATTAAGTCTAAACAATTTTCAATTCGTTCAACTAAACCAGATAAAGGTAATTCTCCTTTTATAGTTTTTAACATTCTTATTACCATTGCTTCAGTTTGTTTTACAGTTTCCATGTTAAAATCAGAAGAATCAAAACTAATAACTCTTTGACTTAAATTTTTTATAATAGCATTTTGTGTAGAACTCGCGAAATTAGAGACAATTATATCACTACTATTTTGATTATTAGATGCTGGTAATAACAAATTATTTGCAGTTCTTAATAACATATGATTTGTTGTTAAATCAACTTTAACGCCTTTTCTAGAATAGAAATTAGCACGAATTCCTTTTTTTCTACTTACATCAAATCTATAAGTACCATTTATTTTTCCGTTACCTTTATGGGTGTTAATTGCAATTGCACCCATTTCTAAACTATCATCAGGATTTAGAGCAGCTTCAAAAGCGATTGAAGCATTATTTTGTCTATTTCGTTTATCATATTCTTTTATTATTCTTACTAACTTCATGCCAGTATTTAAGTCTTCAATAATTTCTATATCATTAAATCTTTTTGTTAAAATATTTCCATTTAAAGCAATTGAAATATGATCAGACATGAGTTCTTTTCTCCAATCTTGAGTTAATTTAAAGAGTGTAATATCTATACTAAAATCATTTGATAAAACATTAAAAGTTGTGTTATAATATATTTGTCTAGGATTTTGTGGTGTTATTCTTTTTTTTACTTCTTTTGAAAAATTAATTTGTCCATTGTTATTGAAAGAAAAGTATCTTTTTGATTTATGAGATATCATTGCATGCCAATCAATTCTTCCAAATTCACATTCAAAATTTATGCTTTTTTCTCCTGTGTTTGAATTATTTTCTACTAAGATTTCTTTCAAAAGAGGTATCCCAATACTTTCTCCAGAATAAAAAGCATTTGCTAATATATATCTTAATCGATATTTATCTTCCATATCTCGTACATCAGCCTCACCAATTCCATAATGTAATGTTAAACAATGTGCATCTAGTAATTCTTCATACCAACTAGCATTCCAACTTTTTACATATTCTTCAGCTTTTTGCATTTCTTCTAAAACTTTTTTAATTGCTATCATTTGCATTTCTTTATCTAATTTTTCCATGGCTTCCTCCCTAATAGTTATATATTATATCATAACTTAATTAAAAAATTAAAACAATTTTGAATGATTGTGATAAAATGTTAAGTAGATATTGATTTTTATATATTAAAATCGTTGATTAGGTGAAAAGTTGTAGATTACTATGTTATTCGCACCAGATTGATACTAAACTCGGACTTTTGTAGTTCGAGTTTTAAAAGTGTGTCGTGCATGACATTTAGCTAGAGGGTGAAAGTCCCTTATACGCGTAGGTATCGACG
>CANRAT010000055.1 GCA_947628685.1 uncultured Bacilli bacterium
ATAACTAAATTTCACTAATATATTACCAAAAAAGCGAAAAAAATGGAAGCTTTTTTTTATTTTTTCTCCCATTTTCTTTTACATTTGTTATCTTTTTTAGTTAATATGACATTTACTTTTCATTCAACTAAATTTTTACAATTTTTTTAAAAAACACTGAAATTATAATAATTTTTTATAAAATCACCTATTAAAAATTTAAATCTTTTGACATTTCCTTATATATACTAAATAAATTTAGCATTTCTTTTGCAATTCCATGTTCATCTCCATATTTTTTAGCATTTTTTTTAAGTTCATCTTCCACATTTGATAATGGGATATATCTTAATTCAAAATTCCCTTTTTTCTCATTTTCAGTTAACTTTAAGTTATTTAAATTTGGTTTTTCATCTGTTTTAACTTCATAATAATATATTTCAATTTTTTTATTACGATTTTTTTCTGGCCAATCTTTGTAATATCCAATTGCACATGAAAATGGATCTAAATTTGATAAATTTAATTTCATTCCTGTTTCTTCTTCTATTTCTCTATTCACTGTTTGAATTAGTTTTTCGTTTAATTCTTGAGTTCCACCTAGAAATTGATATTCATTATGTGAATATCCAAGTAATATTTCATTTTTAGAATTAATTAATAATATTTTTACTTTTCTAACTAAATCTGTAATATCTTCGTCTTTTAGATTGTTAACATTTGTTATAATTTTTTTCATTTTATCATCTCCATATATATATTAAAACATATTCTTATTTTTAATATTACTGTTTATACAACAATTTTTCAAGAAAAACTGCAACACCGTCTTCATCATTTGAAAGTGTTACAAAATCTACTTTATCTTTTATATCTATTGTTGCATTTGAAACTGCAACACTAAATCCTGCTTCTAAAAACATAGAAATATCATTTTTATCGTTTCCAATAGCTATTGTATTTTCTATTGGCACTTTTAAATAATTAGCTAAAATTTTTAAGGAACTTCCTTTAGAACAATTAACACTAGCTACACTGAACCATTTTTCATAATAAGAATTTTCATCACTTATTTCATCTACTATATTAAGTTTTTTATTTTTAGATATTATATTTTCTAATTTATTTATTTTATCACTTGCATCTATAAACATACATTGTTTAATTTTAAAATCTGTTAATTCTTTTTTATAGTTATTTTTATCTAACAATATTTGTTTTTTATTTCTAATATCCTTAGTGACATATTCAAAATTATCTACTGTTAATATCAGTCTAACATTCATTTGATAAGCATAATCTACTAATTTAATAACTTCAGTACTATCTATAAAGAAACTTGAAATAACTTCTTTATTTTTACTATCATAAATTTCTGCTCCATTAGATGAGATAATTATATCATCTGCTTTAACCTCTTTTTTTACATCTAAAGTTTGATATCTTGGACGAGCTGTTGATATAATTATCTTATTTCCAATCTTTTTATTTTCTAAAATTGATTTTTTTGTCCTTTTAGAAATCGTCCCATCGCTTCTTTTTAACGTTTCATCACTATCTATAAATATTAAAAGATTTTTATTCTTTTTATTTTCAAGTTTTTTTAAAACATCATTATCTTTCATATAATAACCTCATTACTTAATTAAACTATCAATTATCCTAATATAGCTTTCATATCTATCTTTATTTATTAGTCCCTCTTCTACTTTCCTTTTAATAGCACAATCTATATTTTTCTCTTTATAATGAAGACAATCTTTGTATTTACATTTTTCATCTATATTTTTAAATTCTTTAAAATAATTTTCTATTTCTTTAACGCTAAATGATGATACATCCAAGCTTCTTATACCTGGTGTATCTATTATTGATGAATTTTTATCCCAAATATAATATTTAGAAGTTGTAGTCGTATGCTTTCCCCTATTACTTTTATTACTTAAACATCCCGTTTTAATTTCATTATTTTCCATAATTGCATTTATCAATGAAGATTTACCAACGCCACTATTTCCAACAAATATAGCTTGTTTATTTTTAATATATTCTTTTAAAGTTTCTATACCAATGTTATCATAAGTAGAAGTTTCAACTACAGGTATTTTTATTTTTCTATAAATATCTAAAATATTATCTTCATCTGTTTTTAAATCACATTTATTTAAACATATTAAAACAGGTATATTATTATTTTGCAATACCATTAAATATCTATCTATAAACTTTGGATGTAATGGTGGATTTTTTGCTGCAACAACAATGACTGCAATATCAACATTAGCTGCGATATTTTTAGTTAGTCCAACATCATCCAATCTTGTCATATCCTTTTTTATTCTTGATAATAAAGATGTTCTTTTTACTAAATTTGTTATTACATATTTATCATTTTGTTTTTCTAAAACAACTTTATCACCTGGAAAAACAACCTGATTGCAAACTATATTTAAATCTTTTCTTATTTTAGCTATAACTAAATTATCTTTATATAAGATATAAGCATCATTATATCTTACTTCTATAACAATTCCATAATCAGTTGAACTATTAACTATAAACTCATCAATATTTTTTATAGTTTTTTTCTTTGCACTATTTTTCTTATCTATACTTTTTTTAGTTTTAAAACTATCAAATGAGTTATAATGTGGCATATTACCTCCTTAATTTTTTGAATTTAAAATTTCAAAATGTTCTACTATACTTTTATCATAATAAACTATTTTTCCACTTGGCAACATCAAAATTCTATCTATTTTTAAATTATCTACAAATTCTAAATTGTGAGATACTACTAACATAGTTCCCTTGAAATTTTTAAATGTATTAGCTATTATGCTTTGAGTTTTAGTATCTAAATGATTAGTTGGCTCATCAAGTATTAAAAAATTAGAGCCTATTAAAGATAATTTAGCAAGTGCGACACGACTTCTTTCTCCAGGAGATAATACTGATATTTTTTTAAATACATCATCTCCATAAAATAAGAATCTTCCAAGTGTATTTCTTAAATCTTTTTCACCTATATTTAAATCAGAAAAATTTTCTAAAATAGTTTTATCTTCATATAATAATTCGTGTTCTTGAGCATAGTATCCAATATCCATTTTATTACCAATTTCTATACTTCCTAAATCAGGTTTTAAATATCCTATTATTAATTTAAGTAAAGTTGATTTACCAACTCCATTTTCTCCTACTATTAAAAATTTTTCACCTTTTGATAATTCAAAACTCAAATTATCTATTATATTTTTGGTTTCGTTTTTATTATATTTAAAACATAAATTATTTACTCTTAATGGAATTTTATTACCTTCTTTATTCATATTTATATTAATTTTAGCATCTTTTAAATTAGGTGCGATATCTATTTTATTTTTTAGTAATTTATCCAATTTCTTTTCTCTATCTTGAGCCATTTTCTTTCTTTTTCCAGATGAATTTGAATACTTATCTATGATTGCTCTTAGTTTATCTTCTTCTTTTTGTTCTATTTTAGCTTGTCTTATTAAAATTTCTTCTTTTATCTTTTTTAAACGTAAAAAATTATCGTAATTGCCATCATACATTTCAAAAGTTTTTTTCCTTTTATCTAGAAACAATATTTTAGTTGTTATCTCATTTAGAAATGAAGTATCGTGTGAAATTACAAAAACACTACCTTTATAATTTTTTATATAATTTGTAACATAATCTTTAGTATTATTATCAAGATGATTAGTAGGTTCATCTAAAAGTAGAATCTCTGGATTTGAATATAAAAGTCTAGCAAATGCAACTTTAGATTTTTGACCACCAGAAATGTTTTTAATTTTACTATCTAAAAGAGATGATGAAATATTCATTCCATCTATTATCTTTAAAAGTGTACTTTCTGCATTATAGGAATCAAAATATTCCAATTCATAGTGAACTTTGTTAATTTTTTTATATATTAAATTTAACTTTTTTAAATCTTTTGTATTTGATAATTCTAAATAAAGTGATTCTAACTTTTTATTAAGTTCATCTATTGGACGAGCTTGCATTAAAAATTCCATTACAGTTATATCAGCATCTTCAATTTCATCTGTTATTATTTGTGGTAGAAAACCTATTCTCTTTTTACTTTCAAAAGTTATTTTACCTTGTGTTGGAGCAATATCACCTAAAATAATTTTTAAAAATGTAGATTTACCACTACCATTAACTCCAACTATACCAACTTTTTCATTTTCTTTTATGTACAGATTAACATCTTTAAATAATTCCTGCATTCCAAATGACATAGATAGATTTTTTATTTGCATACTATCATCCCTTTATGAAGATTATTTCCAATTTCATCAGTTATTCTAATTTTTTGAATAACTTAATTTTTAATTTAAAATATTTAATTAAATTATATCACGTATAATATTATTAGTAAATGAAAGAAATTATAAATCATTTATTTGATTTAAAAATAAATTTAATATATAATTATTTTGGTGATATAAATGAAATTAACTTTAGCAAGTACATCAAAATTTAAAAGTGATATTATGAATAAGGCAAAATTAAATCATTTTCTTATAGAAAGTGATTTTGAAGAGATTTCATCTAACTTTAATGATGTATATAAATATGTAGAAGATATAGCTTTAGGTAAAGCTATGAGTGTTTTAAATAAAGTTGATAATGGTATTATACTTGGGCTTGATACTATTGTTTATGTAGATGGAAAAATTTTAGAGAAGCCAAAAGATTTAGGTGAAGTAAGAAAGTTTTTAAGACTTTGTTCAAACAATACTACATCTGTTATAACTGGTATTGCCATGATTAATAAAGATACTAATGAAATTATTAAAGATACTGCAAAAACAAAAGTAACACTTAGAAATTTAAGTGATAAAGATATTGAATATTATGTAGAAAATGAGCCAGATAAAATGTATGTATCAGGTTTTGTAATTGAAACTGTTATATCTAACTTTATAGAAAAAATAAATGGTAGCTATTATAACATACTAGGTATTCCTGTTGAAACTATATATAAACATTTAGAAGAACTTAATATACATTTATATGATTTAGAAAAAGATAAGAACTAACTCTTATCTTTTAACTTTATTATATAACTTGTACTTGTTCCATCTTTTGTTTTATAATTTAGAATATCTTTTTTACCACCATTTTTTAAAATAATTTTTATAGATTTAATATTGTCATCACTTGCATTTATTCTAACTTTATCAAAACCTAAGATACTAGCTTCATCAAGAGCTAAAGCAAGTATTTTATTTCCATATCCTAATCCCCTTTTAGACATTCTTATTTTATAAAATATTTGACTTCCAAAATTTATCCAATAATCATTTAAAGTTGTCCTTATTCCTACTTCTCCTATGGGAATATTTTTTTTAAATAAAATGTATCTATTAGTTGTGGTATTTAATTCTTTATTAATTATTTTTTCTTCTTTTATATAGTTTTCACATATTTTTTTAAATTCTTCAAAACTTACTCCATTTAAAATATTTATAGATCCTAATTCTTTTTTAGATATATCTTGATACATAAGATAAACAGATTTATTTATACATTTTTTGAGTGGTACTAACTTAAAATCATTCATTTAATTCATATCCTTATAGTATTTTAATATTCATACTACTAACTCCCTACACTAGTATATCTTTTCATTCCTATATAAAATATTATTATTGATGGTATTAAATAAATAATAGTTATTAATGGAGAAATGATAAGTAATTTATTAATCTCTTTTCCTATTAAAAATAATAAAGGATAATAATTTACAAATCCAAAAGGAATTATAAATGTAAAAAACATAACAAATCCTTTTTTAAATATTCCAATTGGATACTGTGCCATGTGCTTCGAACCATCAGTTAATACATTCCTTATTTCTAATCCTTTCACGGTATAAAAACAATAAGAGGCTGCAAGAATAAACATTCCAAGAAATATAAATATAGAACTTAAAAGCATGAATATTAAAGTTATTACTTTTTCTATATTCCAATTTACATCTATATTTATTAAAGCAATTATTAAAACTATTATTGCTTGAAGTACTCTAGATATTCTAATGACACTTAACTTATCACAAAATGCTTGAAGAATTATACTTCTCGGTCTTAAAAGTAATCTATCAAAAGTACCTTCAACTATTAAATCATCAAAAGTATCTATTCCTCTAAAAAATGTCTCACAAAATGATACTCCAAATTGTATTATTCCGAATGTAAGAAGTACTTCATATAAAGTAAATCCTCTTATATTAGAAAATTTATCAAATAAACATATTATTGTAAAATAATACCCAAAGAATACAAAAAACTGGGATATAAAAGACATTATAAACGACATTTTGTATTCTAATTCACATTTTAAATGCACTTTAAAATATTTAAAATATAAACTCATTTTAACCTCCTTGTATTACTGCTTTCTTTAATGCTTTATTCATAAGTAATTTACCTATAACAAATAATATTATTATCCATATTATTTGCATTAACATGCTTACTAATCCTTCATTTATACTAATATTCCCAGTATAAAGTCTAAAAGGAAAATCACTTATATATCTAAATGGAAGTATATTTGATATATTTTGCATAAACTTTGGAAAAAAAGGTATTGGAATTGTAAGACCAGATAATATATCAGCTGTTACCATAAATATGTTTATTACGCCTTTTTCATCTAAAGTAAATAAGCATAAAACGTGATATAAAACGACTAACAAAGTCATTAAAATACTTGATAAAGAAATAGCAATAATAAATAAGATAATAATTAACAAATTATAAGTTAAAGTTAAGTTATAAGGTTTAGGAAGTATAATAGCAACTACTATAACGGGTAAAAATCTAAGAACTACTTTAGATAATCTGTCTCCAAGTATTTTATGACACCACATAAGATATAAATCTTGTGGTCTTAAAAGTTCGTATGCTATATTTCCATTTTTAATCATATTTATAATTTCTTTATCTTTATACCAAAGATATATTAAAGAAAATAGACTTTGTGATAACCATATATAACTTACTAGTTCATTTAACTCCATAGGTGTATTAGAACTACCTGATTCATAGAAGGCTACATAAACAGAAATAAATACAAATCCAAAGAAAAATTGAGTTATAATTCCAGCTATTGCCTGCGCTCTATACTGAAGACCATTTATAAATTTTAATTTAAAATAAGACAAATATGATTTCATATTTTAAAATCCTCATATAATTTAACTATTAATTCATCTATATTCCCACTATCTATGTCTATATCTATTATAGATATTTTAGAGGATAATAGTTTTATAAACTCATTTATTTCTATTTTTCTTATGTCTACTGTAAAATTTATTCCATCATCTAATTTTTCTTCTTTTACTATATAATCTTTATTTAGAGTTATTTTATCTTTTGTTACAACTTTAATTTTTCTTAAGTAATCATATTTCTTTTTTAAACTTGATAATTTTCCATCGTATAATATACTACCTTTGCCTATTAGAATTATTCTTTTTGCAAGAGCCTCTATATCTGCCATATCGTGTGTCGTTAAAATAACTGTTACTTTGTTTTGTTTATTTATTTTTTTGATAAATTCTCTAACTATTTTTTTACTTACTGCATCAAGCCCGATAGTAGGTTCATCTAAAAATAGTATTTTTGGTTTGTGTAATAAGGATGCTGCTATTTCACATTTCATTCTGTTGCCTAGACTTAATTGTCTTACTGGGATATTTAATATGTTTTTTAAATTTAAAAGTTCTATCAATTCATTTAATGTTTTTTGATATTCTTCATTTGGTATTTTATATATATCTTTTAAAAGATTAAATGAATCAATTGCTGGTATATCCCACCATAGTTGACTTCTTTGGCCAAACACTACACCTATTTTTCCAACATATTTTTTTCTATCTTTTAATGGAATTAATCCATCTACTTTGACAGTACCGCTATCAGGTATAAGTATTCCTGATAGTATTTTAATAGTTGTAGATTTTCCTGCTCCATTAGGTCCAATATAACCAACTATTTCACCCTTCTTAATAGAAAACGATATATCATTTATTGCTTTTATATATCTATATTTTCTTTTAAAGAAGCTTTTTAAAGTACCAAGTATACCTGAATTTTTGAGTGGTACTTTAAAAGTTTTATTAATGTGTTTAACAGTGATGAATGACATTTTATCAACTCCTTTCATGAAAGAATCAACAATTTATCATTCAAAATCCTCCTTTCTTTATATAACGCAAAAAACCACATATTTATATGTAGTATTCCTGTTGATTAATAAATTGTAGATTCTTTGCAAAACGTCTATTTAAGTCTAGCATAAAATTTTTAAAAACACAATACCTTTTTTAAATTTATTTATCAAATTTATCTAAATACCATTTAGCAAACTGATCTTTAGCATCTCCCCAATATGATGCTTCCTTAACGTAATCTATTTCTCTTAATTCACTTAGTGTTTTATCCTCTCCATCTGGTATATAAAATTTATCGTGCCATCTTCCTTTTGTTCCACTTGCCTTATATGCAATTCTACCAGTTCCACCACCACTAAATACTATAGGTTCTTCACCAGGTTCACAATAAGCAAAACAGTGCTCCAACCTTGCTTTGCTATTTGTTTC
>CANRAT010000056.1 GCA_947628685.1 uncultured Bacilli bacterium
ATCATCTAGTAATCCTTCATTTTTTAAATCTAATACACTTAAATATGCACATTCATCTATATCTGGTAATCTATCTATATTATCTGCTCCCCACATTTCTGCTGATGATTTTATTAATTCTTTTTGTACATTTGATATTTCTTCTTTTGAATCTTTTACTAGTTTTGTTACTGCCATGCTTGTAAGTAATGCAAGTAAAGATATAATTATTATTACTCCAAGTAGTTCTACTAGTGTAAATGCTTTATTCATATACATCCCTATCCTTACACTTCTATTCTACCACGCCCCCCCCCCCCCTACATGTCAAGAGAAAAAAAGTAGTAAAACTACTTTTAAAAATTATTGTTCATCATGTTACCTGAACATCCACCGCAATCATTATTTATTACTACATCTTCTTCATCGCAAGTATATTGTGGAGTATATGTATGTGTATATATATGTTTATTTATTACGTGTGTATGTATAGGGCAACAATGTTTAACCTCGTGGTGAAATTCCTTTTCTATACATTTAGTTATAACTGGTTCCATTATTGGTTGAGCTTGTGGCATTTCCATTTGTCTAGGGCAACCACAACCACAATTTCTATTTAAAAACATGAAATACCTCCTATCTAATTTATAATATGAATAATAAACTATTTTGAATGGTATTATAACTAGTTTTAAATAATAATTTAAAAAATATACAAAAAAGCAATGGCCCTGATAAAGTCATTACTTTCGAGTTTGGAAAATTGCATCCAACCATTATCAGTGGAAAGTGCAACACCCTACCTTTGAAGTTTTCTTTCTTCTTACAATTGCAACATTTAGAGTTGGTAGAAATTACACACGTATTTCCAATAATATTAAGCGAATAATTTATATAGTTCATTCCTATATAATATTTTCACTTAATATTTTAAGATATTGAATATAAATATTATTTTTTAATAATTACTTTTTTCAAGTTAATTATTTTTTATTGTATATATATTTATTTCATATATCATCTCTAAACTGATTTAATTGTAGCACACATTTCTACATATGTCAACAATTTTTTTGAAATTTTTTCCAATTATTTTACTTCATGATATTCAAGCCTTAATTTATCAGCAACAGTTACGATAAATTCAGAATTAGTTGGCTTTGCTTTATCTATATCGACACTATTACCAAATATTTCTTCCATTAAATCCCAATTACCTCTATTCCAACTAACCTCTATAGCATGTCTTATTGCTCTTTCAACACGAGATACTGTTGTATCAAATTTAGATGCTAATTCAGGATATAATTCTTTTGTTATACCACCTATCATATCTGGATTTTCAAATAATAAACTTACTCCATCTCTTATATATTGATATCCTTTTATATGAGATGGTATTCCAAGTTCGTGTAATATTTTAGTGATTGATATTTGGAGATTATTATA
Source organism: uncultured Bacilli bacterium (assembly GCA_947628685.1). Taxonomy (GTDB): domain Bacteria; phylum Bacillota_I; class Bacilli_A; order RF39; family UBA660; genus UMGS1613. The sequence continues at coordinate 1,429 of CANRAT010000056.1, forward strand.
ACGAAGATCTATGCTCCTACTCATATTCTTTTTATTACAACAATCAAGTATTCTCTTTTCTAAATCATCAAAATCGAAAGGTTTTAATATATAATAATCAACTCCATATTCAGATACTTCTCTTATTACTTCTTGTGTATTATAACTAGTCGCAACTATAACTTTTTTATTAATATTTCTTCTTTTCATTTCTTCTAATACAAACATTCCATCTTTATTAGGCATTATAAGGTCTAAAACAATTACATCATAAATATCTTTTTCTATTTTTTCTATACCTTCTAATCCATCGTTTGCTACAGAAGAAATTTCTATTTGTTTACTACTTTTAAAATACTCTTTTACTGCTTCAATTAACTGTACGTTATCGTCTATCATTAGAACTTTTATCTTGTCCATAATCATCTTCCTTTTCTATAATAATTATACAACATACAACATAAAGCATCTAGAGTTTATTTTATCTAGTTTCGTCGACATTTGTCGAATATTATCTAAATATGTTAATTAAATTTTTAAATCCCTCCATCTAATTTTTTAATCTCCATGAAATCCCTTTTTTATCGCACTTTTCATTCTATCTATAAATGATTTATCTTTTTTTAAAGGTCTACCTTTTAAAGCAAGTTTATAAACAGATAATACTCTTTCAGCAAAATATTTTGAAGAATATGTCTCCGAATTTATTCTTCCTTGATTACCCATATTTTCTCGCTTTTCTTTATTATCTAACAGTATAGTCATTTTATCAATATATTCTTCTTTATTTTTAAATAGATAACCTGTTAGTGAATCTATAACAACATTTCTAAAACTTTCATCATCTAGTGCGACTACAGCAAGAGATGATGCCATTGCTTCTATAACTGTTAATCCTTGTGTTTCAGTATGTGAAGCGGTTACAAATATATCTCCAATATTGTAATATATAGGTATTTCTACCCAAGGTACTTTACCTGTAAATATTACATTATTATCTATTTTAAGTTTCTTTGCAAGTTCTTTATAATTTTCTAAATCAGGCCCATCTCCTACTATTAAAAGTTTAGAATTTTTATATTTTTTATTTAAAACTGCTTGATTTTCTATTAAAAAATCTACACTTTTTTCAGATGCTATTCTACCTACAAAAAGAGTTATTATATCACCCTTTTTTATTCCTAATTCCTCTTTTTTCTTATCTAGTTTTTCTTTAGATATTTTCTCTTTATAAAATCTTTCTATTTCTATTCCTGTTGGAATTATGTGAACATTTCTATCATATTTATATTTTTCTTTGAATAAATCATAAGTTTTTTTAGTTGGAACTATCAATTCTTCAATAGTTTTATCACAATAAAATTTAGTTAAATATTCAACTATTTTTTTACTTGATTTATCAAAATATCCTTTTGTTATATAATGAACATAATCTTCGTACATAGTGTGATATGTATGAACAACAGGTATATCAAACTGCTTACCTATCACTCTTGCAAATGTACCTATACCAAATTCTGTATGGGTATGTATTATGTCCAAATTCCATTCTTTTATTTTATTAACTGCTTTTATTGGATAAAATGTTGTTAATCTATAATCATATATACCTGTTGGAATACCTGGTATTCTAATTATTCTACCATTATCCTCAAAGTGATATTTCATATCATCAGGATTAACTGTTACTATAAATACTTTATGTCCTTTTTTTCTTAAGGCATTCTCAAGCATTTGTATACTTGTAGATACACCGTTTATAAAAGGAGGATAAGTATCTGTAAATAATCCTATTCTCATTATTTCACCTTCTTAATATTAAGAGCAAGTGCCCCTACTATCATTCCAAAATAGTAAGTTATAAATCTCCATACAAGCATCATAGCCTTTAATACACTTCCTGTAACAAAATGTCCATAAAATTGTACAAATCCAAATTCAAGTCCTCCTGTACCTCCTGGTATTGGTACAAATGATCCTATAATCATAATGTAAGCACTTGTAACGATTGTAATACCTGGATTTAATGAATAATGATCTCCCATAGCATACAATACAAAAAGTGGGATTAAATAAAGGCAAGCAAGTGCGATAAAGTTATATATAATATTAGAAATAAAATTAGATTTATCTTTTAAAAGCAACTTTGCACTTTCATTAAATTTAGTTATATTTTGGTACCACTCGTTTAATTTTTTTTCTTTATCTTTTACAAGTTTAAGTTTTGTTAAAATAGTTATTCCACATTTTATCAAAAATTTATTTATTTTTTTTGAAAAGGCTACTATAAACATTAAAACTATTATAAGTGTATTTATTATAAATCCTAAAGTGATTAAGTACTGTAAAAGGTGTACTTTATTAAATATATGAAATGCATGATTAGTTATCAAGGCTATTAATCCAAGTAATACTAATGCGATTTGATATACAATAAAATTTTCAAGTACTACACTTGTAGATTCAGCATAATCAAGCCCTACTTTTTTTAAAAAGTATATCTGATATGGTTGTCCACCTGTTGCAAAAGGCGTTATAGCATTAAAAAACTGTGTTCTTAAAACTAATTGAAATGCAGATAAAAATTTAAAATTAGGTTTTATTTTCTTACAAAAACTATACATAGGATAAGTTCTAAATATCCAAAACAAGAAAAGAAATATAAAAGCTAATAATAAATACCACAAATTCATAGTAAATATTTGATTTATTATCTCATTAAAATTATCCTTTAGTGAAAAATACAACACTAAACCTGTAATTAATATTAATACTATTATATTTAACTTCTTTTTCATATTATTTTTCATCTATTACATCTATTCCAGGTAATACTTTACCTTCTAATAGTTCTAAAGATGCTCCTCCCCCTGTTGAAATATGCGTAAAAGAATCTTTATATCCAAAATTAATTGCTGCTGATGCAGTATCCCCACCACCTATTATTACTTCTTTATTAGTTTTACTTAAGTATTCTAATATTTCTTTTGTACCTTTACTATACTTATCTAGTTCAAAATAACCTAAAGGTCCATTCCACATAATAGTATTACAATTATTTAATATTCCTTTAAATTTATCAATAGTTTTATCTCCAATATCTAAAGCTATATCATCATTATCTAATTCATTATTATTTTTAAGTGTAATATCACCATCTAATTCTTTTGATACTATAGAATCTACAGGTAATATTATTTTATCCTTATATTTATTTAGCATATCAAGACAAAAGGATTTTGATTCATCATCTATTAGTGATGCACCTACATTAAATCCAAGTGTTTTTAGGAATGTATAAGCCATTCCTCCTCCTATTAATATGTAATCACATTTATTTATTAAATTTTTAATAACTCCTATTTTGTCTTTAACTTTAGCGCCCCCTAATATAACTGCAAAAGGCCTTTTTGGATTATTTATAATTTTATTTAAATTTTCAATTTCATTTTGTATTAAGAAGCCTATACCACTCGGTAAATTTGATGCAATTCCAACGTTAGAAGCATGACTTCTATGTGCGGTTGCAAAAGCATCGTTTATAAAAATATCTCCTAAAGATGCCCAATATTTACCTAAATCATTATCATTACCAGATTCTAATTTACCATTCAAATCTTCAAATCTAGTATTTTCCATAAGTAATACATCTTTGCTATTTAGATTGTTAATAGCATCTTCAAGTAGATTACCTCTTGTAGTATTTATAAATATAACTTTTTTGTTTAATAATTCACTTAATCTATCAGCAACTATTTTAAGTGAATTAGTATTTTTATCTTCTTCAAGTTTTATTCTACCCAAATGACTCATTAAGATTACTTTAGCGCCTTTATCTATTGCATAGTTAATTGTTTTTAAACTTGCAATTATTCTATTATCATCTTGTATTTTACCATCTTTAATTGGTACATTAAAATCTACTCTTATAATTACTTTTTTACCACTTAAATCGAAGTCTTCAATAGTCTTCTTCATACCATCACCATCATAATTTTATCACAATTGATAAAATAAATCTACAAAAGGGCTAAAAAAAGATAGCAATAATGCCATCTATTTGTATTAAAATTTAAAAATCATCAATATATGTTACATGATCTGTAACATATACGCCGGTGAATAAGTATTCATCATATTTACCAGTCCACTTACCTTTAGACACCAATATCTTAGTTAATTTGCTGGTGTTATAAGTATAATATTTGTGGAATAGATATTAATGCTATTATTATTGCTAGTATTAGTAGTACTGCAAATAGTTTTACTAAAGTAAATCCCTTCTTCATATACATCCCTATTATTACACTTCCATTTTTCCACACCCCTATATGTCAAGAGAAAAAATTAGGTTTCCCTAATTTAAATTTATTAATATTTTTTATTGTTAACCTATATATGTAACTTCATTAGTCCCACAATCCTTAAACATACCATCTTGTTTAATTTCATCATTTACTATCCATTTATCTCTTGACACTTTTATTTCACTTAAACTTGTACATCCATTAAACATATATATCATATCTGTTACACTTGATGTGTCAAAATTACTTAAGTCTAGTTTTGTTAAACTAGAACAACCTGAAAACATACTTTTCATAGTTGTTACTTTAGATGTATCAAAATTACTTACATCTAATTCCTTTAAATTCTTACATCCTTCAAACATTCTATACATATTTTCTACACTTGATGTGCTAAAATTACTTAAATCTAGTTCCGTTAAACTTGAACATCCTAAAAACATTCCCCACATACCTGTTACACTTGATGTGTCAAAGCCCTTCCCAAATTTTATTTCTTTTAAATTACTACAATAAACAAACATATAAGTCATATTGGTTACGCTACTTGTATTCCAATTACTTAAATCTAAACTCGTTAAACTTGAACAACCTGAAAACATACTTTGCATAGTTGTTACTTTTGATGTATCAAAACTTTTTCCAAATTTTATTTCTTTTAAATTCTTACAACCTTCAAACATTCTATACATATTTTCTACACTTGATGTGCTAAAATTACTTAAATCTAGTTCTGTTAAACTTGAACAACCTAAAAACATTCCCCACATACCTGTTACACTTGATGTGTCAAAGCCCTTCCCAAATTTTATTTCTTTTAAATTACTACAATAAACAAACATATAAGTCATATTGGTTACGCTACTTGTATCCCAATTACTTAAATCTAAACTCGTTAAACTTGAACAGCCATCAAATACTCCATATAAACTTGTTAAGTTGCTTATATCCCAATCATTTATATTTATGCTTGTTAAACTGGAACATCCTGAAAACATACCATACATTGTAGTTACTTTGCTTGTATCAAAAAGGTTAAATTTTATATTTAATAATCCTTTGAAAAGTTTAAACATACGAGCGCAACTAGCATTACCTAATATATAACCTTCACTATAAATATATACTGTATTATCTCCATCATAATATGCTATTACACTTCCATCTTGTTTTTGTGATACATCTATATTTTTTAAACTTTCTAATGATTCTTTCGTATATCCTTTTGGTAATAACCCATCTTCATAAAATTCTACTTCTTTTAATGTGTTATCTTCCGAAGTAGAAGGTGTATCTATATCGTTAACTAATGTCTTTATTTTAGTATTAAATGTATCTCCATTTACTAACATATTTTCTTTTATATCTTTATATAACTCTACACTATTATCTTCTAATAATTTTGAATAATATTTATCTATCTTTCCTTTTATTATTCTTACTACTTTTTTATTCTCTACAAGTAGTCCTCCACTTTCTAATCCTTTTCCTTTGTATTCTACATTTATTTTTTTATCGTTTAGTTTTAATACTTTTCCACTATCATTTATTATATATAGCCCATCACTTACATTATTATTCATTTCTTCATTCATAATTGATGTATTTACTGCTCTTATATATTCTGATACACTTATTTCTATTGACTTTATTCTTGACTTTTCTATTAATTGTAATACTTGTGGAATAGCAATAAGTGAGATTATTGCAAGTACTACTATTACTGCAAGTAGTTCTACTAAAGTAAATCCATTTTTCATATACGTCACTATCCTTATACTTCTATTCTACCACGCCCCCCCCCCTACGTGTCAAGACTAAAAAAAAGAACTTACGTTCTCTAATTTTTGTTTGATAATTTTTCCTTAACTTTTCTACTTACAAAACTCATATCTGCCTTACCCTTTAATTTAGGTGTTACAAAAGCCATTAACTTACCCATATCAGATTGACTTGTAGGATTAACCTCTTTAAAAGCATCATCTATTACTTTAAGGATTTCTTCTTCACTTAATTGCTCAGGCATATATTTGTTTAATATTTCTAATTCTTTATTTGTTTGAGATATTAAATCTTGTCTATTTGCTTTTTCAAATTCAACTATTGATTCTTTTCTCGTTTTAATTTGTTTACTAATAACATCAATAGTCTCTTCATCAGTTAATTCATGTTTTTTATTTATCTCTTCTAATTGAATAGCACCTTTGACCATTCTAAGTACACTAAGTGTTTCTTTATCTTGTGATTTCATTGCGAGTGTTAAATCATTTAATATTTTATTTCTCATATTATCTCCTTTACAATTAAAGAGCGACCTTAATCACTCTTAATAATTATCTCTTTGTCTCTTTCTAGAGTTTTTGATGCCTTCTTCTTTCTTTTCTCTACGTCTAACTCCAGGTTTTTTATAACCTTCTTGTCTTTCCCTAACTTTTTTTAGGAGGCCGTCTCTTGCATTTTTTTGTTTCATAGTACGCAAAGCACCATCAACATTACCATTTCTTACTATTACCTTTGACATAAAATCCCTCCTTTCACAAATCTATCAGTATTATAACACCTAAATAAAAAATATACAAGAAAAACTTTAATTTTCATTAAAATAATACGCTTTTATAATATATATAGAAAAAAATTAGGAATTTTTAATTTAATCCTAATTTTTATATATTATTTTAATTCCTTTTTTAGATCATATAAAATATTAAGGGCTTCCATAGGAGTTGTATTTATAGGATCTATTTCTTTTAATTTCTTTTCTATTATAGAATCATTAGGAGTCACAAAGTCAAGAGGTAGTGATTCTTGAATTTTTATATCACGTTTTTTCTCTTTAGATTCATAAACACTTAATATATCACTTGCTCTTTTAATAA
>CANRAT010000057.1 GCA_947628685.1 uncultured Bacilli bacterium
TCTACAGGCTCTGCAGTTTCCTCTGTAGTTTCTTCAACTTCCTCTGAGTCATTAACAATTTCTTCTGCAGTTTGTTCCTCTGCATTTTCAGTAACTTCTGTTACAGGTTCTTTGCTTTCTTCAAACATAATTTACCTCCTATTTTTTCGTTTGAGTTTGCTTCTCATATCCATACAGTTTAACGTCTTAAATGCTTGGACATATAAAAAAGCTCATTGTAGAGCTTGATTATCATTTGTTTGTTGTATCATGTTTTGACTATCAACATAATCGCCTATTTGATTTGCTTGGGCATCAGGATCTTGCATTAAGAATTGGTTTACTCGTTGTTGCATTAATTGAGCTTCCATTCTTGATTGCATTATTTTTTGTTGTTCTTCTTCTATTTTGTCACATATATCCAATAGTTTCTGCTTTGGCATTGTTGAATCATCTGGCAATGCTTCAGCATATATCCTTAATTCTCCAACTCTTTGTGAATTGAAATATCCACCTTTTAATAAGTTTTCTAGACTTAATTCTTGAGCGTATCTATCGAATGCGCCTTTTGGTGTTATATCAATTTTTACTGTTCCTCTCAAATTTTCCAAAACTGGAGCAGGTATATCTACTAATTCTGTAGTAGTTTCTCCAGTTAACTCATCTAGTTTTTCATCTTCTAGTTTCATTCCATTAGGAGTGTATACTGTCCACATATCTAACCATATACGGGCTATTCCCTCTATAAATTGTTTTAATGCTGTAGACTGTTTAGTTAATGGTTGTTGTGATGCTTGTTGAACCGCTAATATTGCTCTCCCACTAGCATCTTCAGGATTAACTCCACCTGTAGCTAAATCCCCCGAGTTTTTTAAGTCTCTTGTTATGCTTATTAAGTCATTTATAACTTTAGAAACATCTGTACTCATTGATGCAGGTTGTACGATTGAAAATATCTTTGATACATCATCTACAGTTGCACCATTTCTTGTTTTTATTAAACCACCAACTTGACCAAGTGCATCAGGATTAGAAATCTTTTCCACATTTGCTACTTTTTGTGGATATGCACACTGTTTAACAGATAATAACATACGTGCAAGAGTTTTATTCAACTCAAGTTGATTAGGAATTAATGCTCTAACTTCTCCCTCTCCTCTAGACCAACCTCTTTTTTCTTTCCAAATAAAATGATCTAATGGATAATAATGTAACTCAGTATCAGTATCTTTTTTTATATCAACACACTTAGTAGCCATAGCATACCAAACTGTGCCTTTTTCTTTCCACATTTTAGTTACTACTGTGCACATATCATCTTTTTCATATTTTGAATCTACTCCAGGTTGTTCTTGAGTGTTATTATCTCCAAATATATGTAATAATTCTTCTTCGCTTACTCCATTTTTCCTTGCTAACTCTTGTATTTCGATTACTGGTCGTCTTTTACTGATTATGATATAAGGTTGAGATTGAATATCTGAACTTTGTTCATTACCATACTGAACATCGTTTTTACTTAATATTTCATTTACTGGTGATTGTGTTTCCTCGTCATAATCTACATATATAATACCCTCATCATTAATAGCGGCATCATCAGTTATAGTTCTAACTTTCATATCCATTTGGTCTTTTTCCCAAACTTTAGCTGCTTTTCTATTTAACAACTCACATGTTTTTTCTGCTATTTTTCTAAACTCTTTTTCTTCAAAATTTTCACTTGAGAAATTTATAGCATAATAATTTTGATTAATAGTACTTACTTTATGGTTTACTATCGTTTCAATAAAATTATATTGTGCTTTTTCTATTCCATCTATAATGGCTCCTTCCCATTGACTACCACTATACATACGATAATTTAAATCAGTATCAGAAAATACATTATACATTCGTAAATAATTTAAGCCCTTTTCATAAAGTTGCCATATATCCGTCTTTTTTAATTCATCTAAATTCATTTATTCACCTTCTAACTTGGTAATTTCTTTTGACCTATTGAAGTGCCATTATAATTATCAATATTTTCAGCAATTACCTTATATCTTTCTTCTTCTTTATCTTTTTCTTTCTTCTCTAATATCTCATGTACTTTTTCAACTGGATTTAATTTTGGCAACTCAATGGTCTCTTGCCTAACTACCTTTTGACCTATCTTTGCTCCAACAAAAAAGCACACTATACAAAGTATGCCTATTACAACAGCCAATAATATTGTTTCCATTTATACCTCCTACACAATAATTATCTTTTCACCATAATCTTTAGCATTTGTTTCAATATCAAAATCTTTAAACTCTGGATAAGGTGTAAATGCTTCTTGATTAAACGTTACTTGATTTCTTATTTCATATGCAATAGCAAGTCCCATCATTTGGTCGTCATGTCCTCCTTCAGGAGCTTCTATTCTTCCTTTTTCATTTCTTATTATTGTTAATAACTCCTCTAACGTATCTTTATCATTAATTAATTCAGTATGTTCTCTTACTATTTCAATTAAACTTGATATTATAGTAGGTCTTGTTATTGATGTAGTTTTAAATCCGAATCTCTTTTCAGTTTTACCTGTGTACTCATCTATCTTTTCTCTAACATATTGATTAGTATATCCTAATCTTTGTAACTCTCTTATTGGAAATGTATCAAAGTTAGTTTCAATTCCTATTAGTGCTTCTTCTTTTGTACCATTATACCCAATAGAAGAATAATACTTTCCTAAACAATACATCTGCTTAACATATAAATCTGCATCAAATTGATGTTTTAATACTGCAACTTGTTTTCCTGTTTTAGCATCTAATACGTGACCTGTAAAGTAGTCAGAACCATCTCCTGCAGTATCTCCGCCTATACAATATTTAGTCATCTTAGGTGTATTAGGTAATTCATATATGTTTATATAACCATTTCTATCATTTACCCATTTAATATCAGTTATCTTATTTCCATCATATTTATAATCAAAATATCCTATCTTTAATGGTTTTGGTATTGTTTGCATTCTTGATAATATTTTTTCAGTGTCAAACGCATTACTTCCTGATAATAGAAAAGCTTCTTCTGGACTGCAAGGATATTCTTGCTTTATTAATCGTTTATCTATATACCCCTCATATTTCTTATAATACCAATATAACTGTTCAAGACTTAATTTTACTTTATCTTTCAACCATTTTAATCTTTCCCATATCCAATCAGTCTTTTTTTCTATATTACTAATAAATTCTTTTTTTATTTCTTCATTTGGAAAAGACGTTTTATATTCTTTTGTTTTCCACCATTCATAAAAGCAATTAATATGAACTCCACTGTCCCACATTTTTTTATAATCATTATATCCGTTAGCAGTTGATTCATATATTTTTATACAATTTTTTGTAAATGCCTCTCCAAGTGCAGCTTGTATAGAAGATATTCCATCTTTCCAAAAAGCGCATTCTGAACCATGAAAAAAGTTTATAGTCCTAGATCTACCTACATCTTTAGTTGCTGTATCTACTGTCCAACTACTGTTTATCTTTTCAAATAGGAATTGTTTTCTATTATTAAATTTTTCAGTTGGTTTTAAAATTTCAGACAACTGTGAGTATGGATATTTTGCTTTGTTTTGGAATATTGATTCAGAATTATCACTTTTATCTGCAAGAGTAAATCCTTGAAAATTCTTATTTAATAAACTACATGCTAATTGATAGGCTGTTACTAGGGTTGTAAAGCCTTGTTGTCTACCTTTTAATATTAATAAAGATATATCGGTTATTAAACCTTTCTCGAAATCTGAAATTGCTTTATTAAGTGTATTTATAAATTCTTTTTGTACATCATTTAAAAAAAATGGCATTGTCTTTTGTTCCTTATCCACTACAATAAACTCTAGCTCTATGAACTTTTCTGGATTTAGTTTAATTTCGTTTAATAAATTTTTGTCTATTAAAAGTTCATTTGCCACTGCATTTCTAAATTTTTTATCATACTCAATATCATTAGTCTTATTCCATTTTTCTTTTCTCTTGTTTATAAGATAATCTGCTGTATATTTCATAAAACATCTTCTAACTTTTCAACATTTATATTTGCATTAACATCTATAGGCTTTTCTCCAATAGTATCTCTTATTATCTCAAATGCTTTTGTGTTGCCTTTTGCAGCTTCTTTAATCAAAGACAAACTTATTTTTCTTTGTGTATCTCCCTCTGATAATAATAGTAGTAATTCTTCTTTTAAGGCTTTTCTTTCTTTTCTCGCTTTAACGGATGCTTTACCACCTTTACGGCCTAATTCTCGTGCTTCCTCCGTGCTTAATGTCTTTTTTAGGTTTTGATTGTTTGCCATTATTATCACCTACTATCTTTTCCTTTTCTTCACACTCTTTTGCTTTAGGACATCTTTTACATTTATACCTAAAACAATAATATATTTCTTCTAGCCTATCCTTTTCTCCTTTTTTCATAAGCTATTTCCTCATTAGTTTTTTATTAAATATTTCTAATTCTTGTTTTATTAGTACTGGATTACCTTTGTCATCCATATCTATATCTACCCACCAACAAGACTTATCATTATTAAATCCCATAGATCTTTCAAATGGTGTTAAATCTTGTAAACAACTCGTTTGGAAACAGTGTGTCTTATCTTGTTTCATATAAAATGCTTGATGTATGTGTCCTGTTTGTAATATGTGTGGTCTTTCTTCTAATGATATTGTATCTAAGTATTTCTGAAGTTTATATGACTTAGCATAACTTCCTCCACCTTTACCGTGATATAACCTTATTTTAAGTTTACCTATTTTTAAATCTTCACAGTCACTTCCTAGATAATGTAAATTTTCTCTTTGCATACATATATCCTTTAATATGTCTGATCCACATTGTTTTATCCACCATAGATCGTGATTACCACTTATTAAATATGTTGGTATATCACTTTTTGGGTATTTATCTATTACATAGTCTCTTTGCCCTGTATATGAGTTTTCTTTTAGTTCATATAGTTGTTGTGGTCTTCCACTTAGTCCTTCTGTTAGATCTCCACTATGTAATACATAATTTACTTTATTATCTTCTGCCTTAGCATATAAATATCTTAATATGTCTAATCTATCGTATTTACTTCCTAAGTGCGTGTCGCTTATTAGTAACAGTTTAATATGTTCCATATTGTTCGGTATCTCATATGTTTCATTACTTTTAATGGGTTTCTTTAGTTTTATTATTTCGCCATTAACATAATCTATTAATTCCCCATCTTGTTTTAATAGTTCTACTATTCCTATTACTTCATAATCTTTGAGTTCTAATGTTTCGCATATCTCTTGAAGACTTTTCTTCTTACTTATCAAGTATTTTAATTTGTTTACTAATTCTTTTTCCATAAGATGCCTCCTACGCAAAATAAAAGAACTATTTCTAGTCCTTAAGGGGGTTTTTCAAAATGAAAAACAAAGATTTACACTCGTACCTTAATTGGTACTGTACTAATAAAGTCTAAAATTGATTTTATCAGTACACTACCTATAAAGTAGTGTATTTTAAGAATAAAAAGGGGTTTATGTGGATTAGTTCTTTGTACTAATTCCACAATACCATAATACTATATTAACTTTCCCCTTTTTTCCCATAATTTGATTTTGGTTCAAATTTTTCTATTATTCTATATATTTGACTTTTCCCTATTCCATTATGTTTTAAAGATATTTTGGCATTACTCCATTTGAATAATCTCTTTTCTATGTAAATTTGTCTATCATAATCGTTTGCTTTGCGATATAATTCATATTTCTTGTCTTTTGCAGTATTAAGATTTGATAATCTTTTTAGCGCATCATCTAAATAAGATGATATTTGAGCTAATTGTATTAATGCATCTTCTCTTGAAAATCTACCACCTTTTACTATTTCTTTAGATGGATCTGATGCCTTTATTCCTACTTTAGTTTCTAATCTCTCTATTTCTTTTTTATAGTATTCTATATCTATGTTGGTATCTTCTATTTGTTCTTTTAGTTCAAATAATTCCATTTATACCTCCTATTTTATTCCCCTGAAGTTTCGTATTTTCTCTTTCTCTCCCATTCTTCTTGATAACATTTTTCGCATACTCCATATCCTAGTCCTATACCATTGTGAATCTCTTTTGATGTATAAGTTTCTCCAAATAAAAGTTTCTTACCACAGTGTGGACAATTGACTATTTCTTCCATATCAGAACTGTACATAGGACAATTCCATTCATCTGGTATTTCATAAGGTTCGTATTTATGTAATCTAACATTCCATTTGTTTAATTGCATGAATTCACCCCTCTTTTATTTTAAAAAGTCTGTACCATTTTCCATATTCAGAGTCTCTTATTTTATCTACTATACCTTTTTTAGATTTTGATATATAACTGTATATTACTTCAACTGTCGTATTAAACCATTTTGCACAATCTTTATAATTATCAAATATAGTTATCAAATTATCTTCTAAATCATAACAACCTATCATTATTTCTTACCCTCTTTCAATTCTTGTAATTTATCTAAACATGCTCTAGGAAACACAGAAATTTCCAATCTATTAATATTTTCAAGCCACTTTTCAAATTCAGTTGAGATATTTTTAAATTTTTTATTTTCTTGGTATAGACATTTATTTTCTGTCATAAGAAATTCGATTGCTTGTATATCCTCAAAAGAAACCCAACAATCATAGCAATTGCCTAGTCTTTCACAATTTGATAGACAATTAGTAACGGTACAATGTTTTAATATTTTATAAGCTCTATCTCTTGTCATTTTAGGCATTTCTAAGGCTTCGGCATATTCTTCTACTATTGAATCCAATCCTTTTTCTTGTAATTGTTTATTTTCTCGTTTTAATTGTTCAATATATTCAACTATGTCATCACAATCGTTATGCTCTAATAAATAATCACAATTATTATGCAGACTATCACACTCTCTTATTTTAGATATTAATTCTTTTTTTCTTTCTATATCAAAGTCAATTATTTTATCACTATCACTCATCTTTACCGCCTAATTGCTTATTAGCATAATCATATACATTTCCGATTTTTATAAACGAATATGCTATATCAATATCTTCGTAATAATCAGTATGGATTAATACAATAAATTTTTCATCTTTGTTTTTTTCTTCATTGTATCTTTCACTTACTACCCATAAATCATTAGCATATGGATTAAATAATAAATCTCCTATTTTTAATTTCTTATATTTATTCTTTAATTGTTTTAAATTGCTCATTCTTTACCACCTTTATTTTCTAATATTTCTTTCGCTTTAGTGAATAATTCAATTAATCCATCAATATGTCCAAGCAATGTTTTATTTGTTTCATCTGATTTAATTGTAAACATTTCTTCCCAATAATCTCTCATTGCTAAATTATTTATTATCATATCTTTTACATATTTAACTATTTGCTTATCATTCATCTTTACCACCTTTATTAACAAAATCTAGGACTTCTTTTAATACATCATCTATGCCCTCACAATAAGAATATCCTGGTTCTTCATGGCAAAATTGTTCTAGCCGTTTTTCATTTCGTTTTTTTCTACCTTCTAAAAAAGAAATAAGTTGTTGTTGTTCTTTTACTTGGTATTTGTCTAATTTATTCAACAAACCATAATTGCCATATTTTTCATTTAAAGCAATCATGATATCAGCTCTAGCACTTGCTATATCTAATTCTTCTTCACTTGCACCACTAATCATTTTATTTTTCCTCCAATTTTTCTATCAACTTTTTAATTAAATTTAATTCTTCTTTACCAAAGCCACCATCAAGAACAATGTGTTTTTTTCTATAATCAATATATAAATTATTCATTACATATCCATCACCATCTATTAACTTTAATAAACGAAAACTATGACTATTTGAATGATAATGATAGTTATATCCCAGTTTCCCAAACTCACTTATAATATCTTCAAATTTTTTAATCATCTTTACTCTCCAATTTTTCTTTTAAGTATTTTTGATTTTTGATAAGTTGATTTAAAATCGGAATATATATATTTTTATCTTTACTATTTAATGTATTGTAAGAATTTGTTTTTTCATTATAAATTTTTTTGTTTTTATGTTTAATTTCTTCTATATCTTCCCATTCATCATTTTCTTCTGATAGAATTTCAACTGTATCATTTAAAAAATCTAAAATAGAACAAGTATTACCATAAATATCTAAAAGCAGATTAGAACTAATTCTATCTCTATATTCAATGTCCTCGGTTAAATAATATATAATATTTTTGTATTTTATCTTTTTAGGTGCTTTACCTTTTCTAATGAGCTTCATTAATTTAAATATCGTTATTATTTCATTCTTCATTTCCTAGTTCCTCCTCTTTTAAAATAGATAACATCTCTTTTTGAAAATCAGGATTTATTGCTTCTCCCCAACAATATAATTTTTCTATTGCTTTAT
>CANRAT010000058.1 GCA_947628685.1 uncultured Bacilli bacterium
AGGGGTAGCAGGAGTTGAACCCACATCAGCGGTTTTGGAGACCGTTATTCTACCATTGAACTATACCCCTGTGACTAATTAATTATAACACACATTTTTATAATCTTCAACAATTTTTTGCATATTATAAATTAGGTGGTTATATGGCAATAATAAATTATACAAACAAAGAAAGAGATTTACTAGCAAGATTGATGAGAGCAGAAGCATTAGGCGAAGGTAATTTAGGAATGCTTATGGTAGGAAATGTTGGCGTTAATAGAGCACTCGCGCGTTGTTTAACATTCAAAAACATAAATACCATAACAGAAATGATATATCAAAATCCAGGAGGATTTTCAGGAATAGATAGTCCGTTATTTTTTAGCAATCCAACCTCACAAGAAAGAGAACTTGCAAATAGAGTATTAAAAGGAGAATACTATCATCCAGCCACAAACGCATTATGGTTTTATGCGCCAGGTACAGGAGTATCTTGTAGCCCTACTTGGTATGATCAGAAAAACGCGGGAAGATATAAAAATCATTGCTTTTATGAACCTGACCCAAATGTATGCCCTGAAATTCATTGATTTATACATAGTTACAACAAAAATATTTACAAAAAGCGAAAAAATGTGTTGACACATAATAAAAATGATGATATACTTTACTAGTAACGTTGTTACTTTTGGGGAATTAGCTCAGTTGGCTAGAGCATCTGCCCTGCACGCAGAGGGTCAAGAGTTCGAGTCTCTTATTCTCCACCATTAGTATATTAAGCCTTCTTGAAAGGCTTTTTTTTGTGCCTAACTTTTCTAGAATTAATAATGTGTCATTAAAAATTTTATTAAAAAGTACCCAAATACTTATAATCATATTTAAGTTTAATTAATATTAAAAAAATCACTAACCCCTTTATTTAGAACACATTTACTAAATTTAATTTTTTAAATCCAAATATGTGGATTTCTTTTTTTCTTTTTCTATGATATAATATCATAGAATGAGGAGGTATAAAATGACATTCGATTCAATTGTTAATTCAATTAAAATTATAATAGATGTTTTATTGGTTTGGTTAGTAATATACTACATATTAAAAAGTTTGAGTAAAAACGTAAAAATGGTTTTACTTTTTAAAGGAATAGTATTTATATTTATATTAAAAGTATTAAGTGATGTATTTAACCTCGTCACAATAGGCTTTTTACTAGATTATGTCATACAGTGGGGAATACTTGCTTTAATAGTAATATTCCAACCTGAAATAAGGAACGTTTTAGAACAATTAGGTAGGAGTCAATTATTAGGAAGACATAAAACTCTAACCGTTGATGAACGTGAAAGAGTAGTTCATGAAATAGTAATTGCTATGGACTCATTAAGAAAAACTAGAACAGGTGCCTTAATAGTAATCGAAAGAGATAATAGTTTGAACGATTATATACAAAAATCAAAAAAAATATATGCAGATATATCTAGTGATTTATTAATGTCAATATTTTTCCCAAACAATCCACTTCATGATGGTGGAGTAATAATACAAGGGGATAAGATAACATGCGCTAGATCAGTATTTCCAACTAGTGAAAATTCAAAGATAATAAAAAGGCTTGGAACTCGCCATAGAGCAGCCCTTGGGATAGCAGAGATTACAGATTGTATATCATTGATAGTTTCAGAAGAAACAGGTCGTCTTTCAATGGCAATAGGTGGTGAGTTGCACTACAATCTAACTCCTGATGAGATTAGAGTAATGCTACTAGAAGAATTAAGTCCTAAAAAAACAATGATAGTCGAAGAAGAGGAGGTTGATTCTGATGAAAGCAGTAACTAATATTTTTAAATCAATCTTTAATTTTCTCGATAGATTTATAATATTACCTATAACAAGATTTATATATAAAGTAACAAAAAGATTAAGTATACCAAACAAAAAATTTGAAACATGGCTTTCAAAGCAATCAACTTTACTTTTCTTGTCACTATTTATGGCAATTTTAGTATATATAGTGGTAGATCAAAAAATAATTAGTTTTTCATCACAGAACGCAGAAGTATTTAAAGATCAGTCTATAAATGTAATATATGATGAAGAACTATATGTAGTAGAAGGTTTACCAGATAAAGTAGATGTAACACTAATAGGAAGTAAGCCAGATCTTTATATCGCAAAACAATCTGCTAATAATGGCGTTACAGTTGATCTTACAGGACTTAAGCCAGGTACTCACAAAGTAAATATAGAATATGACCAAGGTAATTCTAAAATAGAATATAATGTAAACCCTAGTGTTGCAACAGTTATAATTTATGAAAAAGTTTCAGATATAAGACCACTTACATACGATATAGTAAATGACAACAAACTTAATTCAACCCTTATAGTTAATGGTGTAAAATTAAGCACAGAACAAGTAACAATTAGAGGACCAGAATATAAAATAAATCAAGTTGCAACCGTAAAAGCATTAATAGATATAAACAACATTACAAATAAACAATCTGGTACTCAAGAATTAAAAGATGTAGTTTTAAAGGCTTACGATGGTGATGGTAATATAGTAGATGTTGAAATTATTCCTTCAACTCAATCAGATACGGATAATCCATTAAAAGTAACCGCACAAGTAGAATTATCATCTCCAAGCAAGACAGTTCCATTAAATTTTGTTCCAAAAGGTAAATTTGTAACAGGAAAAGCAATAGCAGGATATAAATTTAGTGAAAATGAAGTCACTATTTACGGAGATAGCGAAATCTTATCTAAAATAAATAGTTTAGATGTTGAAGTAGATGTTTCTAAACTTACAAATAATACATCATTTAGAGCAGAAATAACAAAACCAACAGGAGTTAAATCAATAAGCACTTCTTATATAACCGTTTCAGTAACAATGACTGATGCATCATCTGAACCAGTTAGATTTAAAATTCCACTTACAGGAATAAATGTAAAAGAAGGTTTTGGAGTAAATCCAATAGATGATAATAACGGTTTAATAACAGTAGAAGTACAAGGCGCAAGTTCAGTATTATCTACAATTGATGAATCAGATATAAAAGTTTATGTAGATTTAAGTGACGTTGATAAAGAAGGTACATACACAAGAAAAATAATAGTAAAAGGAAATAATCCATTAGTTACATATGAAGCACTAAGAACAGAAGCCACAGTAACTATAACAAAAAAATAACTCTAGTCAAATGATTAGAGTTTTTAATTTAAAAACATGATTTTCTTATTTTAATATTAAAATAAAAAATATTATTTTGAGTCTATATGGCTAAACAAAATTCCAATATTGATTAATCCACATATTCCTACAATGATATAAACGATTTTAGATATAATTGAATCTCCAAATATCCAAGACACTAGATTAAAATCAAAAAATCCAATTAATCCCCAAACTATCGCTCCTATTATAGTAAAAACTAAACAAATTTTTTGTAATGTTTCCATAATCCCGTCCTTTCTATCATTTTATATTTTAAACACATTTTGCTAAATTATTCATAATTGTTATTTTGTTCCATATAATTAATTGAAAAATGAGGTGAAACATGAAAAAAATATTTATATTTTTAGGAGTACTTTTATTAGTAAGTGGTTGTGGAAAATATAATGATAAAGATCTTGTTAAAGAATTGACTAAAAAAATAGAAGATTCAAAAGCATATCACTTAACAGGAACACTAGAAATCTATAGAAATGAAGAAAAATACACATACGATGTAGATTCATCATATAAACAAGGAGATTTATTTAAAGTAAATTTAATTAATCAAAATAACAATCACGAACAAATAATTTTAAAAAACAAAGAAGGCGTATACGTTATAACTCCATCATTAAATAAAAGTTTTAAATTCCAAAGTGATTGGCCATATAATAATTCTCAAATATACCTACTTCAACCAATCATTAAAGATTTAAGTAATGAAAATGATAGAAAATTCGAGAAAGATAATGATGGATACATAATTACAAGCAAAGTAAATTATTCATCAGAAAAAGATTTCGTAAAACAAAAAATATATGTAGATAAAGATAAAAATATTACTAAAGTTGAAGTATTAGATAATAATGATAATGTTAGAATGTGTCTTTCAATAATAGATATAGATTATAAAGCAAGATTTGAAGACAAATATTTTGATGCGAGCAATTATTACACAAATATAGAAGAAAATCAAAATAACGAAGAAAATACAAATGATACAACTACTTCTAAAATAAATGAAATAGTATATCCTATGTATGTTCCTGTTGATACACAATTAACAGGTCAAGACGTTGTAACAACCAATAATGGTGAAAGAGTAATATTAACATTTGCAGGAGAAAAAGCATTTACTGTAGTACAAGAAACATTATCAAACGAAAAAGAAACTAACTATGTATATGGAGATCCATATCTAATATTAGATACAGTTGGTTCTATTACAGATTATTCAGTGTCTTGGATAAGCAATGGAATAGAATATTCAGTTATGTCTGATAATATGGAAATTGATGAACTTTTAACTGTTGCTCAATCAATAAGTGTTTCAGCAATTGCAAAATAATTGAAAAAATAATAAATTGTGTGCTATAATAGTAATTGGTGATTGAAATGAAGAAAGCAAAAATAACGAAACAATTAAAAAAGAAAGAAAAGCCAATTGAAACAAGTGAATATTCATTAAAAAATCTAGTAATAATAATAGTAAGTTTATTAGTTATATTCGCTCTATTTTATCTTATAACAACACTTATAGTTAAACCTGCAAGTAAAGATTATTTAGATAATTCAAACGAATATCAATTTAACTTTACAAAAATAATATTAAATCACTTATTAGATAGACCAGAAGATGAGTATTACGTAATAGCAGTTAAGAAAAGTGATTCTTCTGAAGTTAATCAAAATGCCAATTACAAAGTTATTTATAGTAAATACATTCAAGATTATAGAAGCAAGGAAGATGCACTTACATTTTATAATGTAGATTTAAGCGAATTAATTAACAAAAGTTACGTTAAAGATGAAACTAATATAACAGATAATTTAAATGAATTAACTCTCAGTGATGACGTATTATTTAAAATAAAAAAAGGTAAAATAGATAAGTATTATGTAGGAAGTGAAAATATCATAAAAGCACTTTCTGATTTAACAAAGTAGAGCCTAGGTACTAGACTCTTTTTAGTATATAAATTATAAAAAATATTATACTAATAATGGTGATTTTTTATGTCAACATTTTTACTTTGTATTAAAATTTTTTGTGCCCGTCTTATAGATGTGTCACTTGGAACATTTAGAACTATTAATACAGTTAAAGGAAGAGATTTAATAGCATCTTTAATAGGTATAGTAGAAATAACAGTATGGTTTTTAGTAGTAAAAGAAGCCTTAAATACAACAAACAATAGCATTTGGATAGTTACATCATATGCATTAGGATTTGCAGTAGGAACATATATAGGAGGTAAAATATCTAAAATATTTATAAAATCAAATTTAGAAGTACAAGTAATCCTTTCTAGTAAAGATGATAATATAGTAAGTGAAATTAGAAAAAATGGATACGGAGTTACTGCTATAGAAGTAAAAGGTAATAAAGATATCAAATATATGTTATACATTCAAATTAGAGATAATACATTAGAAAATTTAAAAAAATTAGTAAGAAAATTAGACAATCGGGCTTTTATAGTTGTAAATGAAACAAAATATGTAGAAAATGGTTATTTTGGATTAAAAAAATAAATATAATTAATTGGTGATACCATGTTAATATTAAAAGGAATAATAATAGGAATTGGGAAAATTATTCCGGGTGTTAGCGGTTCAATGTTAGCAATATCTATGGGTATATATCAAAAATTAATTGATTCTGTTAATAATATTTTTAAATATCCAAAAGAAAATTTTAAATTTTTATTTAAAATTACTATTGGAGTTATAATTTCAATAGTATTTTTTAGTAATATAATATTAAATTCATTAAATAAATATTATATTATAACTATGTTTTTCTTTATTGGATTAATAATAGGTGGATTTAACGATATAAAATTAAATATAGAAAAAAAGAGTAATTACTTTACATATGTATCATTTATTATAATTACTACATTAGGACTTATAAATATAGATAATGAAGTAAATATTACAAGTAATTTATTAAATTTTATTTACTATATATTTATAGGATTTATAGATGCATTTACAATGGTAGTACCGGGTATAAGTGGAACAGCAACGCTTATGATGCTTGGTGCATATAATTCAGTTATAACCATGTTTTCAAATATATTTGATATAGATAATTTTAAAATATTAATACCATTTATAATAGGTATTATAATAGGCATATTTATCACAGTTAAAATAGTACAATATTTATTTAAAAATCATAAGGATAAAACATATAGTGCTATACTAGGTTTCAGTACTTCTACAATAGTTTTAATGTTTATAAAAAGTTTTAACTCCTTTTATACATTACCTAATCTTTTTATTGCCTTTATAATGTTATTTATAGGATACTTTATTTCAAAAAAAATCAATCTTTTAATTAGTGATTGATTTTATATAATATTACAAATCCAATTATTGATATACCAATTCCTAAAAACCAGTAACTAGTTTCGTTAAATAAAAATATAGATAAAATAATAAATAAAACACTTAAAATTAATAAATATTTAATTAAATTATTTTTCACTTATTTTATTGCTCCCATGTAAGTTTAAATAAACTGTATGTTTTGGTTTTCTTTTTTCTATAGGTAAAGTTTCCACCCATTTTTTACCATCCCATTTTTTTAGACAATTAGGTCCATACCACTCCTTTAATATTTTTTCTATATTATTATATGAGTAGAATTTTCTGCCTTCAAAATCATATAGTTTAAAAGGTAATATGTCTTCTTTTAAAAATACAGGTTCATGTAAAAATTTTTCCCATGGAACAGAAATTGGTTGACTCATTAATTTAGAATTTTCATATTTTCTTGAATATCTATTAGAAAACCATACTACAAATTTTTTTAAATGTACTGGATTAATATGTATATTGTCGAGTAAAACAATTAATGGCATAACTAGTTTAATAACAGTTCTATTCAGTTCGTCAATAAATTTATTTTCACATACGTTATCATATATTATTATATCTACAAATATTCCATCTCCTGATTTACACCTATTTTTAAGTAAAAAATTAACTTCTTCTATATATGTATTTTTTTTTCTTACTTTCATAGTAGGCCCAGCAATAGTATTATACCTTTTATCATTTTCAAAACATTGAAAATAAAATTCATCTCCTAAATCTTTATTTAATGCCTCTATAAATCTATTCCAATCTTTCCTTAAAACACAAACATCAATATCATCATCCCATGGAATAAATCCTTTATAGTTTACTATACCAAGCGCACTACCAGCAATAAGGCCATAGTTTATTTTGTTTTTAACACATATCCTATGTATTTCATCCATAATAGTTAAAACTTCAAGTTGTAAATTACGAACAGTAATTTTTTCATTTTTGTTTTCACATATTACATAATCTTCTCTTTCTAAAATACAATCCTTGTTTAAAGTCATTATTTCACTTCCTGTAATAATTTTACAATAAAAGGTAATTTTAATCAAGGAATATTCCTATAATTGGGTAATCATTTACACACTTTTAATTGGTTTGAATAAATTATTATAGAAATAATGAAAGGGTGGATTATATGTGTAATAACAATACAGATCAAGAAAGTTGTCGTTGTATAGCTGAAATCCTTACAGTTATAAATGTGCTTCAACAAAACGCAAATTGTTGTGGAGATACATGTTTAGAAACTTGTGATAGAGGATTTCTTGGATGTGGAACTACAACTTTAGGTTGTAATACAAGACCAGTAATTTTATATACTTGTGCAGGTAACGGAACTCCTTTTAGTATGCCAACAACTCGTGAAAATGTAGTGTGTGGTGATGAAGGAGTAACTTGCTCTAATGTATTTAGAGTAGAAAAAGTAGATGGATGCTGCGCAACATTTAGAGTTTTAGCAGAAAATCCTGATACTACATCTTTATATCCTTATGTA
>CANRAT010000059.1 GCA_947628685.1 uncultured Bacilli bacterium
ACTTCGTTCGACTTGCATGTCTTAGGCATGCCGCCAGCGTTCATCCTGAGCCAGGATCAAACTCTCCAAAAAAAAATTACTTATTTTATTTGAATTTGAATTGTTCTTTCCTAACTATTAGTGAATTGACATTTTGCTCAGTTTTCAAAGATCATTCTTGCCCTTTTTGTGAAGAGCAAATTCAGTATATCAAATTGGAATAATAAAGTCAATACCTTTTTTGAAAAAATATTATTTTTTTCCAACTTGACATTTTCGTTTACGAATGTGTGAATTAACATCAATCGACATTACTTCCAACAACGTGCTACTAATATAACAAATTTTAAAGTTAAAGTCAATACCTTTTTTTGAAAAAAATTCAAAAATTTAAATTTGCTAAATCTTAGTGCACTTTTTCTCGAAAACGCCTAATACTATATCAGACAAAAAAAAGAAAGTCAATACTAAATTTTAACATTTTTTATTTTTAACATTTCTTTTACATTTTATTATATTCACTATCTTAATTAAAATTACTATTTTCTGATTCTTTTTTCAAACTTAAATACAAATCTAAATATTCTTTATTCTTTTGCTCATCAAACATAACTGCTCCTGATTTATAGTCCTTAATAAGTTCCTTTAATGCATTATTAATTACTATATCTAATTCTTCGGAATAATTCATTTTATTTTTGTGATAATCATATTCTAGTTTATCTAAAATTTTATATTCGCCTTTTGGAAATATTCTAAGATCTAAATCATAATCTATATATTTAATTGTATTTTCTTCTATTATAAATGGGGTTGCTATATTGCAATAGTAGTATATGCCATCTTTTTTCATTTGAGCAATTACGTTATACCATTTATTTTTAAAGAAATACATAATAGCAGGTTCTTTAGTTCTCCAAGTTGTACCCTCAGATTCTATCACTAAAGTTTTATTATTACCAAAGACTATATAATCTTTTTTCATATCTAGTACTATTGCCTCACTCCAGGCTCTATGTACTTTTTTGTTATGTTTGTAGCACTGAATTTCAAACTTATCTCCTATACACATGTTTTTCAACTCAAATCACCTATAACAATTATATCACATTTTAAATCATTTAAAAAGGGTAAGAAAATTAATGAGTAAATGTTTGTAAATATATTTTGCTTATTTTTTTATATTTTTTACCAAGCACTTTCCTAGTATATGAAAAAATTGATATAAAAATTAAAGTAATTTTAATCTATATCAATTTTTTATTTTTCTTTAATATAATTAAGGGCTGCATTAAGTTGTGTATCATCTTTTACATCATAAGTTTCATAATACTTATCACTTAATTCTTGCTCTATATCTGGAGTTATTCCTTCTGTTGAATTAATCCAGTTACCTTTTGGAGTTAACCACTTTTTTACTGTTATTTTATATTGTGTTCCATCAGATAGTGTTACAAGTTTCTGAACAGTGCCTTTTCCATACGTCTTTTTACCTATTAAAACAGAATTCAAATTTTCTTTTAAGCCTGCTATTAGTACCTCAGATGCAGACGCACTCGCCTCATCAGCGAGAAGCACTATTTCATAGTTCTTATTATCGCTACCATTCCCATAGGTATAACTTATCTTACCATTTTGTTCAAAACCATACATTATTTGAGAACTGTTTAAAAACAAATCTAGTATAGAATCTACTGCTGTTAAATGTCCTCCTGTATTACCTCTTACATCTAATATAAGATAATCAATTTTCTCTTTTTCTAAATTTTCTAATTCTTCCTTAAATTGTTCATATGTATTATTTGCAAATATTCCTATATATATATACCCTATTTTTTTACCATTTTCTTCATACATATCTGATGCTACCGAAGTAAGAATTACAGTTTCTTTATTTAAGGTTATTTCTAGTTGTTCATCATCTCTTATTATCTTTAATATGTGTGTACTATCTTCACTACTTTTTATTAGCGAACTAACCTCACTTGCAGTAAGGCTACTAACGCTTGTATCATCAACTGAAACAATCATATCGCCTGGTTTTAATCCTGCACTAAATGCCGGCGAATTTTTAAATACTGTAGTAACTAACATATAACCTGTTTTTTCATCTTTTAAAATTTGAATCCCTAGGCCTTTATAACTTCCATTTAGTTGAGTTGAAAAATTATCTGCCTCTTCTTCATCAAAATACATTGAATATGGATCATCTAAAGACTCCATCATACCTGCTATCGCACTATTAATTAATTTTTCTTGGTCTACTTCTTCGTAATAGTTATTAGTAATAAATTCATAGTTATCTATAAATTTATTTATATACTTATTATTTACTCTATTTATATTTTTAATAGGATTACCATTTTTAAATAACGTTCCTATTGATAAACCTATAATTAGAGCAATTAATACAAGTAATATTGTTTCCCTTGATGAAAAAACTTTACTATTGATTTTTTTTGATTTATTTGTATCATTTTCAAAATTATCCATGAATATCTACCGTCCTATTAAACTATATCATATATATAATACAATGTCAAAATCTTAAATCACTATTTTTAACCTAAAAGTTGATTTTTATTTATTTACAACAAATCAATTAAATTATATAATATATGTGGTGAACTTATGAAGAAATTTAATATGATTGATGAAGAATTTATTTGTGATGAATGTGGTAAAACAGTTAAAAAATTGAATTACACTGCTCGTGACCACTGCCCATACTGCCTACATTCTAAACACGTAGATATAAACCCTGGAGATAGAAAAAATACTTGTTTAGGAATGTTAGAGCCAATTGGAATTGAAAAATTCAAAAACACATATAAAATTATTTATAAATGTAAAAAATGCGGTATGACCCATAAAAACATTATGGCTTCAGATGATGATATAGATTTAATTATAAAATTATCCGTTAATGATAAAAGTAGATAACATATCTACTTTTAAAATTTCCAAATATCATCATCATTTGATTTAAAATCTTTTATTTTTGGTAATTCAAGATTATCTAAATCTGGAATGTCATTTACACTTACTTTTTGAGTCTTATCTAATGATAAATTTTCTATTTCATCTAATAAGTCTCCATCAATTACTTCTTTTTCAGGAATAATTTGATTGAATTCTTCATCAAAACTGTTGAATTTAGGCTCTTCATTTGAAGGATTTATATCATCTTCAACTTTAGTTTCTTCATTTTTATAAGTATCTTTTAGTTCATTAACTGAATCATCTAAAATATTTTCTTCTTTGACATCTTCACCATTTGTTTCTACATTTTCATCAGTTTCTTTTTTTATTTCTTCTTTTGGTGGTTCAACTTTATTTGTAGTTTCACTATTTTTTTTCTTTCCTTGTCCGAAATTAGTTTTATCAGCATATCTACCTATAATAGCAAGGAGAATTATAATTGTTCCGCCTATAATCCAAGTATAATTTGCCGTAATATACTCTAAAATTTCTGTCATTAATTCCCTCCCTATTCTTTATACATATTAATAATAACACGTTTCAAGGAAAAATTCAACTATTATTTTAATAAGAAATCTTCACCTTTAATAGTTTCTACTTTAGATAAGTTAGGATAGTCCTGTTGCCTTAGTACTTCAAATAATACTAATGCGACACAATTTGACAGATTTAAAGCCCTAATATTTGAATTAGTTGGAATTCTTAAGCATCTATCTAAATTATTCTTTAAAATCTCTTTTGGAATTCCCGTACTTTCTTTACCAAATATAAGATAAATATTTTTTTCTTTATCACTAAAATCTACAGAACTATGTGGTTTTTTCCCGTATCTCGTTAAATAATAAAATTCACCATCTTTATTTTTATTTAAAAAATCATCAAAATCTTCATATACACTATAATCACAATACTCTATATAATTAACTCCACTTCTTTTTATAGATTTATCACTAAGTGAAAAACCTAATGGCTTTATTAAGTGAAGATGTGCATAAGTACCCGCACAAGTTCTCATTATATTCCCTGTATTTTGTGGTATCTCTGGCTCATATAAAACTATATTAATCATTTAAATACCTCGTAATCTATGATGGTATCTATATTTGAATCTTGTAATACTGATGTAGTTTTAATAACTTTTTTATCGACTACTACTATTATTATAGGACAATTTTTTAGATTTATATTTATTTCGTAATCATTTTTTAATTTTTCTAAAAAATCGTTATTTATATCATTTTTATCTATGTATACTAAATTTGATTTTAAATTTAATTCATTTAATTTATTTTCAAACTTACTTTCAAATGGACTATTTGATAAATCATACTTATCTGATATATAAATTATCAAGTCTGAATTATCTACCATATATTGTTCAAATTCATTTGGCAATATTTTATTTGAATAAATATAAAAATCTGAAACTTGTCTATCTTTATTTATATATATATTAGATAAAAAGAGTGTTAATAAAACTGTGAATAAAATTAATACTATTAATATTAAATAATTTTTTCTTCTTATCATGATTTCTCCTTATTAATTACTATAATAATCTTGTGTATTTATCTCATTTATACTGACATCTGGAAGTATTATTCCATCACTTTTTGCTACATCTTTAAATTTTGCTTTAAAGGCTTCTAATTCTCTTATTATAGAGTCTGGATAAATTCTTTTACTTGTTTTTATTGCATTATAAACATCTAGTATTGTAACAAATTGTCTATTTTGAAAAAGTGCTTGAGAAAATGCTTGTGTGAGTACTGAAAGCGCTATATCTGGATACATTGCTCCAAGTCCATATACTCTTTTATATTCACTTGTTGCGCTTACAATTGATTCTAAAATCATTCTTGTTACATACTCATTATACTTAAATTTTATTCCTGTGTTTTTTTCAATCTTTGGTAAACTTCTAAATAATATTTCAATTGTTGTTTGGTAATTTGGCTCTTGTACATCTATACGTTCAAATCTTCTTAAAAATGCTCTATCTCTTACAATATATGTATTATATTCTATATCTGTAGTCGCACCTATTAATTTTACTGCTCCTCTATCTATAGCAGGTTTAAGTATATTTGCAAGGTCCATTGAAAATTCACTATTATTTCCTATTAATGTATGAATCTCATCAATAAATAGAATTGTTTTAGAAACTTTTTTTAATTCCTCTACAAGTAGAGTTACTATCATTTCTTCCTTGCCATTAATACTAATTTTACCAATTAATGAAGATGAATTTAACTTTATTACTCTATATCCTTGTAGTGCAACAGGGACATTATTACTTAATATTCTATATGCTAAGCCTTCTACTATAGCAGTTTTACCAACACCAGCCTTACCTATTAAAAGTGCTGATTTCTCTGGTGTTAGAAGAGTTATCATAAGTTTTTTTAATTCTTCATCTCTTGCTATAGCAGGGTCTGTTACATATTGTTTAAGCGTTAAATCTTCACCATAGTTTTTTAATATACTAAAGTTTATATCCATAATTTCACAAGCCTTTCACTACAAAATAATTATAACTTATTTTAAGCGAAAAAAAAAGAGTATTTTGTCTATTTCTCTTTTTTATGCACTACTAATTGGTCTTCTACTACAAATATTCTTTCATTTTCTTTATTAAATGTATTAGCATCTACTCCTAGATTATTTATAATCGCATCAATTGTATCACCTTGTCTTGTTACATATACTACAACATCTTTATTTGGAACTGTTATCTCTTGATTTGGATATATGTAATCATTTTTGTTAAGTCCGTTAAGCATTAAAAGTGTATCAGGTTCTACACCATACATTTTTGCAATTGAATATATAGTATCGCCTGGTCTTACTGTATACACTTCAAAAACTTGATTAGATGCTTTAGGTACTATAATAAGGCTACCTACAACAAGGTCTGAATCATTATTAAAGCCATTTAAACTTTTTATTGTATCAGATGTAGAATTAGTCTTCCTTGCAATACCATCGATAGTATCACCATACTCAACTTGGTATATTGTATACATAAATTCACCTCTAGTTTAATATATGATAAATTAATTATTAAGTTCTAAATTGATAAATAGTTAATATAATTAATTAGAGGTGATTTAATGAAAGATTTACCTAAAGTATTTCATAATAAGATAGATAAAAAGTTTAATAATAATAGAAATGTTTATTATAGTAGTGACAAGACACAAGATAAAGAATATGTTGATAAAAGAACTATTCAACAAAAGATTAATGATATATTTTCTTCCCCAAACTATATATATAAAGCAAATGTAGATATAACTCTAAAGGATAAAAAAATCACCAAAAGGATTATTGGAAGGAATAAAAATTATATTATTACTATGGATAATGAATTAATACCAATAGATGATATTATCGATATAAAGTCGGAAAAAAGATAGGGAAACCTATTTTTTATTATATATATGAATTGGATTAGCCTATTCGGAAAGCCGGAGCCACCCCGTAAGCAGTAATAGCATTATAGTTGTGATTACCACCTATAGTACTAACATCGCAGAAATTATTAACAGCATTAGAATCAGCCGAGCGCAGCCACCAAAAAGTTGCAACTCCACTATAATATTTAATAGCAGCATTATTCCCTGCATTTTGATTCTTATAGAAATCCAATTGTCTTGTTTCATTTACTGTATCATAACTACTTACACTACCATATATTTCTTTTGTTGATAATAAATATATTTTATCTGTTGATTCAAGATTATTGCTATCATATTGTCCGTGTCCTGATATTACTTTTGTATCTTTTATACCGTTTTTCAATTCATCTGGTAATGCATTATATATTGTTCCACTACCCCCTTTCCCATCTATAACATTAAGATACTCTCTCATTGTACTAGCAGGCCATCCTCCTCTACTTGTTGAAGTCGAATTCATACTGTGTTTTGTTATTATATCTACAAATTCTACTACAAATCCACATGCTGTTTCAGAAAAATCATCTCTTTCGCATCCTTCTTTTCCATCTGTTTTATTTGCTATTCTTACTGTATATGATTTTCCTTCAAACTCTTCTCCTTTTAGCGTTACTTCTTTTTCATCTCCTACATTATATTTTTCTGTTGTTCCTTCTCTTACATTCGCTATTATTGTTGCCCATGAATCTTCAGAAAATGATTTCGCTTCTGGTATCGGTTCACAAGTAAATTTTAATGTTTCTTCTTTAACTATACCATTATTTAGTGTTATACTACCTCCACAAGGTTTAAAACCTTCTACTTCTACTTTTAATTCTTCTCCATAGCAATTTAAATTCCCATTACTTTTAACTGTACAAGTTTTCGGATTAAATCCGCTAACTAAATTCTTTCTTGCTATTGCTTGATTAACTGCATCTAAATATAATTCTTTACTTCTTTTATCTGATTCTTTTTTTGTATCTCCTATTATATCTAATATTATTGGTGTTGCTATAAGTGCTATTATTGCTAGTATTACTATCACTGCAAGTAATTCTATTAATGTAAATCCTTTTTTCATTATACATCCCTATCCTTACACTTCTATTCTACCATGC
>CANRAT010000060.1 GCA_947628685.1 uncultured Bacilli bacterium
ATATGTTATAATTGATACATAAGATAGCAGTATTTAATCTTTTTAAGATGGATACTGCTTATTTTTTGAGGTAGAGGTGTAGTAATGAAAAAAAGATATAGTGAATATGTAGGATATAACTATTCGAAAAGTGATGAATGGTTTAATCCACAGGTTGAATGGGATACATTACTTTTTATAGATCCAATGTTGCTTAAAAATACTAACATAATTGAATTTACAAACAGTTATGATAAGTTAATAAATTTTTTCAGTAATTCCATAGTAAAATTAGAATCAAATATTCCTCAATCTTTAAAGGAAAATATGGCTTGTTTTGAAGAGGTTAAAGAAGCAAATCTTGGATTTTCATACGATAGTAATTTAGGGAGTGGGCTAGCTGGTAAAACTGCATTATCTGTTTTAAACAATATTAATAAATTTGTTAAAAAGGGATTGTTTGGGATAGAAGATTTTGCTGAAATTTCTTTATTTGATAGAAATGTAAATGGTGATCGAATTACGGATATGATATTAAATATCTTAAAAAACGATTTTATAAGTTACAGCTGTAGAATTGCAAAACAAAATTCATTTCCTTTAAAGCAATTTAAAGTGAGAAAAGAGTTTATTTTTGCTGAAATGCGTTGGGATTATGATATGGTAGAAATGCCTTACATAGTTAATGAAAAAAATATGGATATACCGGTATTATTAATCCCTAAAGAATTTTTGGCTACAAGTTTGTATTTTAATGATGATAATTTTATGGATTGGCTATATCATAATGATAAAGATTATATTAAAGAGGTATTTGATTATAATTTAAAAGCTGATATAATTGCAAATAAGAAGAAAATCATGGAAGATATTGTCGAGAATAATCGTGATGATATATTAAAAAAATATGCAGAAGATGGAAAAAATTATGAACCATATGACTTGGATGACGATAAAGAAATTGTTAATAAAATATATGAAATAGCTAACAAATTTTATAATGATAACAAAGATGTTCTTTTGGTTAGAAATGACAGTAATTCATTATTACCAGTAAAAGATGTTGCAGATTTGTTAATAAAATATCTTCAGACAGTTGTTACAGATAAAAAAGGATACGAACTTTTAAAATCAAAGGGAAATATGTTTATTGCAGAACCAAAAATTTCAAAATTTGTTCATATATTATTTGATGCTAGAATTAAAGATGCAGGATTTAATGTAGATATTTCACCAGAGACAAATGCTGGAAATGGTCCTGTAGATTTTAAAATATCAAGAGGTGATGATAAGGTACTAATAGAAAATAAAATATCTAGTAATCCTAAATTATTACAGTGTATTGATGAAGATAAGCAGATACATACATATTTAAAACAAGAAGAATGTAAAGATGCTTTTCTAGTTGTTTTTATTAACAAAGATAATGATGTAGATAAAATTAATCAGTTATCGAGAAAAGCTGAACAATATAAGGAAAACTATAATATCTATGTCAGAGATGTTGATTGTATTAAAAGAGAATCTGCATCTCATAGATAAATATTAAGAAATATGGTATACTATAGTAGTAAAATAACTTGAAAAGGAGGAATTCCTATGGATGAAATTACTTATGATAAGGTAGAAGATGAAAAAAGTCCTAAGGTAAAACAACTATATTGGAATATTGCCTTTGGACTCCAAGAAGTTGATGGATTAAAACCTTCTAAATATATGGTAGAATTATCTGAAGAACATATAAAGGGAGAAAAAACATATCAACAAGTTCAAGATGAAATAACTTCTTATTATAAAAAGAACCAAGATAATCATGATGACGATGATGAAGAAGAAGCTGATGAAGTAGCAACTGCCATTTATGAAATATTAAATAATAAGGCGTTTCGTTTTGATTATTTAACATTTAAAAATTATCATCAACGATTATTTAATAACTTAAATAAGGAAAAATATAATCCAGGTATATTTAGATTATATGATATGACAAAAGATGAAGATATTTTAGAAGGAGATACGGTTAACTATCAATCATGGAATCTAATTGAGGAATCCCTAAAATATGATTTTAATGAAGAAAGGGAACAAGATTATATTAATTTTAATGAAGAACAGCTTATTGAAAGAATATGTGAGTTTACTTCTAGAATATGGCAAGTTCATCCATTTCAAGAGGGAAATACGAGAACAACAGCAGTATTTATTCAAAAATATTTAATTAGTATGGGATTTAATATAAATAATGAAATATTTAAGGATAATGCTTTATATTTTAGAAATGCACTTGTAAGAGCAAATTATACTAATTATAGTAAAGGTGTAAAAGCTGATAAAAAATATATAATAATGTTTTTTGAAAATTTATTATTAGATAAAGACAATAAGCTAGATAATGAAGAATTACAAATTTCAAAAACAGAGGATTAACTTCTTCTGTTTTCTTATTTTTGAATGAGATTTACTATCAAAAATTAAATTTTGACAGTTTTTCATGGTATAATTAGACTATAAGTGTTTTGAAAAGTAGGTGTAGTATGGGCGTTTATGAAAGTGAAGCAAGATTAGAAGATAGAATGATAGATCAACTTGTGAAGCAAGGATATGAAAAAGTACAAATAAATGATGTGAAAGATCTAGAAAATAATTTTAGAGAACAAGTTAATAAGCATAAT
Source organism: uncultured Bacilli bacterium (assembly GCA_947628685.1). Taxonomy (GTDB): domain Bacteria; phylum Bacillota_I; class Bacilli_A; order RF39; family UBA660; genus UMGS1613. Next base: position 2,652 of record CANRAT010000060.1, read on the forward strand.
AAAATTGAATTAAAAAATAAGCCACTATCTGATAAAGAATTTGAAAAACTAATGGTAAAAATATCTGGAAAAGGTGTTTATCAAAGTGCAAATGAATTAAGACAAAAACAATTTATTGAAAGAGATGATGGCTCTAAAGTTTATATTGAGTTATTTAATAAAAATGATTGGTGTAAGAATATTTTTCAAGTTACACATCAAACAACTGTAGAAGGTAAATATGTTAATAGATATGATGTTACTATTCTAATAAATGGACTTCCTCTTGTACAAATTGAACTTAAAAGAAGAGGAAATGATATGAAGGAAGCTTTTAATCAAATTAAGAGATATAAAAGACATTCTTATATAGGACTTTATAAGTATATTCAATTATTTGTTATTAGCAATGGTGTAGATACGAAATATTTTGCTAATGGTGATCAAGAATTAAATTATGGATTTACTTTTTATTGGACTGATGTAGATAATAATAGAATTACTAATTTAGAACAATTTTGTGTATTCTTCTTAGATAGATGTACTATCGGTAAAATGATAGCTAGATATATGATTATAAATAAGACAGATAAAACTTTAATGGTTATGAGACCTTATCAAGTTTATGCTGTTGAAAATATAGTGTCTCGGGCATTAGACACGAGCAATAATGGATACATTTGGCATACAACTGGATCTGGTAAGACTATTACATCGTTTAAAACGAGTCAGATATTAGCATTAGAGCCATCCATTAATCAAGTTTTCTTCTTAGTAGATAGAAAAGACTTAGATAAACAAACATTAGATGAATTTAATAAGTTTGATCCAGGGTGTGTTGATATGACAAATCAAACTGACAAATTAATTAAACAAATAAAGGACAGTTCAAAGCCACTAATAATAACAACTATTCAAAAAATGGCAAATGCTTGTTCTAATCCTAAATATGCTGGTGTAATGGAGAAATATAAAAATTTAAAGACTGTATTTATAATTGATGAATGTCATAGAAGTCAATTTGGAGAAATGCATAGACAAATATCAAAAACATTTACTAAGGCACAATACTTTGGATTTACTGGTACTCCTAGATTTAAAGAAAACCCATCACAAGATGGAAGAAGTACAGCAGATATATTTGAAAAATGTTTACATACTTATTTAATTAAAGATGCTATTAAAGATGAAAATGTATTGGGTTTTTCAGTTGATTATATGAAATTCGTAGAATTAAATTCAAAAGAATTAGAAGAAGATATGATGGTAGAAGGGATAGATACTGAAGAGGTATTTATGGCTGATGATAGAGTTAACTTAATAGCAAATGATATTATTAAGCATCATAATATCAAAACTCGTGACAAAAAATATAATGCACTATTTACAGTATCATCTATACCTCAATTAGTTAAATATTATGATACATTTAAAAGAATTAATCATGATTTAAAAATAGGTGCTATATTTACTTATGGTGCAAATGAAGACTTAGATGGTGATGTTGAACATTCTAGAGAGTCTTTAGATAGAATTATTAATGATTATAATAAGAAATATAATACTAATTTTTCTTCTAATAATTTTGATGGGTATTTTAGAGATATTTGTAAGAAAATTAAAAATACTGAAATAGACATAGTTATAGTTGTTAATATGCTATTAACTGGATTCGATGCTAAGAGATTAAATACATTATATGTTGATAAGAGTTTGAAATATCATGATTTAATTCAAGCATTTTCAAGAACAAATAGAGTTGAAACGGAAACTAAACCGTTTGGAAATATAGTTTGCTATAGGACTACTAAAACAAGAGTGGATGAAGCAGTCAAATTATTTTCAAAAACAGATAGCATAGATACAGTAATTATGGCACCATATGAAACATATCTAGAAAAATTAAAAATTGCTGTTGATAGATTACTTAATATTACTCCAGTAGTTGAAAGCGTTGATTCACTTGAAAGTGAAGAGGATATTAAAGAGTTTATAGTTGCATTTAGAGAGCTTGCTAAAGTTTTAGTTAGTTTAAAAACATTTAATCAATTTGATTTAGATACCTGCGGAGTATTAATCAACACTCAAATATTTGAAGATTATAAAAGTAAATATTATGATTTGTATAGAAAACTTTCAAATGATAAAGAAAAAAGTTCAATATTAAATGATGTAACATTCTCATTAGAATTAATTCAAACAGATAAAATTAATGTTTCATATATATTAAATTTAATTAGAAATGTCGATTTATCAAATGAAGAACAAAAACAAAAGGATATTATTGATATTCAAAGTAAATTAGTTAATATTACAGATGATGAATTATTCTTAAAAGCTGATTTAATTAAAAGTTTCCTAACATCAATATTACCAACTTTAAAAGAAGATGATTCTATTGATGAAGCATTAGATAACCATATGAATAAAGAAAGAGAAAAAGAAATAGAAAAATTTGCTAGTAATAATGATATTAATCTTGATAGGTTAAAACAAATTATTGATGAATATGAGTATAGTGGAATATTCCCAGACAAAGAAATAAACGACTCTATAGAAATAGATGATTATTGGGAAAGAAGAACTATAAAAAATAACATAAAAGAATTTATAAAAAATATTTTAAAAAAATTTATGTAGGAGGTACATATGTTTAGAGAAGAAAAACAGCAAACACAACAAGCAGAATTGCAAAAACAATTATGGAGTATTGCCAATACTTTAAGAGGTAATATGGATGCTAACGATTTTAAAAATTATATCTTAGGATTGATATTTTACAGATATTTATCTGAAAATTTAGTCAATTATGTAGAAAACACAATGCTTAGAAATACTAAAAAGTACGTTGATATGTTCGAAGATAAAAATAGAGTTGATGACTTTAAAAGTGATTTAATTGAAGATGAAAATATAGGATATTTTATTGAGCCGGATTATCTATGGAACACTTTAATAGATAAAATAAAAACTGGTAAATTTGATATATCCATGTTACAGAAAGCAATTAATTCAATATCAGAATCTACTTTAGGAAATGAATCAGAAGATGATTTTGAAAATCTTTTTGAAGATATGGATTTGAATAATTCTAAACTTGGTAGAGGTGAAGCAGATAGAACTAAATTAATATCAACAATCATGTTAAAGATTAATGATATTGATTTTCATCATGAAGATGCCGAAATTGATGTTTTGGGTGATGCATATGAATATTTAATTTCTAATTTTGCAGCATCAGCAGGTAAAAAAGCAGGAGAATTTTATACTCCACAACAAGTATCAAGAATACTTGCAAAGTTAGTTACTATAAATAAATCTAAACTTCAGTCTGTATATGATCCTACTTGTGGATCAGGATCATTGCTTTTAAGAGTTGGTAAAGAAACTAAAGTAGTATCTTATTATGGACAAGAGTTTAATTCTACTACATATAACTTAGCACGAATGAATATGTTATTGCATGGTGTTTCATTTAGACACTTTGATATAAAAAATGATGATACATTAGAACGACCTAGACATATTGATATGAAGTTTGATGCAGTTGTTGCTAATCCTCCTTATTCTCAAAATTGGAGTGCTGATCCTAAGTTTATAGAAGATGAAAGATTTAGTGCTTATGGTAAACTAGCACCTAAATCAAAGGCAGACTTTGCTTTTATTCAGCATATGATTTATCAGTTATCAGATAATGGCACTATGGCAGTAGTATTACCACATGGAGTATTATTTAGAGGAGCATCAGAAGGAACAATAAGAAAATATCTAATTAAAGATAAAAACTATTTAGATGCTGTCATAGGATTACCTGCAAACATATTCTATGGGACAAGTATTCCGACTTGTATACTAGTGTTTAAAAAATGTAGAGAAAATGAAGAAAATATAATATTTATTGATGCGTCTAAAGACTTTGAACCTGGTAAAAATCAAAATAGGTTAAGGGATCAGGATGTTGATAAAATAATTAAAACTTATACTGATAGAGTTGAAATAGAAAAATATTGTCATATAGCACCACTATCTGAAATAGAAGAAAATGATTATAACTTAAATATTCCTAGATATGTAGATACATTCGAAGAGGAAGAAAAAATTGATATTAAAGCAGTACAACAAGATTTAAAAGAAATAGATAAACAAATAGCAGAAGTTGACAAGGAACTTAATATTTACTTAAAAGAATTAGGCTTAGATGAAATATAAGATAAAAAGGATTTATACAAACATATTTTGCATAAGTCCTTTTTTTAATTTCTGTAAATTAGCTAATTTATTAGATTCAAGTTCGATTAATTTATTAAATGAATAAATATTTTTCCCAACTTTATTTTGTATGTCAATTGGTGGAAGTTTAACACTTATAGAATTGAATAAGTCCATATTTAAATTTCTTCTAACAATACTTGCTCCTTGTTCAGAAGATATCATATATTCATATAAAGCTCTAGGAGTTCTGATCCAATTGTTAAAATATTGTATATTTATAATAGAAGTATCAATATTAAAAATTTTATATGATGGAGAAACAATCCCAATATCATATTTGTCATTAATGTTGATATTACCCATCCACAGATTTTGAGGACTCAATACTAATTGATTTCTTTTTAATATCTTGTAACCAATATTATTTTCACTGGCAGCTTGTTTATTAAAATATTCACTTTGTAAAAATAACCCATTTGCTGTAGAAGATAAAATCTTATATTGGTTTACTATCGTACTTTTTTCATTTTGTTCTTGTAAAATATCTTCTAACTTAAATTTTTGCATATTATCAAATGCTATGTTGGAAAATAATCCTTTTTTATATAACTTAAGGTCTTCTATTTTCTTAGATTGTAGTTCTATTTTTTTGTCTAATAATGATAGAAAATTTGCTA
>CANRAT010000061.1 GCA_947628685.1 uncultured Bacilli bacterium
CTCTTTTTCTTCATATTGTAACCTCCTATAAAGAAATTATAACACAAATCAAAGTAATATAAGCATAAATTAGTTATGATAGGCTAATAAAAAGATGAGTTTTATTAGAACTCATCAATTTTTTAATTTAATTTTTCTACTAAAGATGAAGGCGAGTGATAGAACTATTAATAAGAAGCCAACTATATAATAGATTTTATGACCGATACCGCCTGTGACAGGAATGTCGTATGGGACTGGTTCGTTTTTGATTGTTAGCTTACCATTTGGTATTACATATGTGGAACACTTTTCTTTATCCATTTTGTTTTGCATTCCATAATAGAACAAGATTGGTTCTTCTGATAGGATGTATCCTTCTGGTGCTTCAGTTTCTTTAATAATATAGTAGTTATCAGGTTCAAGGTTCCAGTTAGCTGCTTTTTCTATCTTGTACTGACCCTTTTCATTGGTTGTAAAAGTCCAGTTATCTTCTCTATGGCATTTATAACTTTGACCATTAATAACATATTCGTTAGTTGAAGTTAAACTAGATGTATCTGACAAAACAATACAGAATTCAAATGTTGCTCCTTGTAGTTTTTTAGTTGTTTGGTCTTGATCAACTTTTTCAAAGGTTAACTCATAAGCATTAGCATCACCTGAGCCATATATATCATCTACTTGTAATACACCTTGATAGCTGGTATCAGATTCAGCTAAGCCTTCTATACTTGCCGTATTTGATACTTCAATGTTATCACCCATATCTTCTATATAGGCATCATAAGTGATTGTTAAAGCTTTACCATCTGGAACTTTTAATTTAAAATTCCTACTGTTTTCTTCATCATAAGAAACTATACCCCATTCATCATCTTTTAATTCTCCATTAAGAGTTAGATCTTCTACCTTTGTTAATTCTTTTTCTTCTGAATCTAATACTTTAATAGTATCCATTTGAATTTGCATGCCTGCACTATTATCAATGATCAGTAAAAAATTCTTACTATTATTTTTATTTAGTTTTACTCCATTTGGATTAGCTCTTAAGGTGAAATGTATTAAGTTACTTTTTCTTTCTTGTTTGGCTTCTTTAAACAAACGAGTTGGGAAATATTCAACATCTGTTTCTGCTTCCCATCGTGTTGATTCTATATCTTTAATCGATGCTTCATTATGAATTAGCGTCTTAGTGTCATCCAAAGCGTGTTCTTTAAGGTATTCATCTGATGCTTTTAATTTATAATGGAAACAAAAAGAGGTAATGTTTGGATTTCCAAATACTTCACTATACATATCACGATTGTTTCCTTGTGCGTCTGTAGCTCTAAAATAGATTATTGGTACTATAAGAACTGTTCGTTGTTCACCATCTATTTCTTCTGTTTTAGTTACTAATCTACCAGTGTCTTTCATAAATTGCCAGTGTGTTTCAACACCTCTCTCTATAGTAACGATTTCAAAGCTATTTTCGACATATTCCCAGCCTTTTGGTAAAATATCATAGAATTCAGCCTTCATACTTTCTTCATAATTCCATTGATGGGCTTCACCAACGTCTTTATTCCAGTTATCTTGCACTTTTTCAAGATACTTTTTTACCTCATCATCTGCTGTGTTTAAAGAAACAGTATAATCAATAGTGTTTGTATTTTTATCAAATTTTCCAGTTTTGCTTAACTTATCAGCATCAGTATAAAAAATAGTATAGCCAGTATAGTAACCATCATAGCGAAGATTGATATCATTAGTAATACCTGCATCTAATACTTCTTTAACAGGTTTTTGAATGATTTTCTGTCCATTATCTTCTTGAAGATCAATATTTCCTTCGGATAAGTCTAAGTCATATTCAAGAATAATTAAACAATCTTTTTCTGAATTATAATGTCCCCATTTTCCCCAGTGACCATCATTGCGTTCATCTTCTTGAAGGCTGAAAATGATATGGGCAACAGTGTCTTCTAATTTATAAACAAATTGATCCGTACTATTTGGGTCATAACCTTCAAGATTATCATAATTGTAGCCTGTAAGTTTTTTGGCTTTGTCTTTATATTGTTGAAGAGTTAAAACTAAATTATGACCATAAGTATTATCAGCTATTTCCTTCTGTCCTTCATCCAAATACATAGCACTTACTTCTATGTCCTTGATACGGCCATCTTTTTTAAATTCATGAAGTTTATAAGTTTTACCATTTAATGTTACATTAATGCCGTCTCTTAAAAAGAATGGATTCCAATTTCCTTTTGGAACTATAGCATATACTGTATAATGTAATTTTTTAGTCTTGGCATTATATTCTTGATCTTTAACAACTTTGCCGTTGCCTTCTGGAGTACGAAAAACATTTGTTTCAATTTTTTTATGTTCTTCAACCGGTTTTTCTTCTTCTTTTTCAGTTGTCGGGTCTTTAAATTTTGATGTGCCTTTTATTGTTACATCATTAGTAACAGTATCCCCATACAATTCTCCACCGCTTTTATAATCAACACGATAATCATATGTAACTTCAATAACGTCACCATCTTTTAGCGGATTGTATTCGGATTTATCTTTAAGTTTTAATTCAAAAGTTTGATCATGATATTGATCATCAGCATCACTTTGTTCAAATACTAATTCATAATCTTCATTAGATAATTGAAATTCTTTGATTTCACCTTCTACTTCTCGTTTGACTACGACTTTAACAGATGAATTACCATCACCATTTTTAAACTTAATATCGAAATTTGGATTATGTGGTGGCTTTAATGTATCTTTAATTGTAGGATTATAAACTTCGCCATGTTCAACAGTAGCTTTAACAGTGTAAGATAAAGTTCCGCCTTTTGGATCTTTTCCCTCATCTTCTGTATATATACCTGTTTTTTCAACTTCAATTTTTGCATCATTAGTTAAATTAAAGTCGATTGTTCCTTCTGCATCACCAAAATGGATTTTTCCATCATCAGCATCTGGATTTGGTTGGGCAGTTACTGTTATATCAAATGTAAGTGATACATCAGTTGAACTGTTTAAAGCTTGTTTACCTTCTTCGTTAAGTTGGATAGTAAGCATTCCATCTTCATCTATAGAATATGTACCAATATCAACATCGTGTCCATTTATTGAAACTTTTAAATTTACGTCTTTTACCGGTTCAACTTTAAAAGCTTTTGGTATTTGATATGTAAGTTGAGATGAATCATCAGGTCCGAATTGAATACCTTGTGCTCCTTTTTCTTGGAATTGTAATTGTATATGATATTTTTCACCAATGTATAAAGTCCCATCGTCAATGGGATTCTTCTCAGCATCGGTTATTGTAACACCTTGGATAAAATCTTTTAAATCATGTGATGTAGTATTATTAGATAATGAAAAACCTATACTAGCTACGCCTATAATGAGAAACATTGTGATAGATAGTAAGATTATTATAAGGTTTACTTTATTTGCTGATTCACTATTATTTAAGACTTGTCTTTTTACGTTATGCATAATACCACCATATCATTCAATATTATGTCTTATAATGTGAACTTTCTTATAATATTCTTCTATTTAATATTCTCTATCCTTGATTTATGTATATTTTCCTATCTTAGTTAAAGTATAACATCTTTTAAAGGTTTAATATAGGTTTACTTGGTTTTTGATTTACTATTGGTTTACTAAGCAAAAAGATGAGTTTTGTTCAAACTCATCAATTTATTTTGTTGGTTTTAATCTAATTTTTCGCCATATTAACGATAGAGATAAAACGGTTAGTAAAAAACCAGTAGTATAGAAAATCTTTAAACCAATACCGCCAGTAGCAGGAATATGATATGGAACCGGTTCGTTTTTAATTGTTATTTTGGTATTTGGTAAGACTAAGACAGCCTTAGGATTTTCCGTCTTATCCATATCACTTTCCATACCATAATAGAATAGAATTGGTTCCTCAAGAGGCATATAACCTTCGGGTGGATCAGTTTCTTCTAATATGTAATAGTTGCCTGGCTCTAGATCCCAATTTGCTTCTTTTTTAATTTTGTACTGACCATTATCGTTCGTTTCAAATTCCCATTCTTCATTTCTGTGGCATTCATATGTTTTACCACCAATGGTATATTCGTTAGTTTTTTCAAGCGTTGATTCATTAGCTATGACTATACAAAATTTAAATTTAGCATTTTTTAATTTTTTACTTGTTTGATCCTCATCGACTTTTTCAATTATTAATTCATATCTATTGCCTTCACCAACGCCATAGATATTATCTACTTGTAAAGATCCTTGATAACTGGTATCAGATTGAACCAAACCATCAATACTAGCACTATTTGAAACCTGAACATCACTACCCTTATTTTCGATTAGGGCGTCATATTTAATAACTATTGCTTTTTCATCTGGGATTTTTAATTTAAACCTTTTATTATCTTCGTCTTCTAATATTATAGTTCCCCATTCATTATTTTCTATAGAGTCAGTAAGTGATATATCTCCTTTGTATGTTAACTCTTGATCATCAGTGCCATAAACTTTAATACTATCCTTTTGAATTTGCATGCCTACACTAGTATCGGTAACAATTAAGAAATTATTATCTTTATTAAGATTTACTGCATTTGGATTAACTCTTAAAGTAAAATGGATAAGATTACTAGATCCTTCTTGGCTTGCTTCTTTAAATAAACGTGTAGGGAAATAATCAACATCAGATTCGGCTTTCCATTTTGTACTTGTTTTATCTTTAATCATTGCCTCATTATGAACTGGAATTGCTTTTTCTATTGAGGCATGTTCCGCAATATATTTTTCTGTAGCTTTTATTTTATAATGGAAAGTTATTGATTTTACATTATCATTTCCAAAGTTTTCGGCATACAATTCATGATAACTTTCTCCTTCTGTATATTTAAAAAATATTATTGCAGCAGAAATTACATTCCTTTTTTGACCTTCTATTTCTATTTCTTTTGCTGGGCTTCCTAGTGGATCTTCACAATATGGATAGCGTTTATCTTGCCATGTATCAACAACAATTGCCTCTAAGGATTTATCTACATATTCCCATCCTTCTGGTAAAATATCATAGAATTCGGCTTGCATACTATCTTCATATCTCCACTGATGGGCATTACCAACTTCCTCAGTCCAGTTTTTTGTTATACTTTTAAGATATTCTCTAATTTCTGCATCAGTAATGTTTAAAGTAACTGTATAATCGATTGTATTAGTTTTTTTATCAAAAATTCCTTCCTTAACTATTTTTTCAGCATTAGTATAAAAAGTTGTATAACCTGGATAATATCCACCATAACGAAAATTAATATCATTAGTAATACCAGCATGTAGAACGTCATCAATAGATTTACTTACTGTATCTTTGTTTTGACCCGTTGTTAAATTAACGTTTCCATCTGCTAGATTAAGATTATACTCAATAATAATCAAGCGATCTTTTTCATTATGGTAGTGTCCCCATCTTCCCCAATAATCGTTTCCTTTTTGTTCATTTTCTTGTAAGCCGAAAATAATATGGAGAATTGAATCTTCTTTTTTATAGACATATTGATCCATATCTTCTGGATTATAACCTTGAAGATTTTCAAAATCAAAACCCTTTAGTGTTTTGGCTTCATTTTTGATTTCTTTTAATTTGTCAACCAAGGTACCATTATCATTACTATCAGTCATTTTCTTTTGATCGTCGCTTAAATCCATGGCACTAACGCTTATATCACCAATTCGTCCACCATTTTTAAACTCTTTTAGACTATAGTTAACTCCATCTATAGTAACATTTATTTGATCTGTTAAAAAGAATGGACTCCAATTTCCTTTTGGTACTACTGCATAGACTGTATAATGTAATTTATTTGTTGTTTTATCATATTCTTGACCTTTAACGACTTTACCACCACCAACTGGGGTACGGGAGACGCCTGTTTCGTTTTCCTTATGTTCTTTAACAGGCTTTTCTTCTTCGGTACCAGTTGTTGGATCTTGGATTTTATAAGTCCCTTGGACTTCTGCTTCATTTTTGACTGTATCCCAGAAGAATTCTCCACCAGATTCATAATCAACACGATAATTATATTTTACTTCAACGATATCACCATCTTTTAATGGATTATATGAACTTTCTTCTTTAATTTTAACTTCGAAAGATTGATCAGCATAGGCATCATCTGTTTCTGATTTTACCTTTATTAGTTCATAATCATTTTCAGTAAGAGTTATTGTTTCTTCTTCACCATTTACTATATGTTTTAGAGTAACAATAACATCTGGTTTACCATTTTTTTCTTGAAGATGGAAGTTGAAATTTGGATTATTTGGTGGTGTTAGTACATCCTTAATGGTAGCATTATGTAATTTACCATGTTCAACTGTGGCTTTAACTGTATAAGACAATGTACCGCCACTTGGATCTTTTCCGTCTTCTCCCTTAGCATCTTCTGTATAAAAACCAATTTTATCTACATCAACTTTAGCTTCATTTTTTATATCAAGATCAAATGTGTTATCTACACTACCAAAATGAACTTTATCATCGTCTCCATCTGGATTTGGTTGAGTTGTAACAGTTATGTCGAAGGTAAGAGATACATCAGTTGAACTATTTATTGCAGATTGTCCAGCTTCATTTAATTCGATAGTTAGTTTTCCTTCATTATCAATGGAATAGGTGCCTATTTCTTTTTCTTCACCATCAATGGTAATTTTTAATGGCATGCTTTCGATTGGGTCAACACTAAAGTTTTTAGGTATTTGATAGGTTAATTTGTTTCCATCGGCTGGTTCGAACTGAATTCCTTGGGCACTTCCTTCTTTAAATTCTAATTTGATATTATATTTTTCACCAACGTATAAAGTCCCATCTTCGATGGGATGTCCTTCTAAATCAGTCACAGTAGCACCTGCGATAAAATCTTTTAAATCAGATGAGCCGCTATTATTAGATAATGAAAAACCTATACTAGCTACACCTATTATGAGAAATAAAGTAATAAATAATAAAATGATTATAAGGTTTACTCTGTTGGCTGATTCACTATTATTTAGGATTTGTCTTTTTACGTTATCCATAAACTACCACCATATTATTCAATATAATGACTTATAATGTGAACTTTCTTATAATTTTTTGTTTAATATCTTTTTGTATGTTATTTTCCTATCGTATAATCATTATAACATTATTTATAGATTATTTATAGGGATGTTTCTTTTTAATTTTTAACACAAAAAGATGAGTTTAATTCAAACTCATCAATTTATTTTGTTGGTTTTAATCGAATTCTTCTCCATATTAATGATACAGATAAAACTGTTAGTAAAAAACCAATAGTATAGAAAATTTTTAAACCGATACCACCAGTAGCAGGTATATGATATGGAACTGGTTCATTTTTTATTATTAACTTACTATTCGGTAATACCAATTCTGCTGTTGGATTTTCTTCTTTATTCAAGTTGTTTTGAGTACCATAGTAGAATAAAATTGGATCCGATGGCATATAAC
>CANRAT010000062.1 GCA_947628685.1 uncultured Bacilli bacterium
AGTTCTATAAGTGTAAATCCTTTCCTCATATACATCCCTATCCTTACACTTCCATTTTACCACGCCCCCCCCCCCTACATGTCAAGGTTGTTTTTAAATTATTTTTATTGTATAATTGGTATGGTGATTATATGGCTAAACATATTAAGATAAGAAGATGGGTAAAAATAGTTATATTATTAATAGCTATAATTACTTTTTTAATTTTATATAGTAGATATGTTGGTACTAAAGGCCTTATTGTTAAAGAAAACTCAATAGTAGATTCCAATATACCAAATAATTTTTATGGTTTAAAAATTATACAGTTTAGTGATATTCATTATAAAGTTACAACTTACAAAGATGATTTAGAAAAAATTGTTAATGAAATTAATATATTAAAACCAGATATTGTTATTTTTAATGGTGATTTATTTGATAAAAGTATAAAATATAACGATACAGATTATGAAGATTTAAAAGAAATATTAAAAAGTATAGATTGTGAGATTGGAAAGTATGCAATCAAAGGTGAACAAGATTTAAATAGTGATAAATGGAATGAAATAATGGATTATAGTGGTTTTATAAATATAAATAATAATTATGAATTTATTTATAGTAATGGATTAGAACCTATATTACTTGTTGGAATTGAATCAAACTATAATGATAATCATATTTCAAATACATTAAATGATATTTATAATAATATAAATATTCAGTATAAATATTCTATATTAGTATTACATGAGCCTGATTTTATAGATTATATTGATTATAATAAATTTAATTTAATTTTAGCAGGACACTCTCATAGTGGCCAAATTAAACTTCCGTATATTGGAGGAATTATAAATAAAAAATATTCATCTGTTTATAAAAATGAATATTATTCTCTTAATAATACTAAACTTTATATATCTAGTGGGATTGGAACAAATAAATATAAATTTAGATTGTTTAACAGACCATCTATTAATCTATTTAGATTAAGAAATAAATAATTATTTCTTAATTTTTTTCTACATATAATTAAATGGTGAGAATATGAACAAAAAGTCTGATGAAAGAGAAATAAGTGCGGTTAATATTCAATTAATCGCACTTGTTGTTGCCTTAGTATCAGCTTTTATATCTATTGTTCTCACCTATAATCAAAAGTTAGATTTAGAAAATAAAGATACTCCTTTAAATTCCAAAGAACTTTTTAATCTTACATTATTTAATAGAATTCTTGTACTAGTTTTATCTTTTGTATTTTTATACGTTAATTATGTACTTTATAAAGTATCTAAAGAAAAAGGTGAAAACTTAAAAGTATATGTTCTTCAAATAATAGCATCAATACTTGTAATAGTATCAGGTATAATTGCTTTATATGTCGTTGGTTTATCTGAAACCGATAACATTGTTGATGTAGAAAATCCGATAATATAAATTTACATTACAAAATGTTTATCATCTTCTAAATTGTGTTGCTGAATTAAAGTTTCTAATAATTGTCTTCTTAATCTTAAATCATTAATATCTTGTTTTCTTTTATCAACATTATTGTTCATTTGATTAGTTAGTAAAAGTGGAAGTAAAGATTTCATATTAGATGATTCAAAATTTCTATATTCTTTATCAAATTCATCAATTTTTACAATTATATTGTTAATTGTAAATAACATTTGATCTATTATAGGGTTATCCTTATTTTCTATTAATTCATCCCTTTTTTGAACATAAAATGGCTTTAATACCAAACTGCAATAAATACTATTTAATAAATTATTATTTATCATTGATATCCATTCTTGCTCTTTTAAAAATATTTCTTCGTAAAAATTATTTTTTAAAGCCATAAAGTCCTCCTATTTATCTTAACTTATAATTTAACATTTCATTTATGTCATCTTTTGTATCCATTGTATACATTAATGTCCCAACAAAATCTTTTGCATACAAAAATTTATCATCAATATTCCAGGAACGTACTAATTTTATTTTCATTTTTGAAGCTTTATTATTTCTCTTACTCAAAAGATTATTTACTTTGATTTTTAATTTTTCTCTTTCCTTATCTGTTAAATTTTGACTTTGTAAATTTTTATTTGCATCAATCAATTTACTATTTATTTTTCCTAATTCTGAATTATGAGATTTAAGATCATAATTTTCTATTGATTCTATTATTGATTTTAACCTAGAGTATGCACTAATCAATTGAGATTTAATAGCTATTAAATTTAGCTTATTTTTAAAACTCGAATTTTTATTATACTCTAACTTTCTCATTTCAAATATTTTCTCTAATAGTTTTACTTGATTTTCATATTTTATCCTACTAAGTTCTAACTTATACTCATTATGTGGTTCGCTTAAATATTTATCTATCTCTTTATCTAAATTTTTGTAATATTCTTCTAAAAATTCTGAATCTTGATCGAAAATTTTATTTATCTTTTTTGGTTTATTATCTTGTTGGAGTTTATACCTAAATATTTCCCAATTAACAGTTTTTAACATCCCAAAACGCCCTGTGGTCAAGACATATTTACTTACTATTCTTTCTTTATCTTCATCCGAATTATACGGAATAATATATTCATCATCATTTATATTAGAATTATTATACCCACCAATCGCTTCTGATTCATTAGTTAAATCTATATTTACATTCAAATGTTCTTTAGCGTATTTAAGAGTCTCACTAGGTATACTTTCTCCCTTTTTTATTACTTTTAACCACTCACCATTTTCATCTTTCCTAAAGTAATCATTATCTGATATTACATAATCTTCTTCTTGTGGAGTAATATTTTCTTTAGGTGTTGCTTCTATAAATTGTTCTTTAACTTCTTTTACTACAGGATATGTTGAATAATTCTTTTTTGCGTTTTCTAACTCTAATTTAGTTATTCTATCTCCCTTTTCTATTACCCTTAACCACTCATCATTTTCATCTTTCCTAAAGTAATCACTATCTGATATTACATAACTTTCTTCTTGTGGAGTAATATCTTCTTTATCTGTTTCTTCTACAACTTGTTTTTTTACTTTTTTTATTACAGGATATGTTGAATAATTCTTTTTTGCATTTTCTAACTCTAATTTAGTTATTCTATCTCCCTTTTCTATTACCCTTAACCACTCATCATTTTCATCTTTCCTAAAGTAATCGCTATCTGATATTACATAACTTTCTTCTTGTGGAGTAATATCTTCATTTTGTTTTTTAATAGGATTAGTAGGCAAATTTTTTTTAGCATACTCCAAAACTTCAAAAGGTATTTTTTCACCTTTTTCTATTACTTTATACCATTCTCCTTGTTCATCTTTCCTAAAATAGTCATTATCTGATATTGCAAATTCATCTTGAGGTTTTTGTTCAAGGGCATTATTTTTATTTACTACTTCAAATGAATTATTTAAAATTTCTTCGCTACTTAAATTTTTATCATCGTTAAATTCTTTAACTTGCAAAAAAGATTCTTCTAAATTTTTTCCTTCAACTATATCATCTTGAACTAAGGAATAATTGGTATTTGTATTTAACTTTTTATCATATTCAAATCTTCTATCTGGATTTGATAGTACACTATATGCTTCATCTATTTTATCCCACATACTAAATGGCACTCTATCATCTGGAGCTCCATATTTTAACCTTTCAACAGCATTTTGTATGGCAGAAATGCTAGCATCTTTACTAACACCTAGAATATCATAATATGTTTGATTATTATAGTAATTCATAAATACACCTCTATTGTTATATATAGTATACCATATTTTTTATTTTTTTTATACTAATTTAATAAGTTTTAATTTCTTTTTTTATACTAGCATTTAACAAATCTGACTTACTTGAAGGAATTACTACTGTATTTATATCACCATCAGATATATATCTATTTTTTTCTAATAACTTAAAATTCATTTCTATGTCAAATTCTACACCATTGTTATCATAGGCTCTAATCCTTTTTAAAAATTTAGGATTAAAGTCCTTAGAAAAAGGTGAACTTTCAGCTTTCCAACCTACTCTTAAGGCTGCTTTAGTAGTATATGTTTTACCATTATATTTTGTATCAAATATATATTGCATATTTGCATGATCTAAATTATATGGAGAACCAAATGGCAAGGCTATTATGTTTACATATTTACCAGGTATTATTTCATCTAATATCTCGTACACACTTCCAACTTCTTTTAAGGACTCTTCTTTCCCTACCTTGCTAAAGTTAACATGACTATATGTATGATTACCAATATCATAACCATTACTAACAAGCCAGTTTAATATTTTTTCATTATATTCTCTTTGTTCAAATAATCCACCATTTACAAAGAATGTAGCAGTTACATTAAAATCAGGATACTTCTTTTTAAAACTTTCAAGTATTCCAACTGCACTATTAGGATCAATTATAATATTTCCATCTCTATCTAATCCAGTAACTTTTATGTTATTAGAAAGCCCGTCATCAAAGGTTAAAATAATAGGACTTTTACCTAACTCTACATCGATATTACCATCTACATAATCTGTTAATCTAATCATTCTATATCCACTATTATAATAAAATTCTAAATCACTTTTAAATGCTTCTGTTGTTCTTTGATAACCATCTTTATCGACATTGCCACCCGTATATTCTGTTTCACTATTTGTTTTATTATGTATGCCGTGATACATCATGATAGGAACTTCCCCAAGTTCATCTACATTATTATGTTGATAATCTTCTATAGTTAGTTTTTTAACTTCTTCTTGTTTTATTTCTTCTTTAGATTGTTTTTCATTTTCAACTAAAGGCTTACTCTTACCACAACCAACCAAAAATAGCAACATAATTAATACAATTATTTTTTTCATAATCATCACCACTACTTATACTTCCCTTTAATCTTTCTTATTATCCTCTTTATATGGAATTCCTAAATGTTTATATGCTTTTTCTGTTACCATTCTACCACGAGTTGTTCTTTTTAAAAGTCCTGTTTGAAGTAAATATGGCTCGTATACATCTTCTATTGTAGTCTGTTCTTCTCCTATTGATGATGCGATTGCTTCAATTCCAACTGGTCCTCCATTAAATTTTTCTATTATTGATTTAAGTAAATGATAATCTGTCTCATCAAGTCCAAGTTCATCTACTTTAAGTTTATCCAAAGCATGCTTTGTTATTTCAAGATTTATATTGCCGCTTCCCATTACCATTGCAAAATCCCTAACTCTTTTAAATAATCTATTGCAAATACGAGGAGTTCCCCTACTACGACGGGCAAGTTCTAAAGCCGCATCGTCATCTATCTTACAATTTAAAACTTTACTAGTTCTAAGCGCAATTTTTTTAAGTTCATCTTCTGTATAATAATTAAGTTTATTTATTATTCCAAATCTATCACGCAGTGGACTTGTTAAATCTCCCGCACGAGTCGTTGCCCCTACGAGTGTGAATGGTGGAAGATCTATTTTAATATTTCTACTAGAATTTTCTGTACCTATAACAATATCTAACGTAAAATCTTCCATAGCAGAATATAATATTTCCTCTACAAATCTTGGAATTCTATGAATTTCATCAATAAATAGAACATCACCAGGTTCCAAATTTGACAAAATTGCAGCCAAATCTCCACTTTTTTCAATAGATGGACCACTAGCAGTTTTAATATTACTTCCAAGTTCATTTGCAATTATAAATGCGAGTGTTGTTTTACCAAGTCCTGGAGGACCATATAGTAAAACATGGTCTAGAGGTTCTTCCCTTAGTTTTGCAGCCTTAATAAATATATTTAAATTTTCTTTCACTTCACTTTGACCTATATATTCGTCAAGTGTTTGGGGTCTTATATTTTGTTCAAAATTATCTTCTATAGTTTCTTCTTCACTAACTATTCTATCCATTATTACACCTACTTTCTATATATTCTAATACTTCTATCCAATTTTTAATTTTATCTCCAAATAAAATACAATCTATATTCTCTTTTTTCATATTTTTATAAACATCTACACTATCATCTATCATTAAATCTATTTTTACTTGTTTTGCTATATCAGATTTTTCTTCACGTCCAAAATAAAATTCATCTATTATAATGCCCTTTTCTTTAAATACTTCCTTAGTCGTCTCTATTGATTTTTTAAAATAACTATTATCTCTAGCAGTTATGATTATAAGTTTGTGTCCCTTTTTTCTTAAATATTCCAATACAAAACGAGCATTATCCATAAATTTTACATTTCTAATTAATTCTTCTGCATATTTAGGTAAAATATCTAAACACTCATCTTTAGTCCAACCAACTGTATAACTTTTATTGAAATTTAATTTATCACGTTTTTTAATATATTCAAAATATTCATTTGAGGCTACTAATGTATTATCTATATCTATTCCTATTCTCATATTATTTTAGCATTAATTTTAATGCTTCCTTTACCTGCTCTTCTATATTTAAATCTTGTTTTATCGATGGAAGTACTTTATTTATATCAACTTGTTTATAGCCCAAACCTTTTAAAACTTCAATTAATTCATCAAAATCCTTAGTTGAAGTATTAACTACACTAGTATTAAGTTTTCCTTTTAAATCTAATATTATCTGTCTAGCAACTTTATCACCTATTTTAGGAAATTTTTTCAAATATAATATATTTTCTCTTTCTATAGCATCAACAATACCACTAATAGAGCCTGTTGCAAGCATAGGAAGTGCCATCTTGCAGCCAAGTCCTTTAACATCTATAAGTTTTAAAAATAATTCTTTTTCTTCTATATTTTTAAATCCATATAAACTATTTTCATCTTCTCTTACATATTCATATATATACACAGTATACTCTTTATCAAGTTCAAATGAATATGGATTAGCAACATAAACTAAATATCCTATACCGTTATTATCTACTACTATATAATTACTTTCTTGTTTAACTATTTTTCCCTTTATATATTCATACATCATATATCACCATTAACATTATAACACAAACAAATGTTAGAAACAAGAAAAAGATAGAAAAATCTATCTTTTTGATATCAATGTAACACTTTGAGTGTGAAAAGAATCATTCACACTTTTTTAACTCATTTATTTTATTTAATGATAATCCTGTTATTTTAGAAATAAGATTTATATCCATATTTTCTTTTAGCATATTTTTAGCAATGTCTACTTTTTCTCGCTCAATTCCTTGTTCGAGTCCTTGTTCGAGTCCCTCTTTAAGACCTTCTACACGACCTTCCTCACGGCCCTCTTTAAGTCCTTCTTTAAGACCTTCCTCACGACCTTCTTT
>CANRAT010000063.1 GCA_947628685.1 uncultured Bacilli bacterium
TACCATTTAAAGATAGTTTTAAACTTGGAATAGGTAGTTTAAGACATAAAAAAATTAAATTAGTATTTACAATATTACTGACAATATGTTCATTACTATTTTTAAGTATTATAGATACACTATCTAGTTATGATTTAGAAAAATCTCATTCAAAATTACTAGTTGAAAAAAAAGATGATAGTATAAAAGTAGAAAAATATTATTTCTTTAATAACAAAAATGATAAATATGATTTTTATAATAAAGATCAAGTTAAATTAACACTAAATGATGAGGAATATATAGAGTCAAAACTAAAAGGCAAATTTTATCCTATTTATAAATTACAGGAATCATATAATTATATGCAAAATGGTGAAGCATTAAAAATAGGAGAGGTTATTCATAATACACTTTATTTTGATATGGGAGAATATGTTGATTTAAATATTGTAGTTATTGATAATTTTGACGATTTTAAAAATGAAAAAATTATAGGTAGATATCCAAGTAATTATAATGAAATATTAATTTCAAATTATATGGCTGATTTAATTATTGATGGTGGGATTACAACTTATGAAAAAAACGATGTAGATGAATTTAGTGATGATTATATATTTAAACCTAAAAGTTATATGGATATAGTAAGTAGTGATAAAACATTCTATTTTGGAAGTAAAGGTAAAGTAAAAATAGTTGGAATAATTGACTATGATTTATCAAAGTATGATTCGTTAAAAAACAAAAATTACGATTCTAAAAATATTACTGATGAGGATTGGAATTTAAGAAATGAACTATTTTCTAATGTTAAAAATTTATATAATAACGTTTATGTAACTAATGAATTTTTGGAGGCTATAGAACTTGCTAAAATAGAAGAATTAGATGAAAATGTAGTTTTCTTTAGTTTAAAAAGTGACAGTTTAACTTTAGAAAGTGATGGATATTATATAGCCCCTGCAATTCCACAAGAAGAACTAGAATATTATGACGGTACTAAATGGGTAAAGACAAAATCTTTAAATAAAAATGAACTTGTTATAAATATTCACCAGTTAATGCAAGGAAGAGAGCAAGAGTATGAAAAAGGATTAGAAAAATATATTTCAAATAATCCAAATGTAGATAGTGAAACTTTAGAGAAAAAATATTTTGTTAATTATGTAAAGGATTTAGATGTAATTGGCTTAAAAGCAAGTTTAAGTGTTATGGATAGATATGAGTCATTTATAAATGAATATAATGATTTAAAAATTATTGGTATAACAGGACTTGGAGAACAGAATAGAAATTATTACTTATCTAATGATTTAGTTGGTGAATATAAAATAGAAGTATTACAAAAAACAGGTTATCTAGTTCCAATGTCTAATTATAAGGACTTTAAATATATGTTAACAACTTTCCCTTATAACAATGAAATTCAAGCAGTATCACCTTATAGTGAGGATGTCGCACTTCTTATAAGAACTATAGAAATGTTAAAAGATATGGCTTTCTATGTAAGTTTAGTATTATTTATATTTACTGTATTTTTAATAGGAAACTTCATTACGACAAGTATCCATTATCGTAAAAAAGAAATTGGAGTTTTAAGGGCTCTTGGATCAAGAAGTTTTGATATTATAAAGATATTTTTGTGGGAGGGTGTTGTAATGTCATTTATTTCAGCAACTATCTCATCAATATTACTTATCTTAGTAACTAATTTATTAAATAGTGTTATTATGTCGGGTACAGATATTATTTTAACACCTTTCATACTAGGAATAAGACAGTTTGTATTAATATATTTAGTTGTATTTATAGTAACAATTATTTCAAGTATTATACCAATTATAAAAATATCTAAGATGAAACCTATAGATGCTATATTAAATAAATAAAGTACTTAAACATTTTGTTTAAGTATTTTTGTTATATAATATTTATTTAATAGAATATAATTAATTAGGTGATTTGATGGATTTATATGAAAAGGCATTAAAGAAAATAGAAAATGATAAAAAATATAAACCTCAATGTATGGGTGCGATTGTTGGTCCAACTGGTCCAGCTGGACCAATGGGGTCTGCATTAAGAGTACTAGGTAGTTTTGAAACTGTAGACGAATTAAAAGAAAAATATCCTACTGGAAATATAGGAGAAGGTTATATAGTAGAAAAAGACTTATATGTATGGACTAATGATGGATGGCTAGATGTTGGACAGATTAAAGGTCCAAAGGGTGATATGGGACCAACAGGACCTCAAGGCGAGGTTGGAAGAGAAGGTCCTCAAGGTATACCTGGAGAAATTGGACCTCAAGGTGTACCTGGCCCTCAAGGTGAAATGGGTCCTGAAGGAGCAATAGGCCCACAAGGACTTCAAGGTCCGCCTGGAATAGAAGGGCCTAAAGGAGAAAAAGGAGATGTAGGACCAAAGGGAGAAATAGGTCCAATAGGTCCTAAAGGTAATCCTGGGACGAGTGTTACTATATTAGGATCATTTGATAATATTAGTGAATTAGAAAGGAATTTTCCAAAAGGTAAACCGGGAGAGTCTTATTTAGTAGGCTCAAATTTATATGTATGGAGTGAAGATTCTGATAAATGGAATAATGTAGGTGAGATAAAAGGTCCAAAAGGGGATCAAGGACTTCAAGGTCCACCCGGTCCTCAAGGCTTACAAGGTGAAAGAGGTCCAAAAGGAGAACAAGGCCCACCTGGAATGCAAGGTCCTAGAGGAGAACAAGGCATTCAAGGAGAGACTGGTTTACAAGGAGAGCAAGGATTGCAAGGCCCACGTGGACCTCAAGGTGCTCAAGGAATTAAAGGAGACACAGGACCACAAGGTCCTAAAGGAGATAAAGGTGAGATGGGTGAACCTGGACCAGCAGGTCCACCCGGAATACAAGGCCCAAAGGGTGATAAAGGTGATGCGGGCCCTCAAGGTCTTCCTGGAGATATGGGATATCCTGGTGTGCAAGGTCCAAAAGGGGATCCTGGACCTTTAGAAGTACCATCTGCATTTTTTATGACAGCTAATGATGATTTAGATGCTTATGGAATTGCAGTTGAATCTAATAAAAGAATACCGATAGATACAAAGATTTATGACATGAATGAAAGTTTTATTTTAAAAAATAATACCATTACTTTCAAAAAAGGCGGTGTTTACCGTGTAGATTTTATGGTACAATTATACTCATCTAGTTCTACTATATATCCTGGTGAGAATGATGTTATAGGTGTTGGTTTAAGAAAAGTAGGGGAAACAACAATTTATGTTGGAGGATCTACTTGGGATTATCAGGAACCTGTCGTTAGAATTAATGCACACGGTATAGTAACAACGGTATTAGAAAATGATGAATTTGAATTAATAAATACTACATTAGATACAATACACTTAGTAAGTCCAAATTCTAATACATTAACAACAGATTCATTTTTTGCAAATCCTATTGTAACTATAGTAATAGAAAAGTTAAAATAAGACTTTACGCTAAGTAAGTCTTTTTAACTTTATTCATATATTTCGTGAAATTTATTTGAAATTTATTGACAAAATAATGTAGTTGTAATATATTTAATGTACGTGTTAAAAAAAAATATAATCAAAATTAATTTAATTGTATATATTATTAGAGGTGATTAAATGTTTAAATTGTTAAAAAAGTTAAGTAAGAAAGATATTCTTTTTTTATTGGTATGTTTTTTACTTATAGTTTTTCAAGTTTGGTTAGAGTTAAAATTACCAGATTATATGAGTAATATAACTAGACTAGTTCAAACAACGACTAATAATATGGGTGAGATATTAATTCAGGGCGGATATATGATGTTATGCGCACTAGCTAGTTTAATATCAGCAATTATAGTTGGATATTTTGCATCTAAAATAGCTGCTGATTTTTCACTTAATTTAAGAAGCAAAATATTTAGAAAAGTAGAAGAATTTTCTATGGCTGAAATAAAGAAATTTCAAACTAGTAGTTTAATTACTAGAACCACAAATGATGTAACACAAATAGAAATGTTTATTGCTATGGGACTTCAATTAATTATAAGAGCGCCTATTATGGCTATTTGGGCAGTCACTAAAATACTAAATAAAAATTTAGAGTGGAGTATGCTTACAGGAGCTGGAGTTATAATACTTTTAACTACAGTAACTACGCTTATGATAATAGTTTTACCAAGATTTGCAAGGGTACAAAAATTAACAGATAAAGTAAATGGTGTTACACGTGAAAACCTAACAGGAATTAGGGTAATAAGAGCATTTAATGCAGAAAAATTTGAGGAAAACAGATTTGAAGAAGTTAATAATACATTAACAAAAACACAGATGTTTAATCAAAAATGTTTTGCCATAATGCATCCTATTATGAATATAGTTATGCACTTTTTAACACTCGGAATATACTTTATAGGTGCATTTTTAATAACTTCTGCAAGTATGACTGATAAAATAAATTTATTTAGTAATATGATAGTATTTACAAGTTATGGAATGCAAGTAATAATGTCATTTTTAATGCTTGCTATGATATTTATGATATGGCCAAGGGCTCAAGTATCCGCACGTCGTATAAATGAAGTATTAGATGAAAAATCAAGTATTATAGATGGTGATTTAGACGTTATTAATGCAAGTGAAAAGGGTACAGTAGAATTTAAAAATGTTAGTTTCAAATATCCAGATGCTGATGAATATTTACTTAAAAATATATCTTTTAAGGCAAATAAAGGTGAAACAGTTGCTTTTATAGGTTCAACAGGAAGTGGTAAAAGTACATTGATAAATCTTGTTCCAAGGTTTTATGATGCTACTGATGGTGAAATATTTGTAGATGGAATTAATGTCAAAAACTATAAACTAAAAGATTTACATAATAAAATAGGTTATGTACCACAAAAAGCAGTAATGTTTACAGGTACTGTGTTTGATAATGTATCTTATGGTTATAATGGAAAAGAAAAGCCAAATATGGATAAAGTTAAAAAAGCAATAGAAATCGCACAAGGAAAAGAATTTGTAGAAAAGATGGATAAAAAGTATGAATCACATATCGCACGTGGAGGTACTAACGTATCAGGTGGACAAAAACAAAGGCTTGCAATAGCGCGTGCCATAGCAAGAGATCCAGAAATCTATATATTTGATGATTCTTTTTCCGCACTTGATTATAAAACTGATTCTACTTTAAGAAAAGAGTTAAAGAAATATACTAAAGATGCTACAAGTTTAATAGTTGCGCAAAGAATAGGAACTATTATAAGTGCTGATAAGATTATAGTATTAGATAAAGGTGAATGTGTTGGAATAGGGCGACATAAAGAATTATTAAAAAGTTGTGAAGTGTATAAAGAAATAGCTTTATCACAACTTTCAAAGGAGGAATTAGAACATGCCTAGAATGCCTAGACCTAATAGTGGTATTCCTTCAAAATCTAGAGATTTTAAAGGTTCTATGAAAAGATTATTTTCAAATTTAAAAGAGTGGCGCTTCCTTATGATTTTTGCTTTAATTCTAGCAATGGTAAGTGCTATACTTGCTCTTGTTGGGCCTAATAAACTATCTGATTTAGCCGATACAATAACACTTGGAATACAACCTAATTTAACTGAAGATAATATTAAAAGTATTATGAGTGATGAAAATATAAGTAGTACAGATAAAGAAAAATTTTCTATATTTTTAGAAGGTATCAAAACTGAAACTGATTCCAATAAATTATTAAATGATTTTGATACATTACCTGAGAGTATATATGAACTTGTTAAACCAAAAATAGATATGAATAGGGTATATTCACTTTCTATATTGCTTGCAGCTATTTATGTTATAAGTGCTATATTTAATTATATACAATCTTTATCTATGACTAGTGTATCTAATAATTTTGCTAAGACATTAAGAGGCAAAATAAGTCGTAAGATAAATAAATTACCACTTAAATATTTTGATAGTCATGAAACAGGTGATGTACTTTCAAGAGTTACAAATGATGTTGATACTATCGCACAAAATATGAACCAAAGTTTAGTTTCTCTTGTCACTAGTATAACACTTTTTATAGGATCAATATTTATGATGTTTATAACTAACTGGATAATGGCTATAACTGCAATACTAGCTAGTTTACTTGGATTTGGTGGTATGGCTATAATACTTGGTAAATCACAAAAATATTTTATTAGAAGACAAACTGAATTAGGTAATTTAAATGGTCATATAGAAGAGATATATTCAGGACATAATGTCGTTAAAGCATATAATGGTGAGATAAGTGCAAATGAAGAATTCGATAAATTAAATAATAATTTATATGAATGTAATAGAAAAAGTCAATTTTTATCTGGAATGATGCAACCTATTATGATGTTTGTAGGAAATTTAGGATATGTTGCAGTATGTGTTGTAGGCGCACTTCTTGTTAGTAATAATATAATATCATTTGGTGTCATAGTTGCATTTATTATATATGTTAGATTGTTTACTAATCCACTTTCACAAATAGCTCAATCAATGACTTCACTTCAATCAACTGCAGCAGCAGGTGAGAGAGTATTTGACTTTTTAGATGAAGAAGAAATGCCTAAAGAAAATCCAGTTAAATACCTAGATAAATCTAAGGTAAAAGGAGAAATAGAATTTAAAAATGTTAAATTTGGTTATGATGAGAAAAGAACTATAATAAACAATTTTAGTGCTAAAGCACTTCCTGGTGAAAAAATTGCTATAGTTGGACCTACAGGAGCAGGTAAGACTACTATGGTTAATTTACTTATGAAATTTTATGATATTAAAGAAGGAGATATTTTAATTGATGGAGTTTCTATTAAGGATTTGTCTAGAGAAAACATACATGATTTATTTGTAATGGTATTACAAGACACATGGCTTTTTGATGGGACAGTTAAAGAAAATTTAAAATTCAATAAAGAAGATGTTAAAGATGAAGATATTATGAGAGCATGTTCTGTTGTTGGTGTAGATCACTTTATAAAAACTTTATCTGGAGGACTTAACTCTCATATAGATGATAGTGATTCAGTAAGTCAAGGTCAAAAACAACTTATGACAATCGCACGTGGAATGCTTGAAGATGCACCATTCTTAATTTTAGATGAAGCAACATCAAATGTTGATACTAGAACTGAGGAATTAGTTCAAAAAGCAATGGATAAATTAACACAAGGTAAAACTTCATTTATAATTGCTCATAGGTTATCTACAATTAAAAATGCTGATTTAATATTAGTTATGAA
>CANRAT010000064.1 GCA_947628685.1 uncultured Bacilli bacterium
GACTAACAGACTTAATAAAAATAATAAGGATAGATGTTCCATATTATACAAAAATGTGTTATACTAAAGATGCAAAAACGTTAGATAGTATAACAAAGTTTATAGGGCTATTTGGGATAGAAGAGAAGAATATAGCCAGTAAAATAAGCGAGGGCGATAAAGATATGGAAGATATAGTAAAGAGAATAGAAAAGTATAGTGACGAGGATGTAATGGGAGCATACAATTATAGACTATTTGAAAAAGAGATACTAGAAGAAAAAATAGATAATGCAAAAGAGCAGGGTTATGAAAATGGTTTTCAAGAAGGCACTATAGAAATAGCAAAAAATCTTCTTAAAGAAAATATAAGTTCTGATGTTATATCAAAAGTAACAAATTTATCTATAGAAGAAATTAATAAATTAGCAAATTAAGTGGTATAGGGATTTAGGTGACTAAATCCTTTTTCTATTATTTCAAAATAATTATTTTAAGTAATCATTTTATATATATTTTAATAATATTAAATAGGTGATAATTTGAATATAATTAATGGTATTAAATCATATATAAAAGAAGATGAACTAAAAATAACTATTATAAAAAGTAAGATTAATATCGTTAATTATACTGATATTGGTCACTTTGACTCTAATAAAATAGTTATTAAAACAGTAAATGGTGAGATAGTTATAAGTGGTAGTGATTTAGTAGTATCAAAACTTATGATTGATGAAATTCTAATTGCAGGTAATTTTAAAACAATAGAATTCAGGTGAATATGAAAAACTATATATTATATCTCTTAAAAAGTAAAATAATATTAAATATTAAAGGTAATAATATAGAAAAATTTATAAAAAGACTTAAAAATAATAAAATAGAAATATTAAATATAAGTTATGTAAATAAAAATGAAATAAATATTAAAATATATAAGAAAGATTATGATAGTATATTAAAACTTAAAACAATATATGAAATAAATACAATAGATTATAATGGACTTATAAAAATAAAAAATAAAATATTAAATAATAAATTTATGATAATATTAATAGTTATATCCTTTTCAATCCTATACTTAATCACTAACACAATATTTAGTATAGATGTAATAACTAATGATTCCAAAATGAAACAGATATTAAAAGAAGAGTTAGAAGAGTTAGGAATTAAGAAATATAAATTTAAAAAAGATTATAATACACTTCAAAATATAAAGAGTGAAATATTAACTAAATATAGAGATAAACTAGATTGGATTGAAATAGAAAGTATTGGGACAAAGTATATAGTAAGATATGAGCCAAGAATTGAAAGTGATGAAAAAATTAATACACCTTCAAGACATATTGTAGCTAAAAAAGATTGTGTAATAAAAAGTATAGATGTATCTAGTGGACAAATAGTAAAAAATATAAATTCATATGTAAAAAAAGGAGATATTATAGTTAGTGGATATGTAGATTTAAACGGTAATATAAAAGATACAGTAAGCGCAAATGGAACTATATTAGGTGAGACATGGTACAAAGTAACAATTACATATCCATATAAATATTATGAAAGTTATGAAACTGGTAATAAAAAAGAAATATACGCAATAAATTTATTAAATAAAAGTATAGAATTATTTAATTTAAAAAAATATAAAACCAAAAATATAGAAGAAAAAATAATATTAAAAAATAACTTGCTTCCAATAAAATTAGTTAAACAAATACAAAAAGAAACAAAAGTTATAAATCAAGAATTAAACGAGGATGAATTAATTGAAAAGGAAGTAGAACTTTCAAAAGAAAAAATAGAATCTAAACTTAAAGCAGGTGAATATATAAGTGACTATAAAATATTAAATAAAATAAAAAATGATGATTCAATTACTTTAAATATATTTTTTAGTGTTGTAGAAGATGTAACTGATTACCTAGAAATTGATGAATATATAGACATGAATGAATAAATTACATTTGAAATCAAAAATTATTGATTCAAATGTTTTTGTTGTAACATTCACTTAAATTTTCTTAATAATTATTGAAAAAAATACATATTTATAATATAATTGTACTAGGGTGAGGTCATGAATAATTTTGAAATCATTAACCAAACAGAAGAACAAGTAAAAGAGTTAGAAGAAGTAGAAAAAGTAGTTGAATTTGCTTTAAAAAAATTAAAAATAACGAATTCAATATTTAATATAATAATAACAGATGAAGAAACTATACAAAAATTAAACAGAGAATATAGAAATAAAGATAGTGTAACTGACGTTATAAGTTTTGCTCTTGAGGATGATGATACATTTATTAAAACAGATGTAAGAGTACTTGGAGATATATATATATGCCTTAAAAAAGCAAGGGACCAAGCAATATTATATAAACATTCATTTTTAAGAGAAATATCATTTTTAAGTATACACGGACTACTTCACTTACTTGGATATGACCATATAAAAAAAGAAGATGAAAAAATCATGTTTGCTCTTCAGGAGATGATTTTAAATGAGTATGGAATCAAAAAATAAACTTGAAAAAAGTTTAAAAGTTAAGGTTTTAACACCCAATTCCGTTTTTAATACAATAAAGAATTCAGTTAATGGAATTAAATATTATGCTTGTGATGGTAAAAGTATAGTTTTATATCTTTTAGGAACACTAATAGAAATACTTATGGGGTATGTATATAATATAAATGGACTTGAATGGATACTCATTATATGTATTTTAGGAGTTTTACTTTCAGTAGAACTTATTAATACTGGAGTAGAATCAGTTTGTGATTTAGTAAGCAAGGAATATAATCCATTAATAAAGATTGCTAAAGATTGTGCAAGCGGAGCGACATTTGTAATATTTATAGTTGCAATAATATTAAATATAATAATATTCTTACCTAAAGTTTTAAATTTATTTGGAGTGGTGATATGAAAGAAAAATTAATTAAATTATTAGATAATAGTTATAGTCCTTATTCAAATTTTAGAGTTGCAAGCATTGTAGTAATGAAAGATGGACGTGAATTTTGTGGAGTAAATGTAGAAAATGCTACTTATGGCGCAAGTATATGTGCTGAAATAAGTGCTATATTATCTGCAATAAGTGCAGGATATAAAAGATATGATTTTAAAGAATTATATGTTATGTGTGATAACGATAAAATAGGCATGTCTTGTTTTAACTGTAGAATGATTATTAGTGAATTATTTGAAAAAGATGTTAAAGTAATTGCAATGAATCCAAAAGGAGAAACAATTATTCATACAGTTAGTGAGTTATGCCCTTATCCATTTAGTGATGAAGATTTAGTTTAGAGGTGACAATATGAAGAGTGGTTTTGTAGGAATTATAGGTAGACCAAATGTAGGTAAAAGTACATTAATAAATAGTATAATAAAAAGAAAAGTAGCGATAACATCGAATAAACCGCAAACTACTCGTAATATTATACAAGGTATATATAATGAAGATAAAGTTCAAATAGTATTTGTAGATACACCAGGTATACATAAGCCAACTAATAAACTTGGTAAAACTCTTAATAAACAGGCTTATTATAGTATAAATGATACTGATATAATACTTTTTATAGTAGATGCATATGATGGACTTGGCAAAGGCGATATATACATATTAGATAAACTAAAGAAAGTAGATAAACCTATTATCCTTGTTATAAATAAAATAGATAAAATAACACACGAAGAGATACTAAATAGAATTAATGATTATAAAGATTTATATGATTTTGATGAAATTATACCTGTATCCGCACTTACTAGAAATAATATAGAAGATTTAATAGATACACTAAAAAAGTATTTACCTGATAATATAAAGTATTATAATGAAGATAGTATAACAAATAAATCAATAGATTTTTTAATGTCGGAAATAGTAAGAGAAAAAGTATTTAATTTTACAGATGAAGAAGTACCTCATTCAATTACTTGTGTAACTGATAGTGTAGAAGTAGGAAAAACTAGTTATAAAATTAGAATATCTATAATAGTAGATAGAGATTCTCTAAAAAAGATTATAATAGGTAAACAAGGAGAAATGATTAAAAAAATAGGTATTGCATCTCGTAAAGATTTAGAAGAATTATTAAATAGAAATGTATATTTAGAACTATTTGTTAAAACTGTAAAAAAATGGAGAGAAAAAGATAAATATTTATCAGAGTTTGGATTTAAAGATTTTGAAAATTAATGTATAAAAAAAATATAATTTACTCAATATTAAATAGGTGATATAATGAAAGAATTATTATGGGGACTTTTTAAAACTACAGGTAAAATAGAATATTATATGAAGTATAAAGAAGAGTTGAGAAAAGATGGAAAGAAAAATTGAAGTAGGTAAAAAATATAGACATTTCAAAGGAGGTATAGTAAGCGTTATATGTATTGCAAGTGACTCTGAAGACTTAAAAAAGAAAGTTGTCTATAAACATTCTAATAAATATTGGGTAAGAGATTATGATATGTTTGCATCATTAGTAGATAAAGAAAAATATCCTAATGTTAAACAAAAATATCGTTTTGAAGAAGTTGATTAATAATGGTTATAGATGTTGATGGAATTATAATAAAAACAACTGATTATAAAGATTCTAGTAAAATAATAGATATACTTACTAAAGAATATGGAATAATTGGCGTTATTGCTAAAGGATGTAAAACACTTAAAAGTAGTTTAAGAAGTGTTTGTGAAAAATTGACATTTGCGACATTTACTATATATTATAAAAAAGACAAATTATCTATACTTAGTGAAGCTAGTGTAATTAATAATTTTTCTAATATAAAAAAAGATATAGAAAAAATAAGCTATGCAAGTTTTTTAATAGATTTAACAAGTCAAGTATATAAACAAAATAGTGATAATGAAATATATGATATATTAATTAGTGCTTTAATTAAAATAAATGATAACTTTAATCCACTTGTAATAACTAATATAGTAGAACTTAAATATTTAGAATATTTAGGAGTAATGCCAAAGTTAGATGGATGTACTATATGTGGTTCTAAAAATGTAGTTACACTCTCAAGTGACAAAGGTGGATATCTATGCAGTAAATGTAGAATAAATGAACCTATTATAAGTGATAAGGCTATTAAACTTGTTAGAATGTATACATTAGTAGATATAAATAAAATATCTAAACTAGATATAAATAAAGATGTAATTAAAGAAGTAAACGATTTTATAGATGATTATTACGATAGATATACAGGACTTTATTTAAAAAGTAAATCATTTTTAAAAAATATCATTAATGTTAAGAATTGATATTTTTTTTCTTTATATATAGAAAAAATAAATAATGTATGCTATAATTCTCATGATAGGTGATTATAGATGAAAAGTAAAGGATTCACACTAGTTGAAGTGTTAGGAGTAATAATGATACTTTCTGCATTAGTAGTTATAGTATTTCCAGGAGTAATAAATTCTGTAAAAAACAAATCAAAAGATGTAGATGAAACAACAGAATCATTAGTTTTAAGTGCAGCAAAATTATATGTATCAGAAAATTCAAGTTCATTTAAAGAAAGAAGAAAGAATGTTTACTGTGTTTCTTTAAGTGAATTAAAAGAAAAGGAATATTTAACACTACCAGTAGAAATGCAATATACAAAAGAGGATATAACAGATAAAAAAACAGTACGTATAACTTATAATATAGGATTCAATTATGAATTAGTTAATAATAATGAATGTACACCATATGAGTTATACTATGACCCTTTATTAAATGGATCTGATCCCGATTTAATGGATGGATTAACACCTGTAAAATACGATGAAGAAAACAAGTCATGGGTAATTGCAAATCCAACTGAAATTTGGTATGACTATGAAAACCAAGAGTGGGCAAATGCGGTAATATTAAGTGAAAATGGAAAAAATAAACATGAAGGTGATAGTTTAAAACTTCCAACTACAAATAATGATTTTAACTCTTCAGATGTACTAGCAATGTTTGTATGGATACCAAGGTTCTCATACACAATAAAAAGTCAATATGGAGTAAGGCTAGATGGAGGAAGTAAACCTAGTCAATCTACACCAGGAGCAATAGATATAAAATTTGTAAGTAAATACATTAAAGATAATGGTAAAGCAACATATGATGGGAAAACACCTAAAGAATGGTATACCCATCCAGCATTTACATTTGGATTTGATGAACTAAGTGGGATATGGGTAGGTAAATTTGAAACAAGCCATACAACATTAGGTAAATCAACTAATGATTTAAATTGTATTGATGAAACTTGTGAAAATGCAGATGGAATAAGAATATTACCTAATGTACAGTCATTAAGAAACAATAATGTATCAAATTTTTTCTTCGTATCAAGATCATTATCAAGAGATGGTAATCCATTTGGAATAAACTCAAGTATAACTGATCCACATATGATGAAAAATAGTGAATGGGGAGCAGTTGCATATCTTTCACAAAGTGAATATGGAAAATATGGTAATAGTGATTATACCGGAGTAAATAAAGAAGTATATAAAAATGATTCATCAAGTTATTACACAGGAAGAAGTAGTGGTAAACCTGGAGTGGGAGGTTTTTCAGCGGAAGGGACATGTAAATATTATGAAGAAAAACCAACTTCAGAACAATCTAGGACAGAAGGAACAGGTTCATGTGGCCCTGGAGCGAGTACAACAGGAAATGTATATGGAATATATGATATGAGTGGGGGTGCTAATGAGTTTGTAATGGGAAATTATAGTGATATAGTAGGTTCATCAAACTTTCAAGAAACATTCTTAAGTATAGAAAGTAATAAAAAATATTATGATAAGTATACAATAACTACAATATCAGAGTGTTCAAACGAAGAATGTAAAGGCCATGCCTTGTCAGAAACTAGAGGTTGGTATGGAGATTACACGAGCTTTGTTTCTACAAGTAATCCGTGGTTTAGACGTGGTGGTGTCTACAATATTACGGAAGGTGCAGGCGTATTTTCACCTGATTGCAACGATGGTGGTAATAGTGGCAACAATTCTTTCCGTATTGTGTTTGCGCCAATTACCTAAACTGAACATAAAGTGAGTTTAGTTAATATTACTCTCATTATATAATTTTATTTTTAATTTGTATTAACTAAAGATAGAAAAAGGTCTATCTTTTTTCTATATTATCTTGAGTTTGGCAGTAAAAATGAGCAAGCCTATATAAAATAAGGGCTAGCTCAGTTTTGGTTTGTTGTACATTGTAA
>CANRAT010000065.1 GCA_947628685.1 uncultured Bacilli bacterium
CTGGAAGCGAAAAACATTGTCGCCTGGAATCATTTATTATTCGCACCATCCAGAAGCGAAAAACATTTTCACACTTTTTAAAGTGCAATAAAAATATACTATATTTTTATGAAAATGTCAAATAGTATACATTAATAGTATATTCAAAACTATAATTTTCTATAACCTCTTATAAGTTTTATCACTTCAATATCTTGATAAGTTAATTATATTAATGAACAAATGATAGTGAATTGTATACTTTTATATTTTTTTAAAACACTTCCCTAGTAGACAAAAAGACCAAGATTATTAAAAATCTTAGTCTAATTTAAATTTATATAATTATTTTTCACGTATAGCGGCTTGTGCAGCAGCAAGTCTAGCTAGTGGAACTCTATAAGGACTACAAGATACATAATCAAGTCCTACTTTATGACAGAATTCAACACTAGAGGGATCTCCTCCGTGTTCTCCACATATACCTAAATGTATATCAGGACGAGTCTTACGACCTAAACTAGCAGCCATAGAGATAAGTTTTCCAACACCATTTTGATCTAACTTAGCAAATGGATCACTTTCAAATATTCCTTTAGTATAATATTCATTTAAGAATTTAGCAGCATCATCTCTTGAAAATCCAAATGTCATTTGAGTTAAGTCATTTGTACCAAATGAGAAGAATTCTGCTTCAGTTGCTATTTCATCTGCAGTTACTGCAGCTCTTGGTATTTCAATCATTGTTCCAACGTGATATTTTAAATCAACTCCTGCTTGTTTAATTATACTATCTGCAGTATCAGTTACTATTTTTTTAACATATTTAAGTTCATTTACATCACCAACAAGTGGAATCATAATTTCAGGTGTAACATTCATGCCTTTTTTATTTACGTTTATTGCAGCTTCAATTACTGCTCTAGTTTGCATTTTAGCAATTTCTGGATAAGTTATTGCAAGTCTACATCCACGATGTCCCATCATTGGATTAAATTCTTTTAAAGATTCTACTCTTTCTTTTAATGCTTCAAAACTCATACCTAATGATTCAGCTAAAGGTCTAATTTCTTCATCTGTATGAGGTAAGAATTCGTGTAGAGGTGGATCTAGGTAACGAATTACAACAGGATCACCTTCCATAGCCTCAAATAATCCTTCAAAGTCTTTTCTTTGATATGGTAATATTTTTTCTAATGCTTCTTCACGTTTCTCAACAGTATCAGCAGCAATCATACGTCTAAAGTTAAATATTCTCTCTTCTTCAAAGAACATGTGCTCTGTACGGCAAAGACCTATACCTTCTGCTCCAAATTTACGTGCTTGTATAGCGTCTTTAGGTGTATCAGCATTTGTTCTAACTTTAAGTTTTCTAACGCTATCTGCCCATTCCATAAATGTTTCAAAATCTCCACTAATTTCAGGCGCTACAGTCTTAACTCTTTGTCCATATACATTTCCTGTTGAACCATCTAAACTCATCCAGTCTCCTTCTTTAAAAGTTAAACCGTCTTTAGTTTTGATAGTTTTTGCATCTTCATCTATTATAAGTTCACCACATCCTGATACACAGCAAGTACCCATTCCACGAGCAACTACGGCTGCATGGCTTGTCATACCTCCACGAATAGTAAGTATACCGTGTGCGATATTCATACCCTCTATATCTTCAGGAGAAGTTTCAAGTCTAACAAGTAATAAATCTTTTTCACCGTTTTTAAATGCATTCATAACATCTAAGGCAGTAAAATATATTTTACCTGTTGCAGCCCCTGGAGATGCAGCAAGTCCTTTTGCAATCACTTTAGCACTTTGTAAACTTTCTTTATCAAAATTTGGGTGTAATAACTGATCTAATTGTTTTGGTTCTACCTTTAAGATAGCCTCATCTTTTGTAATCATACCTTCATTAACAAGATCAACAGCAATTTTAAGTGCTGCTTGAGCAGTTCTTTTACCATTACGAGTTTGTAGCATAAATAACTTGCCATTTTCAATAGTAAATTCCATATCTTGCATATCTTTGTAATGATTTTCAAGTGTATTACATATCTTAACAAATTCATTATAACATTCAGGCATAACATCCTTTAATGTATCAATTGATTGTGGAGTACGAATACCTGCAACGACATCTTCACCTTGTGCGTTCATTAAATATTCTCCATAAAGTTTTTTCTCACCTGTTGCAGGATTTCTTGTAAATGCAACTCCTGTACCTGAAGTCTCACCACGGTTACCATAAACCATTTCTTGAACGTTTACAGCAGTTCCCCAACTAGATGGGATATCATTAAGTCTACGATATGTTATTGCTCTATCGTTATTCCAACTTCTAAATACCGCTTTAACTGCTTCAAGTAGTTGTTCTTTTGGATCTTGTGGGAAATCAACACCAGAATGTTTTTTATATTCTTCTTTATAGATTTCAACTACTTCCATTAAATCTTGATATGTTAACTCTGTATCAAATTTTACTTTCTTTTGTTCCTTTATTACATCAAATTTTCTTTCAAATGAACTTTTTGGGAATCCCTTAACTACATCTGCAAACATTTGAATAAATCTTCTATATGAGTCATATACAAATCTTGGATTTTTTGTAGTTTCGGCAAATCCTTTTGCAACCTCATCATTTAAACCTAAGTTTAAAACAGTATCCATCATACCAGGCATAGATGCTCTTGCACCACTTCTAACACTAACTAATAATGGATTTTCCATATCACCAAATTTTTTACCAGTTACTTGTTCTAGTGTTGTTAGATGAGATAATATTTCATCTTTTATTTCACTTGAAATATCTTCTCCATCTTCGTAATATTTAGTACATGCTTCGGTAGTTATAGTGAAACCTCTAGGTACAGGAAGTCCAATTCCTGTCATCTCAGCAAGGTTTGCTCCTTTACCACCTAATAAATTACGCATGTCTTTATTTCCTTCTTTAAAGTCATAAACATATTTTGCCATATTTTCCTCCTTTTACTACTTATGTTTTGGCACTTATAATTAGGCACAGATTAATTATAACACGTATTAAAAAAATTGAGCAAGTATTTTTTATATATTTGTTTATTTTTTTACAAATTATTAAACGAAAAAAGGACTATTTGCCCTGTAATAAGAAATATCCAACTATAATAAGTACAACTATAACTAATACTCCAAACAATATTGATAATTCACTTTTTGATTTTGCTTCTTTTCTTTTTCTTATAGTTTTTTTAGACGGTCTTCCTCTTTTTGCCATAAACAACCTCCTACTTTTTACCCATTATAGCACATATTTCTTTAACATACAATTAAAATTGTCAAGTTAAATGTCTACTTTACATTTCAATATTAATCTTTTGGTTGAAATATTAAAGATAATACAAAGGAAAATACTATAGCGGCTACTATTCCTGAAGAGGTTAAATCAAACATGCCCATAAATAGTCCCATAACTCCAAAGTTATTAACGGTATCCATAGCGCCGTGTATAAGTAAGTGACCAAAAGATGTTATTGGTACAAGTGCACCTCCACCTGCCCAAAGAACAAATTTATCATATATATTAAACACATCCAAAAATGCCCCCACTATTACAAATATAGTTGTTATATGTCCTGGAGTTAATTTGGTATTGTCAAGAATTACCTGACCAATCAAGCAAATTAATCCACAAAATAAAAATGCATTAAAGTATATCATTTTCTACCTCCAAACTAACTGCATGACTAATACTTGGAATAGATAGGTGTTGATTACACATAGTAGTGTTCATAAGTGCGCCTGTTGCGACTAATAAAACTTTATTTAATTTACCTTTTTTCATTTTATCAAATACGTGTGTATATGTAACAAGTGGTAGACAAGCAGGTCCACTTCCACCTTGATATACAGGCGTTTTATCTATATCAAATATCATGCAAGCAGAATCGTCATGATTTTTTAAATTTATATTATATTCTTTTTTTATATATTCTTTTAAAATTGCTTTACCTACTACTCCTAAATCTCCTGTTAAAATTAAGTCATAATAATCAAGTGTTCTTTTTGTATCTTTTAAATGATCACTTATTACTTTTGCTGCAGAAGGCGCCATTACCGCACCCATATTAAATACATCAGTAATTCCCATATCTACTACAGTTCCAATTGTTGCTGAATCAACTCTAATTTTAGATTTTTCACTTGATAGATAACTTACCGCACAACCTGTTGTTGTGAATGTCGTATATTCTTTTTTAGGGCCTCCATATTCAACAGGATTTCTAAATTGTTTTTCTGCTCCATTATTGTGAGATGAAGCACTAACTATAGCATTTTTAACTTGGCCCTTATCTATCATATTACTAGCGAGCATTATTCCTAGAGTACTTGTTGAACAAGCACCATATATACCTACTAGAGGTATTCCTATTTTTGCTGATGCATAATTAGTCGCAACTAATTGATTTAACAAATCACCACCTATATGAACATCGATATCACTATTTTTTTTATCTATTTTTTTTAATAATATTTCGACTGCATCTAATATAGATCTTGCCTCAGCCTGTTCCCAAGTCTTTTCTCCAAAATAAAAATCATCATAACTTTTATCAAATAATTTAGAAAGTGGGCCCTTTGCTTCATATGGTCCAACTACTGTACTAGTATCATTTATATATACGTTTTTATATTTAAATGTCATATTATCCTCCCATCACAAATATTCTAAGTAATCCAAATATATATGCACTTACAACTCCGAATATTATTACTGAACCTGCTAATTTAAACATATTAGCGCCAATTCCTGTAACTAACCCTTCTTTTCTATATTCAAGTGCAGCACTCTGACAAGCATGTGCGAAACCTGTTATAGGAACTATAAGACCACATTTAGCAAAATTAACCACTTTATCAAAAAATCCTAAACAAGTTAAAAAGCATCCTAAAAATACTAGTGTGATTATCATAAATACACTTGCATCTTTATTTGAAAGATTAAAATAAAAGGAATATGCATCGACTAAAAAGTTACCTAATACACCCATAAATCCTCCAATTAAAAATGCAATTATGGCATTTTTTAGTCTTGAACCTTTTGGCGTATACTTCTCTACTATTTTTTTATATTCTTTTCTTTCCATAAAAAAATCCTCCCAAAATTATTATGGAAAGATTTTCTTTCTTTTATTCACTTTCACAAAGTTGTTCTTGATATTCATATGTATATTGATTTGCATCATATGTAATTAAAACTGAACCTGTTAATGTCTCTTTTGTTTTAGGATCTAAAACTTCTCTTGATTCTATATATCCACCATTTATTAACTCAGATAAATTTACGCAATTAACATTGTTATCCATACCTTCTTGTAGATAATAAATTTTTGCAGAATCTTCAATTATTTTCTTTTGATCTTTTGATAAAGATTCTTTTGAATTGTCAAGTATTGACCCTATTGAAACTACAGTGATTGTAATTATTATTGCTAGTATAATTATAACAGCAAGTAATTCTATTAAAGTAAAACCATTATTTTTCATAAATGCCTCCTAGCACCCTACTCTACTATTTAACTATAACATAAAATCTAATATATTACAACTTTTAAAATTAATAAAAGTGTTTACGAGTGTAAACACTTTACCAAAAAGGTTAAATTAAATTCTAAAATGGTGTCCCGTTAGGGACTCGAACCCTAGACCCACTGATTAAGAGTCAGTTGCTCTACCAACTGAGCTAACGAGACAAATCAATTACTTATTTAGTATAACATATTTTTTATAAAATGCAAATACCTAATTTATAACAAAATAAATAAGACTTAAGAATTTTAATTCTAAGTCTTTAAACCTTTTTCTTAGATAGTTACATAATTAGAAAACATATCTTAATATTAACAAATATTAATTTGTTTTAATCTACATATTTAACTTCATTAGTACCACATTTATAAAACATATCATCTTGATTAACTTCATCATTTATTATCCATTTATCTCTTGACACTTTTATTTCACTTAAACTTGTACAATATTGAAACATTCTAACCATATTTTCTACACTTGATGTGCTAAAATTACTTAAGTCTAAACTTGTTAAACTGGAACATCCTATAAACATATTTTGCATATCTGTTACTTTGGATGTATCAAAATTTTTTCCAAATTTTATTTCTTTTAAATTGCTACAAGAGGAAAACATAAAAGCCATACTACCGGTTACGCTGCTTGTATCCCAATCACTTAAGTCTAGTTCTGTTAAACTAGAACAACCTGAAAACATACTTTGCATAATTGTTACTTTGGATGTATCAAAATTCTTCCCAAATTTTATTTCTTTCAAATTACTACAAGAGGAAAACATTCTATACATGGTTTCTACACTTGATGTGTTAAAATTACTTAAGTCTAGTTCTGTTAAGTTGGAACATCCATCGAACATACTTTGCATATTTGGTACTTTGGATGTATCAAAATTTTTACCAAATTTTATTTCTTTTAAATTACTACAAGAGGAAAACATACGAGCCATACCGATTACATTGATTGTATCCCAACTACTTAAATCTAAACTCGTTAAATTAGAACATCCTGAAAACATACTTTGCATAGTTGTTACTTTAGATGTATCAAAATTACTTACATCTAATTCCTTTAAATTCTTACATCCTTCAAACATTCTATACATATTTTCTACACTTGATGTATTAAAATTACTTAAATCTAGTTCTGTTAAACTGGAACATCCTAAAAACATTCCCAACATACCTGTTACACTTGATGTGTCAAAACCCTTCCCAAATTTTATTTCTTTCAAATTGCTACAAGAGGAAAACATAAAAGCCGTCTCGATTACATCGATTGTATCCCAATTACTTAAATCTAGTTCTGTTAAACTGGAACAATCTTGAAACATACCATACATATAAATTACGTTACTTGTATCAAAAAGGTTAAATTTTATATTTAATAATTCTTTGAAAAGTTTAAACATGCGAGCGCAACTAGCATTACCTAATATATAACCTTCACTATAAATATATACTGTATTATCTCCATCATAATATGCTAT
>CANRAT010000066.1 GCA_947628685.1 uncultured Bacilli bacterium
CAATATACGGATTCATATTCAGAAAATATAATATCATTTGTAAACAATGTAAAAACAATAGATGGTGGAACTCATGAAGTAGGATTTAAAACTGCTTTAACACGTGTATTTAATGAATATGCAAAAGAAAATGGTTATTTTAAAACTAAAGATAAAAATTTAGAAGGTCCTGATACTAGAGAAGGATTAACGGCAATAATAAGCCTTAAAATACCAGAAGAATTATTGCAGTTTGAAGGTCAGACTAAGTCTAAGTTAGGTACGCCTTCCGCACGTACTATTGTAGATAGTATAGTATCTGAAAAATTAAACTTTTTCCTTGAAGAAAATAAAGCGATTGCGACCACAATACTTAATAAAATGATAAAGAGTAGAAATGTAAGAGAGGCTGCAAGAAAAGCTCGTGATGAAGCTAGAAATGGAAAAGATAAAGGTAAAAAAGAGCGAATTATAAGTGGTAAATTAACTCCTGCTCAAAGTAAAAATCCAAGTATAAATGAATTATTTCTTGTAGAAGGTGATTCAGCAGGTGGATCAGCTAAAACAGGTAGAGATAGAAAATATCAGGCAATACTACCTTTAAGAGGAAAAGTATTAAATACTGAAAAAGCATCACTGGATGAAGCATATAAAAATGAAGAAATTAATACTATGATACATGCTATCGGTGCTGGTGTTGGAAGTGACTTCGACATAAAGGATTCTAACTATGATAAAGTAATAATCATGACCGATGCTGATGTAGATGGATCTCATATACAAATATTACTTTTAACATTCTTCTATAGATATATGAAACCTTTAATAGAAAATGGTCACTTATATATTGCAATGCCACCACTATACAAAATAGAATGTGGCAAAGAAGGCGAGTATGCTTGGACAGAAGAAGATAGAAAAAATTTACTTGAAAAGTTTAAAGGTAAACAAACAAAAACACAAAGATATAAAGGCTTAGGAGAGATGGACGCAACGCAACTTTGGGAAACTACTATGGATCCTAAAACACGTAGTTTAATTAAAGTTAGTATTAATGATGCAGTTTTAGCAGAAAAACGTGTTTCAGTACTTATGGGTGATAAAGTAGATCCAAGAAAAGATTGGATAGAAGAAAATGTAGAATTCTCACTAGAGGATAATTATAAAATAAATTAAAACAATTAATAAAGAAATGATTTAATTTTTATAGAAGGGGGTAAATAAAAAAGTTAAAATCACATTGGATATTGACAAACTCATCAATTGTATTGTAAAATATAGTTGTAAGTGATCTTCGGTATCCCGTGTGGACCGAAGACTTTTGTTATTATGAAAGAGTTTAAAACAATTGAAGAGCAAATAAAATTATTAAAATCTAGAAATATTTTATTTGATGATGAAGAAAATTCGAAAAAAATATTATTGAATAATAACTATTATAATATAATTAATGGATATAAAGATTTATTTTTAAATTCTAATGATTTGCAAAGTTATAAATTAGGAACTACATTTGAAGAAATATATGCTCTTTATGAATTTGACAGACAGTTACGAACTATATTTTTAGAATATATCTTTAAACTAGAAAATTCATTACGCTCTTTGGTTGCATATTTTTTCTCAAAACAACATGGGAATGATAACTATTTAACTTTAGATAATTTTGAAACTTTTAATAATACTAACGTATCACTTTATAAGAAACAAAAACAAATAAAATTTATCCAAAATTTAATTGGGAATATTAATAAAGATATAGCTTTAAATATGGATTTGTTCCTCTTTGGGTTTTAGTAAATATTTTATCATTTGGCGATATATGTAATTTTTATAGACTCATGAAGCAAAAAGAAAGAATAAGTATATCTATAGAATTTAATGTAAATGAGTTTGATTTATCAAGTTTTCTTAATATACTTAGTAAAACAAGAAATTTATGCGCACATGATGAGAGACTTTATAATTTTAAATTTCCTGCTAATACAGGAATAAATGATACAATGTGTCATGAATACTTAAATTTGCAAAAAATTAATGGAAGATATAATAAAGGAAAAAATGATTTGTTTGCTGTAGTAATTCGTTTAAAGTTATTGTTGTCTAGTGAAGATTATAATAAATTTCATAATAAATTATTTAGTAGGATTATGAGTATTCAATCTAAATTAAAAACAATAACACTTAATGAAGTGTTAGAAGCAATGAATTTTCCTTTAAATTGGCATGATTTAATAAAATGTCCTAAGTCCACTCGGGATACTTAGGATCACTAAATATTATGAACAATTATATCAAATTAATACTAAAAAGTATTTAATCAACAAACGAGGTGAAGTATGAAGAAGAAAGACGAAACATTAGAAGTATTAGGTAAAATTTATGATTACACTCTAGAAGAAATTATGGGAGATAGATTTGGACAGTATGCTAAAGATATAATTCAAAATCGTGCGATACCTGATGTAAGAGACGGATTAAAGCCTGTTCAAAGAAGAATCTTGTATGCTATGTTTAGAGATAGAAATACATACGATAAACCACATAAAAAAAGTGCCACAGCTGTAGGTAACGTTATGGGTCATTACCACCCTCATGGAGACTCTAGTATTTATGAGGCTATGGTCCATATGAGTCAGTGGTGGAAACAAAACGAATGTTATATAGATATGCATGGTAATAATGGCTCTATGGATGGTGACGGAGCAGCTGCTATGCGTTATACGGAAGCAAGACTCTCTAAAATAAGTGGTGAATTATTAAAAGATATAGATAAAGATACAATAGAATGGGCACCAAACTTTGATGATACACTCTATGAACCTGTTGTCTTACCTGCAAAATATCCAAACTTACTTGTAAATGGTTCTAAAGGTATATCTGCTGGATATGCAACTGAAATACCTCCACATAATTTAGGTGAAGTTATAGATGCAACAATAAAAAGGATAGATTCACCAAATTCAAGATTAGAAACAATTTTAGATATTATAAAAGGTCCAGATTTCCCAACAGGTGCGATAGTAGAAGGAAAAAAAGAAATAGAAGAGGCACTTAAAACAGGTAGAGGAAAAATAATAATACGTTCAAAGTATGAAATCGTTGAAGATAAAAAAACTAAACAAATTTTAATACATGAAATACCATTTGAAGTGAATAAAGCCTTACTTGTTAAAAAAATTGCCGATATAATTTATGATAAAAAAATCGACGGCATGCTAGAAGTAAGAGATGAGTCTGATAGAGAAGAAAAGGTTAGAATTGCTATAGATTTAAAAAAGGATGCTAATCATGAGAATATTTTAAATTATTTATTTAAAAATACAGATCTTCAAATAAGTTATACTTATAATATGGTTGCTATTGTAAAT
Source organism: uncultured Bacilli bacterium (assembly GCA_947628685.1). GTDB lineage: Bacteria > Bacillota_I > Bacilli_A > RF39 > UBA660 > UMGS1613. Next base: position 3,351 of record CANRAT010000066.1, read on the forward strand.
AGGCGCCCTATGGTTGTTGGAGTCGTTGATATAATAGATGCATATATTCGCCATCAAAAAGAAGTAATTACAAGACGTACTAAATTTGACCTTGAACATGCAAAAGCACGTATGCATATAGTAGAAGGTTTAATCAAGGCTTTGGATATATTAGATGAGGTCATTCATACAATACGTTCAAGTAAAAATAAAGCAGATGCTATAAGTAACTTAGTAAAGGAGTATACATTTAGTGAACTACAAGCAGAGGCTATAGTTAACTTACAACTATATAGATTAACTAATACAGATGTAAATGTCCTAAAAGAAGAGCAGGCTAATCTTTTAAAAGCAATATCTATACTTGAAAGTATACTCTCTGATGAAGAAAAACTAAAAAATGTCATGAAAACAGAACTAAAGGCTATTAAAAATGAATATGCAACTCCAAGACTAACAGAAATAAAAGATGAAATAACTGAAATAAAGTTAGATACTACATCTTTTATACCAAAAGAAGATGTAATAGTAGTAGTAACTAAAGATGGATATATTAAACGTGTATCAAAAAGAAGTTATGCTGCTGTTGATGATCAAACTGGTTTAAAAGAACAAGATTATATAATAGGTATATTTGAAGTAAATACTATGGATGTAATTCTTATGTTTACCGATATAGGAAATTATCTTTATGTACCTGTTTATGAAATACCAGATATGAAATGGAAAGATTTAGGTAAACATATAAGCAATATAATTAAAATTAATCCAGAAGAAAATATAATAGATACTATTGCAGTTACAAATTTTGATACAGATAAACATATTACAGTATTTACTAAAAATGGTATGATTAAACGTACTTTAGTGCGAGACTTAAAAGCTAGTCGTTATACAAAACCAATGCCTTATATGAAGTTAAAAGATGGAGATATGGTTGCTAATATTTCTTATGAACAAGGAAGCGATGTCTTTATAACAACGCATAATGGATTTGGTTTAAGATTTAATATAGATGAAGTACCTATCTTAGGTAGTCGCGCTAGTGGAGTTAAAGGAATAAGTCTTAAAAATGATGTAGTAGTAAGTGGTAATGTTATAAATAATCAAGAATATATCTCACTTATAACTACAAAAAGTACCGGTAAAAGAGTAAAAATTTCTGAATTTGAAAGAATTTCAAGGGCTAGAAAAGGTATACAAGTAATAAGAGATGTTAAGACTAATCCATATTATATACTTAAATCATTCGCACTAGATTCAAAACATAATTTAGGATTAAAATTCAAAGAAGATATAGAAATACTTAAATTAACAGAACTTCCAATCGCTGATAGACATTCAACAGGAACACAACTTTCTAAGCACAACATAATAGATGTATTTATAGAAAAAGAATTAGAAAATCCAAAAGAAGATAAAAAAGATACAACTAATACAAAAACAGAAGAACCACCAAAAGATATTTCTTTAAAAAGTATTGATGAAAGAATGATGACAATAGAAGATTTTTTAGACGATTTGGATATTTAATAGACAAATAGTAAAAACATCATAATCAATTGATTTGGTGTTTTTATTTTTGACGATTTTATAAAATATTATGATTTAACTGAAAGGTATTAAATATCTTTTTTTTCTAAATTTTTTAAAAATTTTTCGTAAAAAGAAGGAAATATGAAAATTACAGAGTATGATATATATTGAAAATCACTAGAGAGGAGAGTTATGATTAAAGAAAAAGAACAATTTATTTCATTAAAATTCGATTTACTTTTTAAAAAGGTTTTTGGTAGTGAGGAAGATTTAATTCCAATAAAGAAGTTACTTAAAGAAGTACTAGAAATAGTACCTAAAGATATAAAAATACTCAATAGTGAACTAGTAGGTAGACCCTATAAAGATAGAAGTGTTAGAGTAGATTTAGTAGTAGAACTAGAAGATGAAACAAAAATAAATATAGAAATAAATACCGTAGTAACACAAACCCTTATAGAAAGAAATGTATATTATATGTGTAGGAATATGAGTATGGATGTATCGCCAAAACGCATATTAGGAAAAATAAATAGACATATACAAATAAATATGGACTATAGTGGAAATCATAAAGCACCAATAACAAGATATACATTATACGATAAAGATACGAAAGATGAATTAACAAATATGTTACAAATAATAAGAATATATATTCCATATTTTAGAGAAAAATGTTATAATAAAGATGTAGAAAAGTTGGATAGTAAGACTAAGTTTTTAGGACTCTTTGGAGCAGAAAGTATAGAAGAAGTAAGGAAGTTATGTAGTGGAGATGAAATGATGGAAGATATAGGAAAAAGAATAGATAAATATAATGATGATCTTGATGTAATAGGTTTGTACCACTATAAATTTATAGAAGAGGAAGTAAAGCAAGAACAACTAGAAGAGGCGACAAAAGAAGGTATTTCAGAAGGTATTGAATTAACAGCAAAAAATCTATTAAAGAAAAACATGGATATAAACTTTATATCAAAAGTAACGGGATTAAGCCTTAAAGAAATCGAAAAATTAAAGGAAAGTTAATTTTTCCTTTTTATTTTGTGTTGTGTATTAATTTAACTAAAGGTTTAAATTTATCTCAATTTTTAATTGAATCTTAAAAAAAATATTGCAATTAATATTCAAGAAATGTTATAATGTGTATGTTAGTAGGAGGGTTTCAATGGAATCAAAAGATGAATTACTTGAATTAAGAAAAAAAAGATTTGAAATTAATTGGAGAATAGAAAAAATTGGGGAAGAAATAGATAAATATTCAACGTTTAATGCAAAACAAATAGGAGAATTTTTGTCTAAGACTCTTAGTAATGATGAGGTTGAGTATGTATATAAAGAAGGATTTTTTATCGCACCAGATTCTCGTAAAAAGGAAGTACAATATGCATATTTCCTAATGCCTAGTAATATTTCAAAAAATGATATTAAAGATTTATATTACGATGAAAAAATTGGAGAGTTAAATTATAATAAATTTGTTCCATTAGTAATTGGTGAAACTTTGATCGCATTATGTTATACTAAAATTCCTAATATAATGAAATTCTATCAATATAATCATAAAAAGGATATATTAGAAGATGAACGCTCTTTTGGCAAGTTTGTTTCAGCATACTATTTTATAGATTACGTAATTCAATATAGAATTGATAATAAAATAGAAAATGTTACAGATGAATTATTGGAAATGTTAAAAGAAAACTATTTTAATGAAAAAAATAAGGTATTACAATTAACGCCATAAAAGTTTATATAAAAAATAAATACAATAACATTAATTTACTAATTTTATAATAAATGCTATAATATCTTTGGTGATTTGTATGGATAAAATTAAATTAAGAGATAAA
>CANRAT010000067.1 GCA_947628685.1 uncultured Bacilli bacterium
AATAATTAAATAAGGAGGATATATATGAAAGGAATCTTAGGTCGTAAAATTGGAATGACTCAAGTGTTTACAAAATCAGGTAAATTAATTCCTGTAACTGTTGTTGAAGTTGAGACTAATGTTGTTACACAAATCAAGACAAAAGAAAACGATGGTTATGATGCAATTCAATTAGGATTTGGAAATACAAGAGAAAAGTTAGCGACTAAAGCTTTAAAGGGACAAACCGAAAAAGCAAAAACTACACCTAAGCGCTTCTTTAAAGAAATAAAAGGTGTAGATGTCAATTCATATAATCTTGGTGATGAAGTTAAAGCGGATATATTCACACCAGGAGAAGTGGTTGACGTAACTGGAACTACTAAAGGAAAAGGGTTCCAAGGAGTAATTAAAAGACATGGACAATCAAGGGGTCCTATGGGACATGGTTCACATTATCATAGAAGACCAGGTTCAATGGGAACAATGAGACCAATGCGTGTTTTCAAGGGTAAAAAACTTGCTGGACATATGGGAACACTTACAGTAACTATTCAAAATCTTGAAGTTGTTGCTGTAGATACTTTAAATAATGTAATATTAATAAGTGGTAATATACCAGGACCTAAAAAAGGTTTAGTAGTTATTAAAAGCGCTGTTAAGGCAAATGGAAAAGTAAACGATATGGAAGAACTTGTTTCTTATGAAACAGAAGAACCTGTTGCAAGCGAAAGCGCTGAAACAACAGATGAAACTATAGAACCAGTTGTAGAAGAGGCTGCTGAGGTTTCTGAAGCAGAAGAAACTGCTGAGGATAATAATTAGTAGGGAGGATACATATGAGTAAAATAAATGTATTAAACACAAATGGTGAAAAAGTAAAAGATATTACATTAAATAAAGAAGTATTTGGAATAGTTCCAAATGATGCAGTATTATATGATGCAATTAAGCTTGCACAAAACAATGCTCGTCAAGGAACAAGAGGAGTAAAAGGTCGTTCAGATGTCTCTGGTGGTGGAAGAAAACCTTGGAGACAAAAAGGAACAGGACGTGCTCGTCAAGGAACAACTCGTGCACCTCATTGGTATCATGGTGCATATGCATTTGGTTTCCAAGTTAGAAACTATGAAACTAAACAAAACAGAAAGGAAAGAGCTTTGGCTTTAAAGTCAGCTTTAGCCTATAAAGTAATCAACAAAGAATTAGTTGTTATAGATAAATTAAATTTAGAATCAAGTAAAACAAAAGATATGAAAAATATTTTAAATAACTTTAAGGTTGAAAGAAACGTATTAGTAATTGTAAATGAATTAAATGATAATTTAATCTTAGCTACTCGTAATTTAAAAAATGTATTATTACTTGAAGCAAGTGAAATCAATGTACTTGATTTAGTTTCTGCTAACCTTGTAATAGCAGAAGAAGATGCTATTAAAAGTATAGAGGAGGCTTTAGTATAATGAAAACATTTAGAGATGTTATAAAAGCTCCGATTATTACTGAAAAAACTGCAAATTTATCTCAAAATGGAAATATAGTAACATTTAGTGTAGATCCAAAAGCAAATAAAACTGAGATTAAACAAGCAGTAGAAAAAATATTTGATGTAAAAGTTGAAAGCGTTAATACTATAAACGTTAAACCAAGGAAAAAAAGAGTTGGACGTTATTCAGGGTTAACTAATAGAAAGAAAAAAGCTATTGTTAAATTAAAAGAAGGAAGTTCAATAGAACTTAACTAATCTAAAGGAGGAATACAAATGGCAATCAAAAGTTATAAATCAACAACTAATGGTAGACGTGGTATGACTACTTTAGATAATAGTGAATTAACTAAAGTAGCGCCAGAGAAATCATTGCTTGTTACATTAAAGAAAAATGGTGGTCGTAATAATCAAGGTAAAATAACTGTTCGCCATCAAGGTGGAGGAGCTAAAAGAAAATATCGTATTATTGATTTTAAAAGAACAAAAGATGGTGTTATAGGTACTGTAGCATCTATTGAATACGATCCAAATAGAACAGCTAATATTGCTTTAATTAATTATGCAGATGGAGAAAAATCATATATAATTGCTCCAAAAGGATTAAAAGTTGGAGATAAAGTTGAAAGTGGAGAGAATGCTGATATTAAGATTGGTAACTCTTTACCACTATCTAAAATCCCAGAAGGAACACTTGTTCACAATGTTGAGCTTAAGGCTGGAAAAGGTGCACAAATGGCACGTAGTGCTGGATCTAGTGTCCAAATACTTGGATTTGAAGGAAAATATGCCCTACTAAGATTAACTAGTGGTGAAGTTCGTAAAGTACTTAGTACTTGTAGAGCAACTATTGGTGAAGTAGGAAATGAAGATTATGAATTAGTAAATTTAGGTAAGGCTGGTCGTAAGATACATATGGGTATTCGTCCAACAGTTCGTGGATCAGTTATGAACCCTAATGATCACCCACACGGTGGTGGTGAAGGTAGAGCACCTGTAGGACATAAAGGACCACTTACACCTTGGGGTAAACCTGCACTTGGATATAAAACTCGTAAAGGTAAAAAACAATCAGATGACTTAATAGTACATCGCCGTAAAAAATAGGAAAGGATGGAATTATGGCTAGAAGTTTAAAAAAAGGACCTTTTGTAGACGATAGTCTAATGAAAAAGGTTAAAAAAGTAAATGAATCAGAAAAAAAAGAAGTTATAAAAACTTGGTCACGCCGTTCAACAATATTTCCTGAATTTATAGGTAACACATTTGCCGTACATAACGGAAAAGAATTTGTTCCTGTATATGTTACTGAAGATATGGTAGGACACAAATTAGGTGAATTTGTTGCTACTCGTAAATTTGGTGGTCACGGTGAGGCTAAGGGTACTGAATAAAACCTAGGGAGGAGAATTTATGGAAGCAAGAGCAATCGCAAAGGGACTTAGAATCCCTCCACGTAAAGCACGTTTAATAATTGATTTAGTACGTGGAAAAGATGTTAGTGAAGCAGAAAGAATTTGTAAAAATTACAATAGTGAAGCTGCTAGATTAACTTTAAAAGTGTTAACTTCTGCAACAGCAAATGCTGAAAACAACTTAGGTTTAGATAAAACTAAATTATACGTTAAAGAAGCATATGTTGATGAAGGACAAACTTTAAAAAGAATGAATTTTGGTTCTCGTGGTCACGTAGATCCAATTAAAAAAAGAACAAGTCATATTACAATTGTTGTAAGTGATAAAAACTAAAGTAAAGGAGGAAAACTTGTGGGTCAAAAGGTTAGTCCAATAGGACTTAGAATAGGCGTTAACAAATCTTGGCAATCAAATTGGTATGCTGAAGGTAAAAACAATGCTAAGTATATCAAAAACGATGATAAGATTCGTAAAATGTTAGAGAAAAGACTAAAAGACGCATCAGTTTCAAGTATTCTTATTGAAAGAGACACTAAAAAGACTAATGTTGTTATAAATACAGCTAAACCTGGAGTTGTTATAGGACATGGCGGAGATGAAATTGATAAGATAAAAAAAGAATTATCAAAACTAGTTGACGAAAATATTCAAATTTCTATTAAGGAAGTTAAGAATCCAGATTTAGATGCTGCAATAGTTGCAGAAAATATCGCACGTCAAATAGAGGGACGTGTATCATTCAGAATAGCTCAAAAAAGAGCAATTAGAAATACAATGAAAGCAGGAGCAAAGGGAATTACAACTTCTGTATCAGGACGTTTAGGTGGAGCTGATATGGCTCGTACTGAAGGTTATACAGAAGGTAGCGTTCCTCGTCATACTTTAAGATCAGATATAGATTATGCATCAAAAGAGGCTAATACTACTTATGGTAAGATTGGCGTAAAAGTATGGATTTGTAAAGGTGAAATACTTCCTGCTAAAAATAAGGGAGGTAATCTAGATGGCAGTAATTCCAAAAAGAACTAAATTTAGAAATGTACATCGTCTTCCTTATGAAGGAAAAGCAAAGGGAAACACTAAAATTAGCTTTGGAGAATATGGCTTAATGGCGCTTGAAGGAGCTTGGATAACTGATAGACAAATCGAAGCTGCGAGAGTTGCTATGACTCGTTATATGAAACGTGGAGGAAAAGTTTGGATAAACATATTCCCACACCTTTCATTAACTAAAAAACCACTTGAAACTCGTCAAGGTAAAGGTAAAGGTTCTCATGATGCATGGGTTGCAGTAGTTAAAGAAGGAAAAGTTATGTTTGAAATAGGAGAAGTTAGTGAAGATGTTGCTCGTGAAGCACTACGCCTTGCTATGCATAAACTTCCTATCAAATGTAAATTTGTAAAGAAAGAAAGTGGTGATTCTAATGACTAATAAAGAAATAAGAGAATTATCTAATGAAGAAATACTTTCTAAAATAGAAGAGTCAAAAGAAGAATTATTTAACTTGCGTTTAAAACAAGCAACAGGATCTTTAGAAAAGCCTTCAAGAATCACAGAATTAAGAAAGTTAGTCGCACGTATGAAAACAATATTACGTGAAAGAGAACTAACTAAGTAGGAGGAATTATGGAAGAAAAAACTAGACACGAATTAGTTGGAACTGTTGTAAGTGATGTAAACGATAAAACTATTACAGTTTTAGTTGAAACATATAAAAACGACAGATTATATGGTAAAAGAGTTAAATATTCTAAAAAATATACTGCACACGATGAAAAGAACGAAGCTAAAAAAGGCGATAAAGTTCTTATAGTAGAAACTAGACCATTATCAAAAACTAAACATTTCCGTTTAGTAAAAGTTATAGAAAAAGCAATTATTTTATAATTGAACGAGTGAAGGAGGATAATATATGATTCAACAAGAAAGCCGTTTAAAAGTAGCCGATAATTCAGGAGCAAGAGAACTATCAGTTATTCGTGTTCTTGGAGGCTCTAAAGTTAAAACAGGTAATATTGGAGATATAGTAGTTGCTACTGTTAAAAAAGCAACACCTAATGGAACTGTTGAAAAAAGCAAAGTTGTTAAAGCAGTTATCGTTAGAAGTAAATTTGGTCTAAGAAGAGAAGATGGATCATATATCAAATTTGATGATAACGCTGCAGTTATTATTAAAGATGATAAGAGTCCAGTAGGTACTCGTGTATTTGGACCAGTCGCACGTGAATTACGTGAATTAGGTTTTAGTAAAATTATATCACTAGCAAAAGAAGTGCTATAAAAGTTTGGAGGAATGAATATGAACTTTAAAACTGGAGATAAAGTAGTTGTCATTTCTGGTAAGGATAAAGGTAAAGAAGGAAAAATTACTCACGTATTACGTAATGAAAATAGAGTAGTTGTTGAAGGAATTAACATGGTAAAAAAACATGTTAAAGGAAATGGTGGTCAAGCAGGCTCTATAAATGATGTAGAATCACCAATTCATGCTTCAAACGTAATGCTAGTAGATCCTAAAACTAAAAAACCTACTAGAATAGGACATAGTATAAATAAAGACGGTAAGAAAATTAGAGTTGCAAAAAAATCTAATTCTAGTCTTGATTAATTGGAAGGAGGGTATATATGAACCGCCTAAAAGAAAAGTACACTAAAGAAATCGTATCAGATTTAATTGCAAAACATAATTACAAAAACAAAGAAGAAGTACCAAAATTAGAAAAAATTGTAGTAAATATTGGTTGTGGAGATGCAACAGGTAATTCAAAATTACTTGAAGGTGCAATGAAAGACCTAGAAATTATTACAGGACAAAAACCAGTTGCTACAAAAGCAAAAAAATCAATAGCTGGATTTAAACTTAGACAAGGTCAAGCTATAGGTTGTAAGGTAACTTTACGTGGGGAGAATATGTATAACTTCTTAGATAAATTAATTAGTATTACATTACCTCGTGTAAGAGATTTTAGAGGTATATCTAATAAGGCATTCGACGGAAGAGGTAACTACACATTAGGACTAACTGAGCAATTAATATTCCCAGAAATCGAATATGACAATGTAGTTAAAGTACGTGGTATGGATATAGTTTTTGTAACTACGGCAAAAACAGATGAAGAAGCACGTGATTTATTAAAAGGTTTCGGAATGCCATTTAAGAAATAAGCTTAGGAGGAAAATATGGCTAAGAAAAGTATGAAAATAAAAGCTAGTCGCGAACCTAAATTCGAAGTACGTAGATATACTCGTTGCAGTCGTTGTGGACGTCCACATGCTGTACT
>CANRAT010000068.1 GCA_947628685.1 uncultured Bacilli bacterium
TTTTGTGAAATAAGATGGACTACAGATACCCTTGCTTAAAAGTTTGACAACAACCTCGTTATAAGAATACATCTTTGTTTAAGGATAATTTGCTGCGATTAAACTTAAAAGAGAAACATCATCTGAGTTAGAAGGATAATAACTAATAAGTAGGGAAACATTCTTAAATAGTAAACACCACTTATGGGTTACAGGAGAACAACGAATAGATCCTAGTTATCATATTTCAATAATATAATAACACAAGGGTAAAATAATCCAACAAAGTTTAACTATTTTACTTTAAAAATAGAATAAAAAATAAAATAGTTGATGTAAGAAAATATATATAATTTATTTCTTACAAAAACTATTATACGAGGATAGGGATATGTATGAGAAAAGGATTTACACTTATAGAACTACTTGGAGTAATAATAATTATATCTTTACTCGCACTTCTTACAAGTATAGCAGTAACAAAATTAGTTAAAGATTCAAAACAACAATTATCAAATGTACAAATAAATTTGATAAAATCATCAGCAGAAATGTGGGGAGCAGATAATTTAGGAAAATTACCGGATATAGATGAATGTATTTATTTAAAAGTATCAGATTTAAAAAATGTGGGATTACTAGATAATAGTGAAAAGTTAGATGATAATATTATTGTAAGAATAAAAAATGAATTAAATGAAAATGGAAAAGAAAAATTAGAATATAAAGTAAATGGGGCAACAGCAGGATGTAGTAATGGAGTAAAAGATTTATATAAAGATGAAAGTAAAGCAAACATACCAAGTTTAAGAGGATTAGTACCTGTAATTTATGATGAAGAAAAATCATCATGGAAAATTATAGATCCAACAGAAGAGTGGTATGACTATGATGAACAGTGGTGGGCGAATGCAGTAATACTAAGGGAAGATTTAAGAGAAGAAAAGAATATAGGAGATTTAATAAGTGTTCCAACAGAAAACAATGATTTCGCTTCGTCAGATGTACTAGCGATGTTTGTATGGATACCAAGATATTCATATACAATAAGTAGTGATGCAAAAGGTTTAGAAGATGAAAATGGGAAATATCCAAATCCAGGAGCAATAGACATAAAATTTGTAGGAGTAGATAGTAAAAAAGAGAATGGATTAGCAACATATGAAGGAGATACACCTAGTGAGTGGTATACTCACCCTGCATTTACATTTGGAGATGAAGAATTAAGTGGAATATGGGTAGGAAAATTTGAGACAAGTCATGAAACTAACTATAATAGTACACAATCAAACAATTTATCTTGTACAAATGAAAATTGTGAAAATGCAGATGGAATAAGAATACTTCCAAATGTACAATCATTAAGATATAATGATGTATCAAATTTTTTCTTTGCATCAAGGTCAATTGAAAGAGATGGTAATCCATTTGGAATAAACTCAAGTTTAACAGATACGCATATGATGAAAAATAGTGAATGGGGAGCAGTGGCATATTTATCACAAAGTACATATGGGAAGTATGGTAAATATAGAGAAGAAGTGTATATTAATAATTGTAATAAATATATAACAGGGATAGGGGCAGATACTGTAAGTGACGATTCATCTAGTTTGACATGCACAAATTCAAAAAATAAGTATAATGGTGAAAGTGGAGTAAAAGCATCAACAACAGGTAATATATACGGGATTTATGACATGAGTGGTGGAGCATATGATTTCGTAATGGGTAATTACAATAATAAAGTAAACGCATCAGGTTTTCAAGAAGATTTCTTTAATACAGAAGGGAATTCAAAATATTATGATAAGTATACAGGATATCGTTGTACTAATGGAGAATGCAAAGGACATGCCTTAGAAGAAACAGCAGGATGGTATGGTGATCTCAAAAATTTCCTTGCTGATGGCTTTCTGTGGTATGCCCGTGGTGGTGTCCATGAGGCTAAAATTACAGGTGGCGTGTTTATGTTTGGCTATAGCAATGGTAATAACAACTTACGTTCATTCCATGTAGTTCTTTCGCCAATTATGTATAATAAATATAAGCAAAATCTAATAAATTAAAGCACTGTTTAACTTAAATCTACAATTAATGTAAACAATTAGTAAAAAAATAAAAAAAGATAAGTAAATCTATATAACTTATCTTTTTATTGTGTTATACTTAACTTAAAGTAGGTGATGGTATGGATATGAAATGCCCTAAATGCAGTGCAGTACTTAAACTAAATGAAGATAAAAAATACACTTGTGAATATTGTAAATCAGAATTTGATGCAAGTGAACTTAATAAGAAGATTAATTCTTATGTATGCAAAAAATGTAATGCAAAACTAATATCATATGACACTATCAATACTTGTATACATTGTAAGAATAGTGAAATAGAAGTAAAGACAATTGATAATTTTAATCCAAGTTATATAGTACCATTTGAAATAACAAAAGAAGTCGCCTTAAAAAAAATAAAGAAATTATATAAAAATAAATGGTTAAAACCTAAACAGTTTAAAAATATAAAAAATATAAAAGGTATATATATGCCTTATGCCTTATTTTGCTATGATGCTATAGGTGAAGTAGAAAGTGAATGTGATACCAAATCAAGTTGGATGAGTGCAGGATATAGATATGTAAAAAAAGATACATATAAAGTTATTCGTGGTGGGAATATGTCATTTGATAATATACCAGTTGAAGGCTCTAAAAATATAAGTAGTGAAGTATTAGATTCGATAGGACCATATAATTATAAAAAATCCAAACCATTTGATTTTTCATACCTAAATGATTATATTTCTGAAGAATACGAATTTAATAAAGAAGAATTACTTAAAAATTCTATAAATAAAACTAAAAAATACTTTATAGAAGAAATGGAGAAAGATATAACTAATTATAATGATATAAAAATAATAGATGATAGAATTAATTTAAATAATATAAAATATATTAGAATTTTGCTGCCTATGTGGATATTAAAAGTAGATTATAATAATAAAATATACACTATTGCAGTAAATGGTCAAACAGGCGCTATAGAAGGAACCATTCCAAAATCTAAATCTAAAGCACTCATTATATGGGTAATATTATTTATACTTTCATTTATATTAATATTTACTACTGAGTATTTAAAGGTGACATTATGAAAAAATTTAAATTTATTATAATAACTATAATATTATTTATAGGTATGAAAAATGTATATGCAAAAGATTCAATATATGACTATGCATCAGTTTTAACTTTAGAAGAAGAAAAAGCACTAGAAGAGGAAGTAGATAAATTTACTAATAAATATAACGTAGATATGGCATTAATACTTGTTAAATACTATACACCTAATACTATAGATGAATATATGAATGAATTTCATGAAAAATATTTTAAAGAAGATAGTATGATATTAATTGTAATAGATTTTAAAAATAACATAGAAAATATTTCAATTAAGACATTCAAAGATGCAATAAGTCTTTATAGTGATAAAGAATTAAACGATATGATTAAACAAATAAACAAAAAAGATGGATATTATGATAAATTAGATACATTTATTAAATATTCAAATGAATATGCTACTGAAGAGGATGAACTTAAAAGTAATATTTTACTGTCACTTAATTGGTTATTAATAATACTTGTATCCTTTATAATTCCATCTATAATAGTTTTAATCTTATTTATATTACATAAAGAGACTTTAAAAACTAATACTAATTCATATATAAAAAAGGATAGTGTAGTTATAACAACTAAAATAGATAAATATATAACTACTAATACAAAGAAAAAAAGATTAAATGATAAAGTTTAGTTCTTTTTTTTTCTCTCTTAATATGTTAAACTATATATATAGATTGGAGGATTTATGAATTCACTTCCTGCAGATACTTTTATAGTTATAAATAAGACTACTTTATCAGATAAAGATAGAAATATACTTATTTTACTTTATCAACCAATAATAGGCTCTATTAGCATAAGCCTATATTATACACTATGGTCATATTTGGATAAATCTGAACTTTTATCTAACGAATGGACACATCATCATCTTTTAAGAGATATGCTAATAAGTAATTCAGAATTTATAGATGCTAAAGAAAAACTAGAAGCAATAGGCCTTATTAAAACATATGTAAAAAAAGGTAATATAAATAATTATGTATATGAACTATATTCACCTTTATGTGCTTCTGAATTCATAAATAATCCTTTACTTAATATGGCATTATTTAACTCAGTAGGTAAATTAGAATATGAAAGAGTAGTGAATTATTTTAGAATACCTAAAATAAATTTAAAAGAGTATGAAGATATAACTAAAAAATTTAGCGATATATTTGATTATTCAAGTGTACCTTTAACGGATAATTTAGTTTATGATATAAAAAAATCTAGTTATAGAAAATTAGAAATACTTTCTAAAATAGATATAAATACAATAATGAGCTTAATAAGTGATGATGTATTAAATAAAAAGTCTTTAACTAAAGATATGAAAGATTTTCTATATAAAATATCATATATATATAATTATGATAATGATGATATGATTGAATTAATTAGAAATTCTACAACTTTAAAACACACTATAGATAAAAAATTATTACAAGAAAATGCTAATAAGTATTATAGATATGATAACTTTGGAAAACTTCCAAGTATTATATATAAAAATCAACCAGAATATTTAAGGAAGGAAGTAACAGATACATCAAATAGGTCAAAAATAATACATTTATTTGAGACAACAAGTCCTTATGATTTTATAAGTAGTAAATATAAAACAGGTAATCCAACTAGTAGTGACCTTGCTATAATTTCATACCTTTTAATAGATCTTAATTTAAAACCAGGAGTTGTTAATGTACTTGTTGATTATGTACTTAAGATAAATAATAATAAACTTATTAAATCATTTGTAGAAGTTATTGCTTCACAGTGGAGCAAAAGTGGTATCGAAACTGTAGAAGCAGCAATGGAAATAGCAGAAAAAGAATATAAAAAGAAAAAAACCTTGACAACTCCAAAGGTAAAGAAAAGTATTACTCCTGAATGGGTTAATAAAGATATTAAAGAAGATGTTGCAACTCTTGAAGAAATTAAAATGTTAGAAAGTCGTATGAAAAGGTGATATTATGCATAATGTACTCGATGATATAAAAGAAATTGATGACATAGATTTAAATAAAGAATATAAAAATGCACTTACTAATTCTGATTTTAAAACTGTTGTCAAAAGTTTAAAAGTGGATGAAGAAATTCTAAAAAAATATACATCATTACTTGAAGAGAGCAGTGTAGAATATGGACATTGCAAAAACTGTAAAGGATTACTTGACTGTTCAAATAAAGTAGAGGGATACTGTTATTTACCTGTTTATAAAAATGATAATTTAGTTTTTGAATTTAGACCTTGTAAATATAAAACAATATTAGATAAAAAAAATAAAACATTAGATAATGTTAAATACTTTAATACTCCTCTTTATTTAAAAGATGCATCATTAGATAAAATATATAAAACAGATAAAAATAGATTTAAAGTAATTAACTATCTTATGGACTTTTTAGATGAGTATGAGAGTTCTAGTAAGGGTAAAGGTCTTTATTTGCACGGTAATTTTGGCTGTGGGAAAACATATTTAATCTCTGCAATTTTTAATGAACTTGCAAAAAGTGGTCATAAAAGTTGTATTGTATTTTGGCCTGAATTTTTAAGACAAGCCTTTTATGAAGATTTTAATGAAAGATTTGAATATATAAAAAAAGTACCACTTTTACTTATAGATGATATAGGTGCTGAAGGGTTAAATTCTTGGTATAGAGATGAAATATTATGTCCACTTTTACAATATAGAATGGATAACAATTTAACTACATTTTTAACTTCTAATTTGAATCTTAAAGAATTAGAAAATCATTTATCTAATACTAAAGATGGTGCTGATGAAATAAAAGCCAAAAGAATAATATCTAGAATAGAACAATTAACTGATGATTTAGAAATGATTAGTAAAAATTTAAGAAATTAGGGAGAACGTAAGTTCTTTTTTTTTAGTCTTGACACGTAGGGGGGGGGGCGTGGTAGAATAGAAGTATAGGATAGGGATGTGTATGAAAAAAGGATTTACTTTAGTAGAACTACT
>CANRAT010000069.1 GCA_947628685.1 uncultured Bacilli bacterium
GAGAGGCAAAGTCTCAATGAAGTAGAAAAAAATGCCAGTGATGGCATTTAGGTCAAAATTTATTTTGACTTTTGTTCTAAAATTTGTATTTAAAAAGAGTTAGTATTGTGGTATAATTAAGTAGGTGATAAAGATGGATATAAAGAAAAGAATAGATGAACTAATAAAAATAATAAACAAAGCAAATTATGATTATCACACACTAGATAATCCTACAATAACAGATCAAGAATATGATAGTTTAATGGATGAATTAATAAGATTAGAAAGTGAAAATCCATCTTTAGTAAGAGAAGATTCACCAACTGTTAGAATTGGTGGAGAAGTAATAAGTGATTTTAAAAAAGTGACACACACTATACCTATGATGAGTTTAGGTGATATATTTAATGAAGATGAAATACTTGCTTTTGATGAAAGAGTTAGAAAAGTAATTCCCAATCCTGAATATGTATGTGAACTTAAAATAGATGGACTTAGTGTATCACTACTTTATGAAAACGGGAAACTCATAAAAGGCGCAACAAGAGGAGATGGAATGGTTGGAGAAGATATCACACATAATGTAAAAACAATAAAAAATATACCACTGTCACTACCTAATGATATAACAATTGAGGTTCGCGGTGAGATATATATGCCAAAGTCTTCATTTGCTAAATTAAATGAAGAAAGAATTAAAAAAGGTGAAAAAGAATTTGCAAATCCTAGAAATGCCGCTGCAGGTTCAGTAAGACAGTTAGATAGTAAAATAACAAGTGAAAGAAACTTATCAACATTTATGTATCATATCCCACATCCAGATGAATTTGATATAAAAACACAAGAAGAAGCACTCGAGTTTATGAAGGGTTTAACACTCACAGTAAATCCAAATATAAAAAAAGTTAAAAGTATAAAAGAAGTAATAGAATATGTTAATTCTTGGCAAAACAAAAGAAAAGATTTACCTTATGAAATAGACGGTATAGTTATTAAAGTTAATAGTTTTAAAGACCAACAAAAATTAGGAGTTACTGCCCGTACTCCAAAATGGGCAATAGCCTATAAATTTCCTGCAGAAGAAGTACTGACTAAACTAAATAATATAGAACTTAATGTAGGTAGAACAGGTAAGGTAACGCCAAGAGCAGATCTTGCTCCAGTACGTTTAATGGGAAGTGTGATTAGTAGTGCGACACTTAATAATCAGGATTATATAAAAGAAAAAGATATAAGAATTGGAGATATTGTATCAATAAGAAAAGCAGGAGATGTAATACCTGAGGTAGTTGAGGTTAAAAAAGAAAGAAGAAACGGGTCTGAATTACCATTTGAAATGCCAGATACATGCCCTATATGTAAAACTAAACTAATAAAAAAAGAAGGAGAAGTCGCATACTTTTGTCCAAATAAAAACTGTGATGCAAGAAATATAGAAGGCCTTATACATTTCTCAAGTAGAGATGCTATGAACATAGAAGGATTTGGAGAACAAATTGTTGAAGATTTCTACAATATGGGATATTTAAAAAATATAAATGACTATTATAAACTAAAAGAACATAAAGAAACTCTAATGGAACTTGAAGGATTTGGAGAAAAAAGTATTAGTAATTTACTCACTAATATAGAAAATAGTAAAAATAATTCACTTGAAAAATTAATATTTGGACTTGGAATAAAACATGTAGGTAAAAAGACAGCAAAAATATTAAGTGAACATTTCAGTACAATTGATAATTTAATGAGTGCTAGTTTAGATGAGTTATCTATTATACCTGATATTGGTGTGAAGATTGCAAACAGTATAGTAGATTACTTTAATGAAGAAAAAAATAAAGAATTAATAGAAAATTTAAAAAATAATGATGTCAATATGACATATATAGGAAAAGAAAAAAATATAAATGAACTTTTTTCTGGTAAGACTTTTGTACTTACAGGAACACTTAGTTCACTCACTCGTGATGAAGCACGTGATTTAATAGAGGAGTTAGGCGGTAAAAATACAAGTTCAGTAAGTAAAAAAACAGATGTAGTAATAACAGGTGCATCACCTGGTAGTAAATATGATGATGCTAAAAGCCTTGGTATTACAATATGGAATGAAGAAGAATTTATAAATAATACGAGGAGGATATAATGAACGAGTGGGAAGGTTTTAAAGGAACAAAATGGAAAAGTGTTATAGATGTTGAAAACTTTATTGTAAGTAACTATAAAGAATATACAAGTGATGATAAATTTTTAACAGGTATAAGTAAAAAGACAAGTAAAGTATGGAATAAATGTAAGAAACTACTTTCAAAAGAAGCAATAAGTGGTGTGCTTGATGTAGAAACATTTATAATGAGTGGAATAGATAATTTTGATGTTGGATATATAGATAGGCCAAATGAGGTTATAGTTGGTCTTCAAACAGATGAACCACTAAAGAGAATAGTTAATCCATATGGTGGTATGAGAATGGTAAAAAAATCACTAGAAGCATATGGATATCACTTAGATAAAGAATTAGAAAACTATTTTACAGAATTTAGAAAAACTCATAACGATGGAGTATTTGATGCATATACTGATGAAATACGTATTGCTCGTCATAATCATTTAATAACAGGACTTCCTGATGCATATGGAAGAGGAAGAATAATAGGTGATTATAGACGTCTTGCTTTATATGGAGCGGATTACTTAATAGAAAGTAAGAAAAAAGATTTATCTAAAATAAAAGATTTAAGTATAATGTCTAATATAGGTTTAAGAGAAGAAGTAAGTGAACAAATAAAGGCTTTAAACCTAATAAAGAAAATGGCAGAAAGATATGGATTTGATGTATCACGTCCTGCAAGGAGTGCAAAAGAAGCAATACAGTGGACATATTTTGCATACTTAGCCGCTATAAAACAGAATAACGGTGCTGCAACAAGTATAGGAAGAAATACAACATTCTTTGATATATATATTGAAAGAGATATAGAAAAAGGAATATTAACAGAGGAAGAAGCACAAGAATTAATAGATCAATATGTAATTAAATTAAGATTAGTTCGTCACTTAAGAACTCCTGAATATAATGAACTTTTTGCAGGAGATCCAACTTGGGTAACAGAATCTATAGCAGGGATGTTAGATGACGATAGATCTCTTGTAACTAAAACATCATTTCGTATATTAAACACATTAAATAATATAGGTGAGTCAGCAGAACCTAATTTAACAGTACTTTGGAGTACTAAACTTCCAGAAGGATTTAAAAACTTTGCAAGTAAAATGTCAATTAAGACACATACTTTACAGTTTGAAAATGACGATTTAATGAGACCAATATATGGTAGTGATTACGCTATTAGTTGTTGTGTATCCGCACTTAAAATAGGTTACCAATCACAGTTTTTTGGCGCTCGTATAAACTTTGTTAAAGTATTGCTTTATGCATTAAATGGAGGAAGAGATGAAATAACGGGAGATTTGGTAATAGATGGAATAGAGAGTCTTGAAGGAGAATACCTAGACTGCGAAGAAGTATTAAAACTTTTTGATAAAGTATTAAATAAGACTGTAAAAATATATGTAGATGCATTAAATATAATTCATTATATGCATGATAAATATGCATACGAAAGTAGTCAAATGGCATTTATAAATACAAGTCCTGAATATTTAATGGCATTTGGACTTGCAGGAATATCAATCGTAACAGATTCATTTTCTGCAATAGAGTATGGACGCGTTAGAGTAAAAAGAGATGAACGTGGTCTTACTCAAGCGTTTGATATAGAATTTGATTATCCAAGATATGGTAATAATGATGATCACGTAGATGGCATAGCAAAGAATTTAGTAAAAAGAGTATTTAGGGAACTTAAAAAATATCCACTTTATAAAAATGCTATACCGACTTTATCACTCCTTACAATTACATCTAATGTAGTTTATGGTAAACATACAGGGGCTACTCCAGATGGTAGAAAAGCAAAAACTCCTTTCTCACCTGGAGCAAATCCAACACAAGGTGCAGATAAATCAGGCGCACTTGCTTCACTTTCATCAGTTGCTAAAATACCTTATAAAGATTGTTGTCAAGATGGAATTTCAAATACGTTCTCAATTACTCCAAATGCACTTGGAAATGATGATACGGCAAGAATATCTAATTTAGTTAAAATACTCGATGGATATTTTAAAAGTGGCGCACATCACTTAAATGTTAATGTACTTGATAAGCAACTTTTGATAGATGCTATGAATAATCCTAACAAATATCCAAATCTTACAATAAGAGTATCAGGATATGCAGTTAACTTTAATAAACTAACACGTGAACAAAAAGAAGAAGTAATAAGTAGGACATTCCATGACAAAATTTAAGGAAGGTTATATTAATTCAGTTGAGACAATGGGCCTTGTTGATGGTCCAGGCATTAGAATAGTTATTTTTATGCAAGGTTGCCCATTGAGATGCTTGTTTTGTCACAATCCAGAAACTTGGGAAGTTAAAAGTGATAAAAAAATGTCATCTAAAGAAGTAGTAGATGAAATAAGAAAATATAGACCTTATATAGAAATGGGTGGTGGGGTTACCTTCTCAGGTGGCGAGCCACTCTTTCAATCAGAATTTTTACTTGAGATGTTAAAGATGTGCAAAAAAGCAGGAATACATACTGCAATTGATACAGCAGGTTGTGGATATAATAAAAAGTATTTAGATGAAATACTTAAATATACTGATTTAGTTATATTAGATATTAAAGCAATAGATGATTTAAATTATAAAAAAATCACAGGTAAGGATATGTCTAGTTTTAACTTCTTTGTAACTAGATTAAACAAGTCTAATACTCCACTTTGGATAAGGCAAGTAATAGTGCCAACTATAAATGATAATGAAGAATATATATTATCTTTAAAAGAATATCTAAAACAATTTAAAAATATAGAAAATATAGAACTTCTTCCATATCATACAATGAGTATAGAAAAATATGAGAAATTAAAAATAAAATATAGATTAAATGGTATAGAAGATATGGATAAAGAAAAAATTAAAGAATTGGAAAAAAAGTTAAAAGAAATATAAAAAGTTATGTTGATGTGTTTAAAAAAAATAATCGTTTGATTATTTTTTTTCTATTATATTATTTAAAATATTAAGTGCAATATTAAGAGTTTTATTATTTATATCGTTATCAGGATTAAATTCAACTAAATCAAATGATTTTATATTATCTATATTTTTAATTAAAATATCAATTGTTTTTTTAACTATTTCTAAATTAATTCCATTTATTTCAGGAACAGATACACCAGGTGCTATTTTAGGATCAATTACATCTAAGTCATAACTTATATGCATACCAGATGTATTATTAGTTGCTATTTTTATTGCTTCATTTAAAACTTTATCTATACCAAGTCTATTTATATCTTCACAAGTAAATACACTAACTCCCATTTTTTTAATATTATTCAGTTCATCTTCTTTATTAATCTCATCTGATCTATATCCAACAACAACAGTATTTTTAGGATTGTAATACTCATCATCATAAAATTTAGTTAAATCCTTACATATACCATTTAAAGCAGCTAAAGGAAGTCCGTGTAAATTACCTGTAATAGTAGTTTCAAAAGTATTATAATCTAAATGGGCATCTATCCATATAATACCTATATTTTTATTTATCTTTTTACTTCCCAATGCACTTCCAATAGCAATACTATGATCTCCACCTATAGTAATAGGGAAGGCATTATCATTAAGTGTATAAATAATTTTATCATACAATCTATTATTAAAATCATTTACCGCACTTAAATTTTTTTTTAAATCATTTTCATCTTTACTTTTTTTTATATTTTGTTTATTTAAAGTAATAATTTCATTAATTTTATCACTATTTAAGTTTTTACTAATTAATAAGGGACCTTTATTAGAACCATCTACATCTACTCCTAAATCACTGCATGCATTTATTATGTTTATTTTCATGAAATCACCATAAAACATGTTAAATTAAAATTTTATTATTGTCAAGTCTTGACACGTAGGGGGGGGGGCGTGATAAAATAGAAGTGT
>CANRAT010000070.1 GCA_947628685.1 uncultured Bacilli bacterium
AGGGGGGGGGGCGTGGTAGAATAGAAGTATAGGATAGGGATGTGTATGAAAAAAGGATTTACTTTAGTAGAACTACTTGCAGTAATAGTAATACTAGCAATAATCTCACTTATTGCTATTCCACAAGTATTACACTTAATAGAAAAGTCAAGAATAAGTTCACTTGAAATAAGCGTACAAAATTATATAAGGGCAGTAGAAACAACTCTAATGAATGAAGAGATAAATAGAAATGTATCAGATGGAGTTTATATAATAGAAGATAATGGGAAAAAGATTAAATTAAGGGATAAAGAAATAAATATAGAATATAGTGGAGAAGGTTTAATTAGTGGAGGATTATTTATTGAAGGAGGTAAGGTAAAAAAAATATTAAAAGGTAAGATAGATAAATACTATTCTAAATTATTAGATGACAATAGTGTAGAGTTATATAAAGATATAAAAGAAAATATGTTAGTAAATGGAGATACATTTAATACTAAAATAAAGACATTAGTTAACGATATAGATACACCTTCTACTTCGGAAGATAACACATTAAAAGAAGTAGAATTTTATGAAGATGGGTTATTACCAAAAGGATATACGAAAGAATCATTAGAAAGTTTAAAAAATATAGATGTATCACAAAAACAAGATGGAAGTGTAATAGCATATTATGATGGAGATAATACAGTATATATTTATAGTGAAGGTTATATATTAGGTAATGCTAATTGCACTCGTATGTTTAAACTTTTCAAAGGATTATTAAATATAAAATTTAACCTTTTTGATACATCTAAAGTAACAATCATGAGTGGTATGTTTCAAGATTGTTCCAGTTTAACAGAACTAGATTTAAGTAACTTTGATGTGTCAAATGCAACCCACTTTGGTGGAATTTGGGCTGGAATGTTTGAGGATTGTAGTAGTTTAGAGAAATTAGACATAAGTAACTGGGATACTAGAAGTGCAAAAAACATGGCATATATGTTTTATGGATGTAAAGGATTAAAAGAGTTGGATTTGAATCATTTTGATACATCAAATGTAACAGGTATGGGAAGTATGTTTTCAGGTTGTTCAAGTTTAATAGAATTAGATATAAGTGATTGGGATACAAGTTCAGCAATATATTTAGATAGTATGTTTTCATCTTGTATCAATTTAAAAGAAATAAAATTTGGGAAGAATTTTGATACATCTAAAGTAATGACTATGCAAAGTATGTTTTCAGGTTGTTCTAGTTTAACGGAACTAGACTTAAGTAATTTTAGCACATCAAGCGTAACAACTATGCAAAGTATGTTTTTAGGCTGTTCAAGTTTAACGGAACTAGATTTAAGTAATTTTGAAACATCAAGTGTAGAAAATATGTATAGAATGTTTGAAAGTTGTAAAAACTTAAAAGAAATAAAATTTGGAAAAAGTTTTGATACATCAAAAGTAACAATTATGCA
Source organism: uncultured Bacilli bacterium (assembly GCA_947628685.1). GTDB lineage: Bacteria > Bacillota_I > Bacilli_A > RF39 > UBA660 > UMGS1613. Next base: position 1,446 of record CANRAT010000070.1, read on the forward strand.
AAGGATGTTTTCAGGTTGTTCAAGTTTAACGGAACTAGACTTAAGCAATTTTAGTACATCAAGTGTAACAAGTATGAGTAGTATGTTTAATGGATGTACAAGTTTAAGTGAAGTAAAAGTGTCAAGAGATAAATGGATAATAAATGATGAAGTTAACCAAGATAGTATGTTTAAGGATTGTGGTACTAATGAAGTTACATATGTAGATTAATAAAATATAAAAATAAAACAAATTAACATTTGTTGATATGAAGATGTTTTTTCTAATTATGTAACTATCTAAGAAAAAGGTTTAAAGACTTAGGATTAAAATTCTTAAGTCTTTATTATTAACAATTTAATCGTTATAATATATAAAACATATCATATAATTAATTGGTGATAATATGAACCGAATAATCGCATTTCCATTAATGGGAAACTACTTTATGCCAATTGAATTTCTATTTTCAAAGATATGTTCATCAAAAATATTAAATCCTCCAAAAATAACAACAAAAACAAAAGAATTAGGAAGTAAATATAGTCCTGACTTTGTTTGTACACCTTTTAAATATACACTAGGAACATATATAGAATGTTTAAATATGGGCGCTAATACATTAATTCAGATGGGTGGAGGTTGTAGGTATGGATATTACTATGAACTTCAAGATAAAATATTAAAAGATTTAGGATATGATTTTGAATACTATAATTTAGTAAGCATGGGACATACTGATATTAAAAAAATTTATAAAATATTAAAAGAAATAAATCCTAGATTAAATGTAGTTAAATCTATTTATTATCTTTTAATAACAATAAAGATGGTAAAATATATGGATAAGATAGAAGATTATATAAGAGAAAATGTTGCATATGAAATAGAAAAAGGAGCATTAAATAGAGAATTTGATAATATGTTAAAAGATTTTAGTAAAGTAAAAATATACACAACTCTTAAATTAAAATATTTAAAATATAAAAGAAGAATAAAAAAAATAAAATTAAATAAACCAAAAGATAATATTAAAATAGGAATAATAGGAGAACTTTATACATTAATGGAAAGTTCTGCAAATAATAACTTAGAAGAAATGTTAGAGAAAATGGGTGTTGAGGTAAAGAGGTTTACAAATGTAACATATCTATTATTTGAAAAACATAAAAAGAGCAAGAAACATTTAAAGAAATTGAAAAATGTAAAATACAAAATGGGAGCCGATGCGATGGATAACATTTACTACACCAAATATTTAATAGATAATAAGTATGATGGAATAATACATATAAAGTCTAGTTTTTGTACTCCTGAGATAGGAAGTATGAGTATAATTAATAAAATGTGTGAAGAAAAAAATATGCCTTTAATATTTTTAAGTATGGATATGAACACATCAAACACAGGATTTGAAACTAGAATAGAAGCATTTTATGATATGATTGAAATGAGGAGAAAAGTTGAATAAGTGTTATTTAGGAGTAGATATAGGATCTATTTCAACTAAAGGAGTTATAATAGATTCATATAACAATATATTATCAGAAAATTATATATGGACTATGGCAAGTCCTATAGATGCTGTAAAAAGACTTATTAGTACACTTAAAATACCAGAAGGATATATATTATCTGGAATTGGAACTACAGGGAGTGCAAGAAAACTAATAGGTCTTATGTTAGGCGCAAACGTTATTAAAAATGAAATTATATGTCATGCATATGGTACTTTAAATTACTATCCTGACTGCAAGACAATACTTGAAATAGGAGGACAAGATTCTAAAATTATTTTACTTAATAATGGAGTTATAACCGATTATGCAATGAATACATTATGTGCGGCAGGAACAGGATCATTCTTAACTAGTCAAGCAAAAAGAATAGGGGTAGATATTAATGATTTCGGCTCTCTTGCCTTAAAAAGTAAAAATCCTGTAAAAATAGCTGCTAGATGCACTGTATTTGCAGAATCAGATTTAATCCATAAGGCACAACTAGGTTATAAAAAAGAAGATATCATAGCAGGACTATGTAAAAGTGTGGTACTTAATTACTTAAATAATGTAGGTAAAGGTAAAAAATTAAAGGAACCTATAGTATTTCAAGGTGGAGTAAGTAAAAATGTTGGAGTAGTTAAATACTTTAATGAAGTATTAAATACAAATGTAATAGTAGATAATAACAGTCATTTAATGGGAGCGATTGGAGCGGCTATATTATCAAGTAAGACTCCGAGTAATAAAGAATTTAGTCTAAATATAGATGACATTAAATTTGAAACAAAAGGATATGAGTGTAAAGGTTGTTCTAATAACTGTGAAATAGTTAGAATAATTAAAGATGGAAAACTTATAGATTCGTTTGGTAATAGATGTGAAAAGGGAGTTTCAATGAAATGAGTTAATAAAAAGATGCCAAAACAGCATCTTTTTATGTCCAAAACATAAACATATATCTAAATTTATCTATATTAATTAAATCTTTATTTATAAAGAATGTAAACATATTGTAAATAATGCTAATAGAAATAAGTATGATTATAATTTTTTTTAAATCCATATTTAATACTTTCTTATTTAAAAGAGATAATATAACAATTATAGTACTTAAAGCTATCAACCATCCAAAATCTACAATATATCTAGAAAGTATTCCAGCCATTTGTGTATCAGCAATAATAATTATTAAAGCAAATATAATAGATGCAATACTTATCTTAAATAAATCAGAAGCAATAAATTTTTTGAATTTATAAGAGAAAATACCAAGTAAACATATAAGATTTGTAAATAAGAATCCACCATGCATAGCTTCTGAAATAGTATTACCTAGGTAAGTAGTATTTATTTCGTAAGTTTGAATGAATGGGAATACAGTTGATATTCCTGTTGGAGCAAATAAGAAATGAAATATACCAAGTAGAGTCCTATCAAATACAAAACCTCTTTTAGTCATATCATTTGTAGTCAAATTATAGTTTGCTCCAAAATCAAATGGATTAGAAAATCTAGCATAGTTATAATACATTAAAAATGCAGCAACTACTATAAATGGGCTTATAAAAAGTAATGTCTCTTTAATACTATTTTTACTAAATAATTCTTTTGTTTTTAAATAAGGTAAGAATATAATAACACTAAATCCGAAAGTAAGTAACAATTGTGGACGACATCCTGCAACTAATGCTAAACAAACACTACCTAAAAATAAATATTTTTTATTTAATTTAGGATAAGTAGTAGATTTTATATATAAAGCAAGTGATAGCGAAGAAAATGCAACCCCTAAAATAATTGGTATGTTATAGAATGTAGGGTAGCCAACAAATGCAGCAATTCCACTAGAAAATATAAAGAATGTAGATAAAAGCATATACCACAAATAAGGTGTTTTCTTAAAATATTTCTTTATTATTTGATATATTAAATAAAATAATGAACAAATAAATATAAATGTAGAAATAGTAATTGCAATATTATTAGGTAAATCGTAACCTGTTAAAAAGTAAACTGGTAAATATAGTAATATACAAGGTACAACACCAAAATAAGAATAATATTTTCCATTGTAATATGCATAATCCCAATAATATTCTTCATATCTTTCTAATACTGAATCACGGTAATTAGTATCATATGGATTTTCTAAATTTAATAATCTATCATCTACATCTAAATCTAGATAGAAGTGACCAAGAGATAATGCATGGGCTAAATTGTGGTACTGAACATATTGTGAAGTAGGTGTAGATGCTTTTGTTTTTGAATTATAAAGAGTTAATCTATATGATAAAACTGTCAAACATATAATGAATATAATTGTTACTAATTTTGCTTTTTTATTATCAAATTTTATATTATAAAATTCAGATTTTGGATTTATTATTAATATAAATAAAACCACAAATAGAGTTATAAATAAACGATAATTGCTAATAAAAAGTGGAACTTCTTTATTAATAGATATAGTATTTAAACTAAAATTTTTAACGCTCTTATTAAAAACAATCTTTATACTTGAACTATTTCCACTTGAATGAACTTTTAAATATTTACTATTTTCAACATTATTTACATAAGTTCTCTCACCAGCATCTAAATATAGTTTATTTGCTTCATCTGTAAATAGTAAATCATAAGAAAATGTTAATTTCTTCTTTCCATTAAAGTCAATATAAATATTATTTATTTTTTCATCAATATCAGTAATTTCAATATATGCATCTATTTGTTTTGTATCAGTTTCTTCATCTATAATTTCATCAACTTGGCATAAATCATCTATACAGGTAATTCCACTATAAGTAAAATCAGTTAATTCTTTATAATTATTTTTAAATAATAAAGATTCATAATGTCTAAAATTAAATAAGGTAAGTTCTAGAACTATACTAAATAGAAATGCAATAAATAGATATTTTGAAATAGCCTTTAAATAAGAATTTTTAAAATTTATAAATTTGTTTACTATAAAAAGTATTATAGTAAAAATTGCAAATAAAAAAATCATATTAAAACTCCTCGCATAAATCAATTATATCACATATCTTTATTTTTACCTAGTAATTTAAACATTTTTTTAACTCTTGACACGTGGGGGGGGGGGGGCGTGGTAAAAGGGA
>CANRAT010000071.1 GCA_947628685.1 uncultured Bacilli bacterium
AGTGTAATAGCATATTATGATGGAGATAATACAGTATATATTTATAGTGAAGGTTATATATTAGGTAATGCTAATTGTGATAAAATGTTTAAACGTTTCAAAGAATTATTAAATATAAAATTTAACCTTTTTGATACATCTAAAGTAACAATCATGAGTGGTATGTTTCAAGATTGTTCAAGCCTAACAGAACTAGATTTAAGTAATTTTGATGTATTAAGCGTAACTAGCTTTGGTGGTACCTGGTCTGGAATGTTTGAGGATTGTAGTAGTTTAGAGAGATTAGACGTAAGTAACTGGGATACTAGAAGTGCAAAAAACATGGCATATATGTTTTATGGATGTAAAGGATTAAAAGAGTTAGATTTGAATCATTTTGATACATCACATGCAAATATAGGAAGAATGTTTGAAGGATGTAGCTCATTAGTTAAGTTAAATATAAGTGATTGGGATACAAGTTCAGCAACAGATTTATATGGAATGTTTCAAGGATGCTCAAGTCTAACAAACTTAGATTTAAGTAATTGGGATACTTCAAAAGTAAATGATATGAGCAGAATGTTTTTTGGATGTAAAGGTTTAAAGGAATTAGATTTGAATCATTTTGATACATCACATGCAAAGATAGGAAGTATGTTTGAAGGATGTAGTTCATTAGTTAAGTTAAATATAAGTGATTGGGATATAAGTTCAGCAACAAGCTTATATGGAATGTTTCAAGGATGCTCAAGTCTAACAAACTTAGATTTAAGTAATTGGGATACTTCAAAAGTAAATGATATGAGCAGAATGTTTTTTGGATGCAAAAGTTTAAGTGAAATAAAAGTGTCAAGAGATAAATGGATAATAAATGTTGAAATTAAACAAGATAATATGTTTTCGGGTTGTGGGACTAATGAAGTTACATATATAGATTAAAAAAATAGATTTTTCTATTTTTTTTCGTAAAAAAAAAGGAAATTTGAATTTTACAGAGTATGATATATATAGGAAAATCACTAGAAAGGAAAATATGGGAAGAATAAAATATTATATTGAAAAATACAAAATACTAATAATTTTAATAGTAATTCTTTTCGTTTTATTATTTTCTTTATTATATCCACTAATAAAAAAAGATAATAATAATGAAATTGAAACTATAAAAATAGAATCACAAGAGAACGAAGAAGATAAAGAAGACAGAAAAGAAAATGTAATAGTAGATATTAAAGGATATGTAAAAAATCCTGGAACTTACAATGCACCTACTACCTCAAGAGTAATTGATGTAATCAATTTAGCAGGAGGACTAATTGATGGCGCAAACACTGAATATATTAATTTAAGTAAAAAAATTGTTGATGAAATGGTAATAATAATATATTCAAATGATGAAATATCAAAATTTAAAGAAACAGAAAAGGAAATAGTATATTTAGAGTATGAGTGTAAGTGCCCTGACAATGAAAACGATGCATGTATAACTGAAGATGATGTTGTAAATACAAATGGAAATAAAACAAATAGTTCTAGTAGTTTAAATACTCCAACTACTACTGATAAAATATCTATAAATACAGCAACACTAGATGAACTTATGACCTTAAGTGGAATAGGAGAATCAAAGGCTAAAGCTATAATAGAATATAGAGAAAAAAATAATGGTTTTAAATCACTTGAAGAAATAATTAATGTATCAGGAATAGGTGAAAAAGTATATTCAAAGATTAAAGACTATATTAAACTCTAATATATTTATTATAGTTTTAACCTTTTTTACTATATTTAATCTAATTTATAAATTAAATCATGTAAAGAGTAAATATGACATAAATACTGAAAGTATAACAGGAATTGTAACTAATATTAAAATTGATGATAAAAAAACTACTATTACTCTTAAAGCAAAAGAAAATATAATAGTATATTATTATAAAAATATAGATATTAATTTAGGGGATAAAATAGAAGTAATTGGTGCATTAAATCCTCTTAGTAATAATACAAATTTTAATTTATTTAATTATAGAAATTACATGTTAAGTAAAAATACATATTACTCTATTAGTGCAGATAATATTTATTTAGTTAGTAAATGCAAAAATATATTATATAAAATAAAAAAATATTTAATAAATAGAATAAATAAAATGAAAGGCTATAATTACCTTAATACATTTATATTAGGAGATAGTAGCGAAATCAACACTGAAACATATCAAACTAATGGAGTAAGCCATCTTTTTTCTGTTAGTGGTATGCATATAGCACTCTTATCAAGCCTAATATTGTTTATCTTAAATAAATTAAAAAAAAGTAATATAAATTATATATTTGTAATAATATTTTTAATTTTTTATGCTTTTTTAACTAATTTTACTCCATCAGTTATAAGAGCAAGTTTATTATTTATCTTTCTTTTTATAAATAAAGTTTTAAATCTAAAATTACCAACTTTAAAAGTTCTTATAATAATACTTTGTCTTAATTTAATAATTAATCCTTATAATATATATAATACAGGTTTTAAATTTTCATATACCATATCAATTTATTTAGTATGTTTTAATAAACTTATTAATAATTATAAAAATTATTTTAAAAAAACTCTTATGATATCTCTAATATCATTCTTAGCTAGTATACCAATACTTATAAATAATTTTTTTAGTATAAATATAATGACTATTTTAAATAATATTATATTTGTACCACTAGTATCGATTATAGTGTTTCCATTATCACTTTTAGTACTTATAATTAAACCACTTGATTTTATATATAAATTTATTATTGATTTAATGGAAAACATTTCTATATTTATGGAAAATTTTAAAATAGAAATAGTAATGTGCAAAGTAAATATAATTATTATAATTTTATATTATATTTTAATTACATTTATACTTATAATGCTATATAAAAGAAAATATAAATATTTAATGCTAATAATCGCTTTAATCTTTATACACCACAATATAAATTATATAAAAAATAATCCATACGTTACATTTATAGATGTAAAACAAGGAGATAGTACTTTAATACATCTTCCATATAACAATGGAGATATATTAATAGATACTGGAGGATTAATAAACTATGATACATCGAGTGATATTATAAATTATTTAAAAAGTGAAGGTATTAAAGATATAGATTATTTAATATTAACTCATGGAGATTTTGATCACTCTGGTAGTAGTATTAATTTAGTAAATAATTTTAAAGTTAATAAAGTTATTTTAAATAATGATGAATTTAATGATTTAGAAAAAGAATTAATAAATACATTAAATAATAAAAATATAAAATATTATAACAATATAGAAAAGATAAATATTGGTAAATATAAATTTTATTTTCTAAATACAAAACTTTATAATAATGAAAATGATAATAGTAATATTTTATATACTGAAATTGATAATAATAAATTATTATTCATGGGAGATGCGAGTAAAGAAGTAGAAAATAACATACTTAAAAAATATAATATAGAAAATATAGATATATTAAAAGTAGGGCATCATGGTTCTAATACAAGTACTGATATAAATTTTATAAATAAAATATCTCCTAAAATATCTATTATATCAGTAGGTCTTAATAATAAATATGGACATCCTAAAAGTGAAGTGTTAGATATATTAAGTGATAGTAAAGTATATAGAACAGATTTAAATGGTAGTATTAAAGTAAAATTAAAAGATGGCGGATTTAATATTAAAACATGTATAAAACAAGGAGGAATATGAACTATTATAATGAGATAAAACAAGAATTAGTAAATAATGAAATTTACAAAAAGGTAAAAGATTATTCAAAGAACAAAAGTGATTTGATGACTTACTATAATGTAGGTAAATTACTTTCTAAAGCAAGAAAGCATTATGGAGATGGAATCATTAAAGAATATTCTATTAGACTTACTAGTGAACTTGGTAAAGGGTATACAATAAGCGCATTAAAAAGAATGAGACAATTTTATAATATAATTGAAAAAGGTGCCTCATTGAGGCACCTATCTTGGACTCACTATAGAGAACTTATTCCACTAAAAGATATAAATCAAATAAATTATTATCTAAAAATAACAGAAGAGCAAAACTTAAGTGTGAGAGAATTAAGAAAAAAAGTAAAAAATGAAGAATATGAAAGACTTGATGATAAAACGAAAGAAAAATTAATAAATAAAGAAAATACTAAAGTAAATGATTTTATAAAAAATCCAATATTGATTAAAAATAGTTATAACTATGAAAAAATAAGTGAATTCATATTAAAAAAGTTAATATTAGAAGATTTAGATAACTTTTTAACTGAACTTGGAGATGGTTTTACTTATATAAAGAGTGAATACAAAATAAAGATTGGCACTGAGTATAATTACATAGATTTACTTTTATTTAATTACATTTATAATTGCTTTATTGTAGTTGAATTAAAGGTAACAGAGTTAAAAAAAGACCACATAGGTCAAATACAAGTTTATATGAACTATATAGATAAGCATATAAAAAATGTTTATCATGATAAGACTATAGGAATTATAATTTGTAAAAAAGGGAATAACTTTATACTTGAATATTCATCAGATGAAAGAATATATGAAACTGTATATAAGTTAGGAAGTGAATTATGAACTATTATAATGAAATAAAACAAGAGTTAATAAATAATGAGATTTATAAAAAAGCAAAAGATTATTCAAAAAATAAAAGTGATTTAATGACTTACTATAATGTAGGTAAATTACTAGTGGAAGCACAGGGTGGTGAATCTAGAGCAAAATATGGAGATAATTTAATCAAAGAATATTCTAAAAAATTAACTCTGGAATTAGGTAAAGGTTATTCCACTAGAAGTCTTAAAAATATGAGAAAATTTTATATGTTTCAAAAAGGGCAGGCACTGCCTGCCCAATTGACTTGGTCACACTATGTAGAATTACTTAAATTCGTAATATAAAATCATTCACAAAATTAAAAGTTTAGAATATATTATTTATGTAAGATAAAAATATGAATATTTTTCATTTAATATAAATATACTATAACTAGAGTGTTTAATATTTTGCTACACCCATTCTTATCATAAGATAAGGTGTTTATATAGATTGAGAGCTTAGGCTCTCTTTTATTTATATAAAAAGGACTAAACATTATAATTGTTTATTCCATATTTTTCATCTTGTGTATCAAAGAAAAGTTCACATTTTATAGGATTATAAGTTAGGTACGCTAAAGTGATATAAGATATAATAATAAGTATGAAAGATATAATATTTAATTTTCCAAAATTTTTAGATTTTAATATAAAATAACTTATAACTTGAGATATAATAATTGCAAAACCCATAACTCCAATATTTAAAAACATTTTAGGACCTATTTTATAATAAAATGGTAAATAAATAATTAAAAATATAGGTATTATAGTGAGTGCGGATATAAATAAAGAAGTAAAAAAATTATTGTATTTGACTTTGCACTTTTCAAGTATTAAATATTCAACTATTCCCCACATAACTACACTTGTAAACATTAACTTTTGGTGTTCCCAAATAGATTCATTAACAGGAAAAAATATTGCTGTTAGGCTATTAGGCATAATTTCATATATAAAATGAAATAAAAAGCAAAGTAAAAATATTCCTATCGCACTTATAATTTTAACTTTTTTAAGACTCATAAAAAACTCCTTTCTATTTATACTAATAACGGTGATATTATGAAAATAAGACTTGGATATGCATGTGTACCTGTTACAATTAATGAAACCTCATCACATACGCTTACATATACAAACTATAAAAAATTAGGAATTAAGGGTAATGAAAAATTAGATAGTGTTATTAAAAGCAATTTTAATGCTTTAGAAAACATATTAAAATATAATATAAAAAATGATATTACTTTTTTTAGAATGACATCAGAATTACTTCCCAATGTCATCAGTTTAAGAAACTACATAAGAAATTGTGTAGTTTTTATTATTATAAATTTAAAGTTCAATTAATTTG
>CANRAT010000072.1 GCA_947628685.1 uncultured Bacilli bacterium
CATAACTTTATTTAAAACGGGATATCATAATAATAATTAACAAGTTTTAAAAATTTCATTAAAACTACTAGTAAAATCGTTAATTAATGGTATAATATTCATATAGCTAGTACCTGCTTTCTATTGTTTGTTACAATTCAATTATAAAGCAATTTTTAGGTATTAGCTACTTTTATTTTGTTTAAAAGGTATTTTTTTAAATCTCCCGACTTTGGAAACGCAATCTCACTAATTTTTAAGTTTGACAAAATAAAATTGGTGTGCTATTATGTATGTAGTGAAGGAAACTTCATATAATAAAAAAGAGGAACATTCAATTTCGTAAGTGAATGTCGCCACAATTATTGGTGACACTTATCATTACTGATGAGTGTCTATTTTTTTATCGCTAATACCAGTAAGGTAGAGAGTAATAAAATTATAGAAATTAGATACAAAACCTTTATTATAAAAGTTTTAAGTTTCATTATATCTACCTCCCTTCTTTTTAAAGATAAGAAGGCGACACCCACATTAAATGTTCCTATTAAATTATACTATAAATCTATATCTAGAAGCAAGCGAAACACATTAAGTTTTTTATTTTTTTGTCACATTTTGGCACTCACACTTGACAAGTGCTAAAATATGTGTATAATGTATATGTGAGGTGATTAAAATGGATAATAATATGTATGGTGAATCATTACAAAATGTTCTTGAAAAATATGGTAGAGATATAGTTGCTGCTGCTAAAGATGGAAAAATAGATCCCGTAATAGGCAGAGATGAAGAGATAAGAAATATAACTAGAATACTATCTCGTAAAACTAAAAATAATCCTGTACTTATTGGTGAACCTGGTGTTGGTAAAACTGCTATTGTAGAAGGGCTTGCCCTACGTATAGTTAAAGGTGATGTTCCAAATAGTCTAAAAAATAAAACTATTTGGGAACTTGATATGGGAGCCTTAATTGCAGGTGCTAAATATCGTGGTGAGTTTGAAGAGAGATTAAAAGCAGTTCTTAAAGAAATTAAAGATTCTGATGGTAGAATAATACTATTTATAGATGAAATACACTTAATTGTAGGTGCTGGTGCTTTAGAAGGCGCTATGGATGCAGGAAACTTACTCAAACCAATGCTTGCAAGAGGGGAAATACTTTGTATTGGTGCGACTACTTTAAACGAATATAGAAAATATATTGAAAAAGATGGTGCTTTAGAACGTAGATTTCAAAAGGTATTAGTTCAAGCACCAACAGTACTTGATACAATAACTATCTTAAGAGGTTTAAAATCAAGATTTGAGGTATACCACGGGGTAACTATTAAAGATAAAGCACTAATTGCTGCTGCAACACTATCTGATAGATATATAACAGATAGATTCTTACCTGATAAAGCAATAGATTTAGTTGATGAAGCATGTGCGACTATAAAAGTACAAATGGAATCAGTCCCAACAGAACTTGATACATTAACTAGAGAGATTATGCAACTACAAATAGAAAAAGAAGCGTTAAAGAAAGAAAAAGATGAAATATCTAAAAATAGGATTAATGAAATCAATGAAAAATTAGATAAATTAAAAGCAAAAGAATCTCTACTTAGAAACAACTGGGAAGAAGAAAAAAATATTAATGTTAATATAAATAAAAAGAAAGAAGAAATAGAAAAGGCTACATTTGAACTTGAAAAAGCAGAAGATAATTATGACTATGAAAAAGCAGCCATATTAAGACATGGCACTTTACCTAAACTTGAAAAAGAATTAGAACAGTTAAATGAAAAAAATAAAAATGAAATATTAAGTGATGTAGTTGATGATGAATCAATTGCTAGTATTGTTTCTAAATGGACTAATATTCCTGTAAGTAAACTAGTTGGTGGAGAAAAAGAAAAACTACTTCACTTAAAAGAAAATATGGCTAAAAGAGTTAAAGGACAAGATAGTGCCCTAGAACTTGTTAGTGAAGCAATAAAAAGAGCTAGAGCAGGCATTAAAGATCCTAATAGACCAATTGGTTCATTTATATTTTTAGGTCCTACTGGTGTTGGTAAAACAGAAGTTGCAAGAACACTAGCAGAAGAGTTGTTTGATGATGAAAAACACATAGTTAGAATTGATATGAGTGAATATATGGAAGCACACTCAGTATCTAGACTTGTAGGAGCCCCTCCAGGATATGTTGGATATGATGAGGGTGGACAACTTACTGAAGCAGTAAGAAGAAATCCCTATAGTATAGTTCTTTTTGATGAAATAGAAAAGGCTCATAAAGATGTATTTAATATATTACTTCAAATACTTGATGATGGAAGAATTACTGATTCACAAGGTAGAACCGTTGACTTTAAAAATACTATTATAATTATGACATCTAACCTAGGTAGTGAATATATCTTAAATAATGATTCTAATTCCAATGAACTTGTTATGGAAGATTTAAGGCATACATTTAAACCTGAATTCATAAATAGGATTGATGAAATTATTATATTTAATAGTTTATCTAAAGAAGTATTATATGATATCTTAGATAATATCATTAAAAATATTGAAAATAGACTATCTAACATGCATATTTCAATTAATTTAACTGATAACGCTAAAAAATATATAATTGATAATTCTTATGATGAGAAGTATGGAGCAAGACCTATGAAAAGATTTATAAGTAAAAATATAGAAACTTTACTTGCTAATACAATTATAGAAGATAATATATCCTTTGGAGACAATATTACTATAGATGTTAATAATGATAAATTCATAATAAAATAGACGAGCTTAATACTTGTCTATTTTGCTATATTCTTATAGTACAAATTCTTACAACTACTATATTTAAGTAATCCTTTATAACTAGATAACTTATTTTTATAGTTATCACCATTAATATAGTTATTATTTAATAATAACTTCATGTTTTTAACCTTTCTTTTAAAATTCTTTTTTGTTCTATTTCTAAGTTTAATTATTACTTTATTACTTTTCAAATAAAACCTATATCCCAAAAAATCTATGCCATTTTTAATACTATCAATTTTTGTTTTGTTTATATTAAGTTCTAATTTATATTCTAATAAAAATTTTTCAATATTATTCAAACAATATTGAAGATATTTCTTATCTTGATGAATTATAACAAAGTCATCCATATAATTGATTAAATATTTAATATGCAACTTTTCTTTTATAAAATGATTTAATTCACATAAATATATAAGGCCAAAATTTTGTGATGTTTGATTTCCAATACTTACTCCTTTCCCAAACTTATATAAAGGTATATCAATTGTCTCTTTGATTAAATATTCATTATTCAAATGTTTTATTCTTTTTACTTTTAAATTATTGATTTTTTTATTTATATATTCTAAATTGCTACTATCTATAATATTATCTAATATATTTAGTGCATCATTATCTTTAATATGTTTTCTAAGTATGTTTTTTAAAACATTATGGTCAATGCTATAAAAATATTTTTTAATATCTATTTTAAGTATATAAAAATTATTATATTTAAATTTTATTTCATTAAGATATTTTTTTAATAACTTTATGCCATAACTAGTCCCTTTATTTTTTCTAGTAGCAACCATACTATCTATGTATTTTGATTCAAATACTTTATTAAGTATGTACTTAGATACTAAGTGATTAATTATCTTATCTTCTATATTTAAACTCATAACTATTCTGCATTTTGGATCAGTAATCATGAAAATGTTGTATTTATCAAATACAACATTCTTACTTTCTAATCTATTTTTTATATTAACGATATGTTCAGCCTTATAAGTTTCAAACCTATCTACTAGTTTTTTATTTCTAACCTTCACACACACTTTATCAGTCATTCTTATTATATTGCTTAAATTCAACATATCATTGTACAAATTATTTAACCTCTTCACACTTTAACCATCCTCTAACCATTTTATCTATTTCTATTAAATGATTTGTATAACTAATAAACTTTTTATTATTTATTAAATCTTTTCTTAGTGCCTCTTCCAAATAAAAATTAAGCATTTGTATATTGACTATTATTTCTTTCTTATCACTTTTTTCTTGAAATATATTTGCTCTATATATACATTCTAATATGTTATAACAACTATCTATTATTCTAGTTTTTAAAACATTATAACTATTTGGGAAATTAGTAGTGTTTTTTTCTATATATCTTATAGTCTTTCTAGCAACTCTACCAATTATTAAATTATCATGAATTTTATATTTCTCGTACATAGATACCTCCATAAAAAAAGTAGTAACTATAGAAAACAAAGATTTTCAATTAATTTACTAATCTAAATTTTCATTTACTACATATTTTGTGTTACCACAAGGAATACCCATGTTTCTAGACTATATTTATTAATCACTTAATAAAATAGAAACTAGAAAATCTGAGGGCAGGGCAACTACCACTCATTGCAATAGAAACTGCCATCACTATTCACGTTGCAGTTGCTCACATCATCGTTCGCATCAACATTGCCATTCGAATTAGCATTGGCACCCACCGCACTATCATTGCAGTTAGAGTTAGAATCAGAAAAAGAACTGTCCTTTTATTCTAGATATCCCTATAAAAATATCATTAGATATTCTTACCAATTATTAATTCTATTTTAGTTATTATATTATCAATATTATTATCAAGCAATCTATTATTTAATGTATCATATATCTTATCTGTTCTAATACCTTTTAATATAATACTATTGATATTAAAATCATAGTTATTATATTCATTATCTTTAAATCTTTTTTCTTTTATTTCTTTATTATCTATTATAGTATAATTAATATTACCTATTAATCTTAATACATAATCTAATCTACTTAATGGAAATCCAACTTTTATTTTATCTTTAATTCTTTTTATTTTATATCCAAATAGCTTATTTAGTATTAAAGCATCTTTATCAAAGGTTTCGTAAAAACTGCCTACTTTAATAAATAATATATTATCTTTATATTCCAGTCTATATTTATAATATGTTTCTAACATAATTCATTCTCCTTAATTACATCATACAACATACTACAAAGCGTCTGTCAATGTCCCAAAGAGACATCGACATCTTGTGCCTACACTCTCGTTCGGCACTTTAATTTGCCTTAGGCAAATTAGGATTAAAGATCTTAGATAACTAAGGGCAGGGCAACTACCACTCATTGCAATAGAAACCGCCACCACTATTCACGCCGCAGCCGCCCACAACACCGCGCGCATCAACACTGCCAAACGAATAAGCACTGGCACCCACCGCACTATCATAGCAGTAAGAGTAAGAATCAGAAAAAGAACAAAAACTACCATCATCAACTACATCTTTAAATGCATCTTTTATTATAGAAACATTTGTGTCATATACTGTTTTATCATAACCTTTTAAACAATACTCATTTCCATTTCTTTTAAAACATGCATATGCCGCTAGTACAACATTTGAACTACTCAAATCTAAACCTATATAAAAATCATGGCCATCTGGTGGAGTTTGACTTTTTTCTCCATTAAACACTGTGGATACTTTATAAGTAGTTGTTCCATACCAATAATACTGTGGTTTATATACTTGTATATACTTTTCTTCTTGCTTTTCACCATATGAATAATCAACTGTTTTTCCATCAACTTTACAACCATCTAAATATAATTTACCATCACTATATATTTCATGTGTCTCACATTCTACTCTTGATCCTTCATATTTGATTAAATTTTCACTTTCTAAAATTTCGAATGTTACTTCCTCTAACGGATTATTTAATGCATAATCTGCTACTGCATTTTTTATTGCATCTCCATATAGTTCTATACTTCTTTTATCACTTTCTTTTTTTGTATCTCCTATTATATTTAATATAATGGGTGTTGCTATTAATGCTATTATTTCTAGTATTACTATTACTGCAAGTAACTCTATTAATGTGAATCCTCTTCTCATATTCATCTTCCTCCTTTAGTTTACTTACACTTCTAT
>CANRAT010000073.1 GCA_947628685.1 uncultured Bacilli bacterium
ATCTAAAATAAATAATATTATTGGCTAGAATTTTACGAGCTTGATTCTCATATTTAATGACTTTAATTATCATCACGCCCTTTCTCCTTATTACTTACTAAAACTCTTATAAAACAAAGTATCCCGCCATTTCTGACGGGATTTCAGAGGGCATCAAAATTTCATAAAATAATTTTTTGACTTTTTTGTTTTATATTTTTTTATAGAACGAATTTTTTGACTTTTTCGTTTTATAAATTTTTTAAGAACAAATTTTTTGACTTTTTCGTTTTATAAATTATTCAGATAAAAATATCTCTACATACTCATAAAATACAAATATTTGATTTCTACTATATCCAGTTGTTTCTTTTATTATATTAGCAGACTTCAATTCCTTTATTACACCATTAACAGTAGATTCTGGCATTTCTAATGTTTCAGATATTTTTTTTCTTGATGAGTATGGTTCATCATAAAAATAGTCAATAATTTTTTTAGCATTATCATATTTAACTTTTAGGTATGATATTTTACTATCAACCTTTTTAGTAAGTTCAACAACTTTTTTAAATTTTTCTTTCGCAATTTTTGCTGTTTCTATTATTCCCTCTAAAAAGAACTTTATCCATCCAATAATATCATTTTTAACTCTAACATCATTTAATTTTTGATAATATAAGTCTCTATTTTTTTCAAAAAAGAATGATATATATAAACATGGATTATCTAAATATTTTTTACTTTGCAAATATAAAGGTATTAATAATCTACCAATTCTTCCATTTCCGTCCAAAAATGGGTGTATTGATTCAAATTGATAATGAATTATAGCAATTTTTATCAAATCTGGTGTATCAATTTCCTCATTATTAATAAATAGTTCTAGGTCTTTTAAACAATCAGTAACATCTTCTACTAATGGAGGTACATATGCTGCATTAGATGGCATTGTTCCACCAATCCAATTTTGTGAAATTCTAAATTTTCCTGGTGTCTTTTTTTCTCCTCTAACACCACTTAATAATATCTTATGTATTTCTCTAATTAATCTATTGCATACTGGAAACCCATCATTAATTCTAGCAATACCATGATTAGTTGCTTTAACATAATTTTGAACTTCTTCCCAATCATCTCTTTTTTCTGGGTTTATATCTTGTAAATCAGATAAATCTTCCTCAATGGTTGTTTTTGTTCCCTCTATTTTACTAGACTTGTTTGCTTCAATTTTTACATGCATTTTAATATATAAATCAACATTAGGAAGAAGTAATGAATATGCGTTTAATTCTCCTATTTGCCTATTTGCTTCGGCAAGTAAAGAATCTAATTTTGTATCATCCCAACCCCAATTATAATTGATGTTGCTTGGTAAAAATGCTTTATATCCATTCCCTTGCTTGTATTCCCCCGATTTATATTCTTCTAATTTCATAGTTATTCTCCTTTCTTTTTAAATTTTTTTAAAAATTTACTATTATTATATTTATGACTTATTTCCAATTTAATATTTCTATGTAATTAAATAATATAAAATAATTTTACCTTGTATTACTAAGTTTTTTCATTTTTAATCAACTAAATAATTAATAGTTTTTTTATCGATATAGGTTAATTCACTAAACTAATTATAACACACTTTTTATTATATTTATTATTTTAGTATTAAATTTTTTATATGTTTTTTTATTTATATATCTATTAAAAATTTTAATGTCGTCATTAAATATGCGGTTTCATAATTTCTTTGCAAAACCTCATAAAAAGCATTCCCCTCTCACGATGGGAATTTCAGGAGGCAAACTGAAATCACACACTCTTAAATTTAAATATTTTAAAAATCTATGTTTTTCAACAAAATAAAGTTTAAAACGAAACAATAAAATTTAAGTTAATATCAAAGAAAAATTAACTATGGGTAGTTGATTGGGTGGTTGAATGCTTTTAAAAATCACTAAAAGCCCTTGTAAAATAAGCAAAAAAACGAGCCCGTACGGGCTCTTTCAGGGGGCTGAATATATATATACATAAAATAAATTATTGTTTATTATTTCCTTATATTTTAAGCATTTTAAAATTAAATCTAATTATTAAAAATTAAATAATTTTATCAAATTTTACTATTTGAGTACCTAAATGGGTACCTAAAAATAATAACAATACTACTTAATAATTCTTTATTAAAAGAAAGGATTAAAATTATGAAATTAAATTATATTAAATATGGGGATTATTATTTACCTAATCTTATACTATCTAAAAAAGAAAATAAACCAATAAATAAATATGGCTTATTAAAACTTAATTATTTAAAACAATATAAAAAAACTTTATATCAAAAATTACTTATAAAAGAAAGACTTAACGAATATCTTTTTTTAGTCAGTAATAATGCTTTAGAAAAATTTGAATTTTTAATGAAACAACTAATTAACAATGATACAACCATTACAGAAGAATTAAAACAAAAAAATTCATTACTTTGGACTCAAAAAATGAATAGTTTAAAAAGTATTGCTGAAGAAATTATCATAAAGGAAGTTATATATGGTGATATTGATGATTGATGATAAAGATATAACTGATGAAGAATTTGAAAGAAAATGGCTACCTTTTTTCAACAATTATAGTGAATATATACAAGAATTTATAGTGCCAGAAGCAGTAGCATTTTATCTAGCAAATGGATATATAAGAAATTGTTTATCTTCTTGTTCTATAAAAAATCATATTAATTCAGCAATAGATATTTTTAATACCAAATGTGACACCGATAAAATACTGTCTAAAATAAAAAAGATATTAAGAATAAAATATAACCTAAAAATTGTAAAAAATAATCCATTAAAAATTGAAAAATTTTATTAAAACTAAAAACACTATCTATAAAAATCGATAGTGTTTTACTGTTATTTGGAATATAAATTGTGCCTAGCAAGCACTGAATTTGTACACATCAAATTCTTATATGTGAATACCCAAATCCTTATAATTTTATTTATTATTTCTACCCTAAAATTATTTCTTTTAATACAGTTGGTGTAAAACAATTTATTCCAAAAACAGAATGTTGTTCTTTGTTTTATAGTCCACCTCACATATTAGATAACATTATACAAATCATAATAACTATTGTTATCATAATCGCTGATTTTTATTTTTTCTATATTAGTTGTGTATTCTAAAACATTATCTATTTTTTTCCCAATTTTCCATATTCATATCGTTGCCGTTTTATTCTTCTCTTTCTTTTTAAGTATTTAAAAATTCTATTTTTTTCTTGATAATCTCCAAACAACTAATTTAACAAAAATTTTTCTGGTAGTTTTTTAAAGTCAAAAGTATCTCTTGAAAAATGATGGTCTTGACCTTCTATTATTTCCAATTTTATCTTTTCATTTTCCAATGGCTTAATGAGTCCAGTATATTGAAACGATTGATCTAAACTTCCATATACTAACACTAATTTTTCTCCTGAAAATTTTTGTATTCCTTCTTTTGTTTTATGCCAATTATATATAAGAGGGCCGTTTACTAAAAGCATTCTTTTTATTCTAGGATAATTGACACCAAACCAAGCACCTATTAAAGCCCCATTTGAATGTCCCATATAAAAAATTTTATAATCATCAATTTCTTGTTCGTTACAATAATCTTCTATTACTTTTATTGCATTATCTAATGGATTCGTACCATCAAATGGATTTGAAGAACAAATAACAGTATAACCAAACTTTTTATTTATATTATCTGCTATCTTCAAATATTTATTTTGGTAGCCATACATTGATCCATCTTGCCCTGCTTTAATAAAAACTATTGTTTCATTCCCCTTAACAATTCCATAGTCAATAATTGCTATATCTTCAAATTGACTATGAATAATTTGGTCATAATCAGTTCTATTCATATTAATCTCCTATATCATTTTTTAAAATTTGATAAATAACTTTAATAATTATTATACCATAATCTATCAAAAATTCTTTCTGTGCTTTCGTTAATTTTTCCCTTTCTTTAATTGCTTCCCTATAAGCGTGTCTAAAACATTGTATCTTTTTTCTATATTCTTTTACTATCTCGTTGTTAATATATTCAAAAGCAACTTCATTATAATTTACTTCCTTATATTTATCATCTTCACGCAACATAAATTCAATGCAGTTTGCTATTTCCTTTAATTTTTCATCTGTTGACATAGATTCAAATGTTGCATTTCTCGTTGATATTCTCTGGAATATTGTGTCAATATCATCTTCCACTACTATTAATGATTGTTTTTCAAAAGTTAAATTTGCAACAAGTTTTCTTCTAACTATATATGGTACTGTACCATTGCGATCCATATTAAGAGATAATATTCTATTTTTTATTTCATCGCTAGTAAAATCATAAGGATCTTCTGGTGGTCTTGATAATAATCTAGGAAATTCTTTTATAACATACCCATTCTTATAAAGATAAAAACATAAATAATAAAACAGTCTTTTATTCTTATCAGAACTTATATCTAAATTAGGTTCACATAATCCCTTAAATTTTTCTATTGCTTCTTCTTCATCAAAGATTTCAAAATCTAAATAATCTTCATTTTTTTCTATATCAAATGCTGTTTTAATTTCATCACTTAACCTATGAGGGTGAGTAACTAAATCTTCATAAAATTTATAATAATATTCATCTTTCTTTACATTATTTTCATAAAATTTAAACAAATTTATCATTTATTATCCTCCCATAATATCTAACTTACTAATGACATATTATATTATTTATTAATACTACATTATTACAAATTTATTAATTTTTTTCAGAGTGCAAATATTTATTTTCTTATATCAATAACTAATTAATTTAATTTTATCAATTTCTTTATTAAAATGTAAAACATCTATAATCTTTCTTGCATTTGCCATTTGTACAATCTGATTTTGATTATTACCAATAGTGCTATCACCTTTAATTGCATTATAAAATTCTTCTTATGGCTTTTAATTTATATCACACAATTAATTGTCTAATGTAATCAGAAGCATTCATTCCAACTGACTTTAATCTAATTTTTAAAATTTAATCTTCTTCATCATTAAGCCATACTTGTTTTTCATCAGTAAATAATGTTGTCCAAGGTTGTATTTAATAACTCTCACTATTTTTTATACCTTATTTGAAGATTTAGTTTAAAATAAATCTTTCCATTTTCTTCATATAGCTCTAACATATGATATCTAGTTGAACTTGGTGAATCAAGTTTTGTTTCTTCTATTAAGTAATTTATAACAGTTTGTTTAAAATAAATTAAATCCAAAATTACAACTTTTCCATCCTTTTTTACAACGATTAATCCACCATTTACATCATTAATTCCATTCCATTTAACGCTTGGGAAAAAACCAAAACTTATGCCCTCTAAAAAGTCTCCAAGTTTTTTTAATGCAAAGTTTTTATCTGTAAAATGACTGTATTTTAAAAATAAGTCTTTCAAATTTTTATTTTCTAAAGCATAAGAATTTAGTAAAACATCTCCTAAATATTCTGGCATATTACTATCTATTAATCTTAAATTATA
>CANRAT010000074.1 GCA_947628685.1 uncultured Bacilli bacterium
ATGAAGAATGGCTTAGAACTGCAAGTCAAGTAAAATTTTGACAAATTAAAAATGTATTAGGGTAGCAACTATCCGAAATTGGTCTATGGAGAGGCAAAGTCTCAATGAAGTAGAAAAAAATGCCAGTGATGGCATTTAGGTCAAAATTTATTTTTGACTTTTGTTCAGTTTCTATTGAAATTAAATTCTATTTGTAGTATATTTAATATATAGTAGGTGGTTGTAGATGATAAGTGAAAAAACAGTAAAAGAATTACAATCTAAGAAAAGACAATTACAAGCAGATATGAGTGTTATGCTTGATTCAAAGGATTGTTCTAAGGAATCTATAAATGCCCTTAGGGCTGAGATTCTGCACATAGATAAATTAATAGAAAAAAAAGTAGGAACAAAAGAAATTGAAAGACAAAATGAAGTTAGAAGAAAAAAATCCAGAAAGGATGAATTAACTATTAAATCTTATTTTGAAATAAAAAGCAAATATAAACAAATAAGTGGTATGAAAGTTGCAACTAATCGTTTAGTGAGTATAATGGATAAACTAAATTCTTATAGATCAGATGAAATGATAAAGGTAAAATAATGGATTTAGAAAAACAAGCATTTAGGGGACTTATAGAGTATTATAAACTTCTTCCAAATGATATTAAAAGAAGTGAAATAATTAGTGAATTTGAAGATTTAATATCTGATTATTCAAAGTTGTGTACTAAATTTAATTTAATACCTAATATGACACTAAATAGAGAAATATTAAATATTAATAGAAGTGATTTAAAAGAAGAAGAGTTTTTGCAGGCTGTGTACGCTTATTTAAATACTCTAGAGGATATTAGTGGTCAATTTATAAATAAAATAAGTGATTTAATAGAAAATAAGTAAAAAATACTTGAAAATATAATAAAATTATGATATCATTAAAAACGTGATCCGCTGAAATTTAAAAATAATTTATTATTCAAGATCATAAATTAAATAAAGGAGAGTGACATTGTGAATTTAGTTGATAAAATTACTAAAAAACAAATTAGAACTGATTTACCAGAATTTAGAGTAGGAAATACAGTTAGAGTAGATTTAAAAATTGATGAAATAGATTCAAATGGTAATAAAAAAGTTAGAATACAATCTTTTGAAGGATTGGTTATGGCTATAAAAGGTTCTGGTGTAAGTAAAACATTTACAGTTAGAAAAATATCAGGAAATGTTGGAACTGAAAAAACATTACCTGTTAATTCACCAAAAATTGATAGTATAACTGTAATTAAAAAAGGAAAAGTTAGAAAAGCTAAACCAACTTGGATTAGAAAAACTTCTAAAACACCAAAGATTAAAGAAAGAGTGTAAGGCTTTTAAGCCTTATTTTTGTTAGGTGATAAAATGAAAAAATTTATTAAAGAGATATATCCTTATATAGTAATAATATTTGTTGTAGTATTATTTAGAATTTTTATAGCAACTCCTGTTAGAGTAGATGGAGCATCTATGAATTCAACTTTAATGGATGGTGATGTATTAATTTTAAATAAACTAGATAAAACCTATAAAAGGTTTGATATAGTTGTAATAAATTTTGAAAATACTAAATTGATAAAAAGAATTATAGGACTTCCTGGTGAAAGTATAGAATATAAGGATAATAATTTGTATATTAATGGTGAGTTAGTAAACGATATAGAAACTTCTAGAACCTCAGATTTTAATTTAAAAGAATTATATAATATAGAAAAAATACCTGATGGTTATTACTTTGTAATGGGTGATAATAGAGGAAATTCTTCAGATAGTAGAGATTATAGAATAGGTTTAATAAAAAAGAAAGATATTGTTGGTACTACTTCAATAAGAATATTTCCATTTAACAAAATAAGTAAATTTAATTAAAAGAACTGCAATTAGGGAAACCTAATTTTTTTTAGTCTTGACACGTAGGGGGGGGGGGCGTGGTAAAATGGAAGTGTAAGGATAGTGACGTATATGAAAAAGGGATTTACTTTAGTTGAGTTACTTGCAGTAATAGTAATACTAGCAATAATCTCACTTATTGCTATTCCACAAGTATTACACTTAATAGAAAAGTCAAGAATAAGTTCACTTGAAATAAGCGCAAGTGAATATGTAAGAGCAGTAGAAACATCTCTTATAAATGAAGAGATAAATAGAAATGTACCTAATGGACTTTATACTATAGTAGATGATGGTAAAGCAATAGAGTTAAATGGTAAAAAGATACAAGTAGAAACAAGTGGTAATAGAATAGAAAGTGGAGGACTTTTAGTAGAAAACAAAAAAGTAGTAAGAATAATAAAAGGAAAAATAAAAGATTATTATGCAAGAATAGAAAATGAAGATATGAAGTTATATAAAGAGATAAAAGAAAGCATGCTTTTAAAAGGAACAGAATTTAATAAAAACATAAAACAATTAGCAGGAAATGAGAATGCAACTTCTAGTACAGCAGATACGATTATAAAAGAGATAATATTTTTACCAGAAGGTATACTATCAGAAGGAATAACAAAAGAAGAATTAACATCATTTGAAAGTACATCTGTATCTTCTGACGGGGAAGTAATGGCGTATTATGATGATAAAGATACTATATATGTATATAGCAACAATATAATACAAACAAATACTGATGCAACTTATATGTTTACTTATTTTAAAGGATTAACAAATATAACATTTAATTTGCTTGATACAAGTAATCTTACTTCTATAGCGCACATGTTTGATGGATGCGAGAATTTAAAGGAATTAGATGTAAGTAATTTTGATACATCAAAAGTAAAAAGTGGTATGAATTATGTTTTTGCAGATTGTAAAAACTTAAAAAAATTGGATTTAAGTAGTTGGGATGTATCAAAAACGGGAAGTATGTATGGTATGTTTACCGGATGTTCCAGTTTAACAGAACTAGATTTAAGTAACTGGAATACATCAAAAGTAGTTACTATGACTGGTATGTTCCAAGGTTGTACTAAATTAGAAAAATTAGATTTAAGTATGTTCAATACATCAAGTTTAGAATCGATGGGCGGCATGTTTTCAGGATGTTCCAGTTTAACGACATTAAATTTAAGTAGTTTTGATACATCTAAAGTAAAATATATGAATGGTATGTTCCATGATTGTACAAATTTAAGAGAGATAAATTTTGGAGAAAAATTTGATACATCTAAAGTAACAACTATGCATAGTATGTTTACCGGATGTTCCAGTTTAACAGAACTAGATTTAAGAGATTTTGATACAAGTAGTGTAACAAGTATGCAATACATGTTTTGTTGGTGTTCTAACTTAAAAAAGATTTTTGTGTCAAAAGATAAATGGGTAGTAGATGAAGCAAAAGTTAATACAAAAGATATGTTTAAAAATTGTGGTACTGATACAGTAACATATGTAGATTAATAGATTCAAACAATAATTAGGGAAATGCAAACCTAATTTTTTTTAGTCTTGACATATAGGGGGGGGGGCGTGGTAGAATAGAAGTATAAGAACATCTGGTAAAAGTCAATAGGTAAAATTAAAAAGTTTTAGATATATTTTTAATATATTTAAATAAATTAGCGCATGCTAAAAAGATTTCAACGAAAGTTGAAACAGACGTTCGCCTAACAAGACGAACTAAATGTTCTTTGAATTTTGAACTGAGTCCAAAGGTTTGTAATATTGATTTTTTCGCAGCAATCCAAAAATCAATCTTTCAAGTTTACGAGCAGATAAAACGAGTGCGCGTTTATGTTGATGTTTAGTAACTTCATTATATTTGATGTTATAAAAGTCTTTGATAAATGGGAAGCCTTGTCTTACACAAGAAGCAGTTGCTTCTACAAGATAGTATCTAAGATATTTGTTAGACTTTTTAGAAGATTTTTTATCTTGACTATCGAATTCTCCAGATTGATTTCTTTTCCAATAAAGGCCAGCATATTTAGCTAATTTTGAATTATGAGAGAATCTATCAATATTACCGATTTCTGCCATAATACCAGCAGCATACACTTTACCAATACCACGGATAGATAACAGAATGTTATAAACATTAGAATCTAAACCAAGAACAGTATTTAAGATAGCTTTATCAATCATTTTAAGTTGTTGTTGATAGAACTTAATAGTGTTTAGAGAAGAAGCAATTGCAATATTAATTGGCTCATATGCGGTTTGGTCAAGACGATAAGAAGAACGAACAGCTTTTTGTAAAGAAGAAGCTTTACTTTCTGGGGTTTTAGTATGATTTTTCCCCTTAACAGAAATAAAATCCATAAGTTCTTCTAAAGAAGACTCAGCAAATTGATCAGGAGATACAAATTCTTCAAAGAAAGCAGAAGAAGTAGCACCAAACAAGTCAGAGAAAGGCAAATCATTTTTGTTTAAAGAAATAAGACCAGAGAAAGAAAGATATAAATTATTCATAATATACGTTTTTTCTCTTATCAAATCTTTGCAAATGTGGTATCTTTGTCTTGTAAGACGTTGAAGAGCCAAGTATTGAGAACCTCTAAAAGGATAAAGAGATTTAGTTCTGCCTACTCTTGCATAATCAGCAAGAATGTAAGCATCAATACCATCTTCTTTTTCTAAGTCATGGAAACTTTTCTTATATTTATCAAAATCGCAAGCATTGATATGGTAAACCTCGGTATGAAAGTTATTCAAGTATTCATTAGAAGAAAGATAGCACGCAGGATGAAGGGAATACATACCGGTAGATTCCATGACAATAATGATTTTTTCAAAGAAGAATTTATCTTCAATGTCTTTAATTTTATTAATAACCATATC
>CANRAT010000075.1 GCA_947628685.1 uncultured Bacilli bacterium
TATAAATTTTAATTACTATTTATCAATTGGACTCTCAACTAATGTAATTTTCTTGTTATCAAAGTCTACTTCTACATCAGTTCCTATAGGTAATGTTGTAATTGGAACAGCATGGCCAAAATTTATATTATAAAGGACTGGTAAATCTTCTTTATTAAAATATTTTAATATTTTCTTATATACTTCTTTATATTCTTCATAATATTTTTCGTCTTTTGGTTTTCCAATAATTATACCTTTTATTACATCAAATATACCTTGCGCGCCCAAATTCATTAAATAATATTGTAAAATATCGGGCGATAATGAATCTTCACTAGTTTCCAAAAATAGTATTTTATCTCTCCATTCATCAATTATTGGCCATATAGGTGTGCCCACATATATTGGAAAAGCATCTATACATCCACCAAGTAGTTTTCCTACAATTTTTCCACTTCCTTGAAGAAGTTCATATCCATGTTCTTCTTTTCTTACCTTTTTTTCTACATTTATGTTCTCTTCACCCCAAGGAACAAAATCATCACTCCAATACTCACTCGATTTTATTTCATAATTTTTAGTACCATTAAATAGTACCTCTCTTACAGAATCTTTTGTATAGTCAAACATCTTTACGTATTCAGCAAAATCAGTCATTAAACAAGGACCATAATAAGATACAATTCCTGCTTTTTGCATCATAAAGTGATTTGCAGTCGTATCTGAATATCCCATAAAAATTTTGGGATTATTTTTTATAACATCATAATCTATGTATGGAGCAATTCTAATTGTATCAAGTCCTCCTATTGTGCATATAATTCCTTTAATAGTTTTATCTTTAAAAGCATCCATTAAATCTTTTGCTCTTAATTCAGGGTGTTCTTCTATAAATTTAACTCCTTTTAATGCATTAGGCATAGCAACAACTTCTAGACCAAATTCTTCTTCTAATCTCTTTTTTCCTAAATAATATTTGTGAATAAAAGGTTCTTCACCTATAAGTCCTGATGATAAACTTACTATTGCAACCTTATCCCCTTTTTTTAAACATTTTGGTTTAATCATAATTAAAATCTCCTTTTAAATATATTCTTTAATTTTTTTGTGTAATAGTCAGTGTAACCTAACTAAAAATCAATAATTTAAGTATGGTGATGTTATATATTACAACTACATTGTAGCACATTTAAAATATAATTTACAAGATAAATAAAAATGATAAATACTTTTGATATTTACCATTTTAATACTAGATAAATCAAATATAATGAAAATTAAATATCGGATATTTCTTTTTCTAATTCTATTTTATTTATCTTATAGTTATTATCTATATCATTAATTTTTAATTCTTCAATAAATAATGTTGCTTTAAAATCTTTAATAGAACTTAAAATAGCATTTTTTATATTTTTATCACAATCAATATCTAATAATTTAACTGGCGTTTTTAAAGTTAAATTATTTATTGATTTTTCACCTCTTACAGAACTAATTATTTCACACATTAAATTCCCATATTTAACCTCATCATCAAATGAATAATTAAGAGACTTTATATTAGTTAAATGGATAGATATATTATCGTGATATATATCTTGATATATTTCTTCTGTTATATATGGGAAAAATATACTGAAGTCTTGTAATAATTTATAAAGCAGTATATAAATAGTTTTTTGACCTGAATATCTTGGAATATCACCAAATTCTTCTTTTCTATATAATCTATGTTTTACTATTTCAATATAATTATCACAGAAATTCCAAAAGAATTTTTCTAATATATTAAGCGCTAAACCTATTTCATAATTATCTAGATATTTTAAGAATTCACGTTCCATATCTATGTAATTGCCTATTATCCACTTATCTACATATTCAAAATCTTTAAAGTTTTTATCTTTATAATCTTCAAGATGCATTTGAATAAATTTTGATACATTCCATATTTTATTTACTAATTTTTTACCGCGAAGTAATGTTTCTTCATTATATGTAATATCAGTCCCAAGCCTTCCTGAGGCAGCCCAATAACGAACTACATCAGCTGAATATTGATTTATTGCATCCATTGGCTCAACTTTAGAATTTCCTTTACTCTTACTGATTTTTTCGCCCTTGTTTGCCATAACAAATCCTGAAATCATAACATTATCCCATGGCCTTTTACCAAAATGATAAAAGCTTTTTACAATTGTATAGAAATCCCAAGTACGTATTATCTCTGAAGCATTTGTTCTTAAACTCATCGGTTTTAAAATATCTTCATAATTATTTTCATTACCATATTTCATATTGATTAATGGCGTAACTGAAGAAGTTGCCCATGTATCCATAACATCTGTCTCAGGGATAAACTTTTTACATTTACATTTAGGGCATTCTTTTAAACTAGGTGTATCAACTAATGGATTTACTGGTAAATCTTCCTTTTTTGCGAATACTGGATTTCCACACTCTTTACAGTACCAAACAGGAAATGGAACACCAAAATATCTTTGCCTTGAAATACACCAATCCCATGCAACATTATTTACCCATTCTTCATATCTAGTATGCATATGTTTTGGATACCAATTGATTTCGTTTCCTATTTTTAAAAAGTCCTCTTTATGATTCATTATATCAATAAACCATTGTTTCATAACGGAATATTCGACCTCTTTGCCACACCTTTCATGCGTTTGTACTTCGTGCTCCAAATCCTCGATTTTAACTACATAACCACCATTTTGTAAATCTTCAATTATTTGTTTTCTAGCTTCTTTGATTTTCATTCCACCATAATTTGGAACTTCTTTATTAATTCTTCCGTCATCAGTAAAAATATATTTTAAAGGTAAATTGTATTTTTTCCACCATTCAATATCAGTTTGATCTCCAAAAGTACAACACATAACTATTCCAGTTCCTTTATCTACAGCAACCTTCTCATCACCCATAATAGGAACATCTACATCAATAACAGGTATATGAGCATGTTTACCTATTAAATGATTATGAACTTCATCATTTGGATTTACAAATATAGAAACTATTGCTGGAAGTAATTCTGGTCTTGTAGTAGCTATAGTAAATTCTTCATTATCTTCAACTGTTTTAAAATTAATATAATTAAAAGTTGTTTTTATTGTTTTAGTTTCAAGTTCTGCTTGAGCTATTGATGTTAAACATTCATTGCACCATAAAGCAGGACTTTCTTTGTGATAGCAATGTCCTTTTTCAATCAAATCTAGAAATGATGTTTGACTTATTTTAATAGTTGATGGACTAACTGTTTTATAGCACATATTCCAGTCAGTACTAACACCTAATCTTGAAAATAATTCTTTAAATTCTGATTCATACTTATCTGTTGTCTTATAACACAAATCAGAAAATTTTTCTCTACCTATTTCATGTGCTTTTTTACCTTGTTCCTTTTCAACTAATCTTTCACTTGGTAATCCATTATCATCAAATCCAAATGGATAAAAAACATTATAACCACTTATTCTTTTATATCTAGCAATCATTTCGGCTTGAGAATATGAAAAAATATGTCCTATGTGAATTTTACCATTAACTGTAGGAGGTGGGGTATCAATTGAATACACCTTTCTTTTATCTGGTTTAAACTCGTATATTTTATTTTCTTTCCAATAATTTAACCATTTCTCTTCTTTTTCATTAGCATTATATTTTTTATCTAGCATAATATCATCCTTTCTATAAACAAAAAAGTCCATCCTTTAATAAGGATGAACTTTTGTCCACGGTACCACCTTAGTTCATATTATTTAATAATATGCATCTTTATACCTTAACGCAGCAATACGTATAATCTTACTAATATTTCAGAAAATAAGCTCACAAGCTACCTTCAACTAAATTTAATACAAACTTTCACCTATTGTTTGCTCTCTTGAAATAAATATTAGTCTACTCCTCTTGATCTTTGCATTTAGATTATTATAACAGAAATGTTGTTTTTTATCAATGCTATTTCAATTTCCTAATTAAAAATTAATTTTATAAATTTTTTCTTTCCCTTTTGAATTAGTAAAGAATCATTTTTTAGTAAATTCATGTCAATTAACATATCAACATAAGTAACTTTATTACCATTAATACTTACTCCGTTTTGTTCAATTAATCTACGAGCTTCAGACTTTGATTCAAATATACCTGACAACATTAATACATCTATAACACTAATAGGTTCTTTTAATATATCTTTAGATATTTTTTTCGTTTCAGTATTGTCCGAATTACCTTTATTTTCAAAAATATCTTCACTTGCTTTTTTTACTTTTAATGCCTCTTGTTCTCCATGTACTAATTTTGTAACTTCAAATGCCATAATTTTTTTTGCATTTCTTATATCTTCTTTACACATTCTTTTTATTTCTTCCATTTCATAATCACTAAAGAATGATAATAACCTTTCTACATCTTCATCAAACGAATTGATAAATACTTGATAAAAATCATATACTGTAGTCTTTTCTCTAGAAACCCATAGTGTTCCAGATGCCGTTTTACCCATTTTTTCTCCATCCGCTTTAACTAATAATGGACAAGTAAGTGCTTGTAAATCTCTATCTTCTTTTCCATTCATAAAATCCATTTTCCTAGCTA
>CANRAT010000076.1 GCA_947628685.1 uncultured Bacilli bacterium
AGTATTTGTGGAATAGCAATTAAAGATATAAATGCTAGTATTACTATTACTGCAAGTAACTCAACTAAAGTAAATCCATTTTTCATATACGTCACTATCCTTACACTTCTATTCTACCACGCCCCCCCCCCCTACGTGTCAAGACTAAAAAAAAAATTAGGTCTGAAGTTACCCTAATCTTCTTTTAAGTAATAATATTTTAAATTTATACTTTAGTCTTAATAAAATTTTAGTTTTTTTAATACTATCTAAAATTTTATTATATTTACTTATAACGTGCTTTATATACTCCTTATTAGTTTTTAATATAGGCCCTAATTCTATATCTACTCTTTTATATTTTTTTTCTCCTTTTAAAAACTTAATAACTATATAAGGTTTCCCTCTATCGATTAAAAATATTTCACTATCTATATAATATCCTAATTTTATTACTTCACTTCTTAATAATTCTATATTATTATTAGAAGATATAATAAGTGTATTAGAAAGCCTACCTTTTTTCAATATGTCCAATATAGTATGTGTTCCCATTCCACTTATAACTATAGTATCAGTATCTAAAACATTTATACCATTTAATCCATCAGTTAATTTTACTTGTATTTTATCAGTTAAATTATATTTACTTATATTACTTTTAGCATTTTCAAGTGCATTTTTATTTATATCTGTTGCTATACATCTATTATTATTTTTTTTTGTTAAAAATATATCTAGAAAAGCATGATCACATCCAACATCTATTACACGTACATTTAATTCAATTAAAGTGGCTACTGCTTGAAGCCTTTTTGGTAAAATCATTAATCCCCCATGTAATCTCTTAATTTTCTAGAACGTGATGGGTGACGTAGTTTACGGAGTGCTTTTGCTTCTATTTGACGGATACGCTCTCTTGTTACACCAAACATTTGGCCAACTTCTTCTAGAGTTCTTGGTTTACCGTCTTCAAGTCCAAATCTAAGACGAATTACTTTCTCTTCTCTTTCAGTTAATGTTTCAAGAACTTGCGCTATTTCCTCTTTTAACATTTCATTGGTAGCAAACTCTTCAGGACTTTGGTTTCTTTCATCTTTTATAAAATCTCCAAGATGAGAATCGTCTTCTTCACCTATTGGTGTTTCAAGACTTACAGGATCTTGACTTATTTTATATATTTCTCTAACCTTCTCAACTGTAGTATTCATTTTCTTAGCAATTTCTTCTTCACTTGGCTCTCTATTTAATTCGAGTGTTAACTGTCTTTGAACACGTGCAAGTTTATTAATTGTCTCAACCATGTGAACAGGTACACGTATTGTACGTGCTTGATCTGCTATAGCACGAGTAATTGCTTGTCTAATCCACCAAGTTGCATATGTAGAAAATTTATATCCCTTTGTTATATCAAATTTATCAACTGCTTTCATTAGCCCTATATTACCTTCTTGTATTAAATCCAAAAATAGCATACCACGACCTACATATCTTTTTGCAATACTAACTACTAAACGAAGGTTTGCCTCAGCAAGTATACTTTTAGCCTCTTCATCACCATTTGAAATTCTATCTGCAAGTTCACTTTCTTCAGTAAGAGTTAACAATCTTATTTGACCTATTTCTTTTAAATACATTCTAACAGGATCATTAATTGTTAAATCTTTTGTAAGTGTATTATCATCTAAAAGTATTTTGTCTCCTTCAGATTCATCATTATCATCATTTTCTGATACTACTGCTATGTTATTTTCTGTAAAAACATTATATAATTCATCAAGGCTATCAGCATCTAAATCAAGGCCTTTAAGTGCGATAGCAAGTTCCTCATAAGTAACAAATCCCTTTTCTTTTCCTATTTTAACTAATTCTTCTTTTCTTTCTTCAAACGTTTTTATCTCATCAATCATTTTCTTCTCTCCTCATTTTTATTTCTAATGCTTTTTTTGCAAGTTCTAATTTTTTATTATAATCAAGTTCGCTTTTAAGTTGTTTTTTATATATTTTAGTTTGTTCTTTTTCGTTATATTCTTTTATATTATTTAAATAATCATCTATTTCATCAAAATTTACCTCATTTGGTATATCAAGCGTTGTTATCTCACCAACTGCTTTTATTGATTCACTATCACCCTGTAAATATGTAATTAAATCTGCAACATCCATATATCCATTGTCCTTATAGAATTGGTTTATCTGAAATGCTAGATGACGATATACCTCAGTTGGCATATGTGTTATTTTCTTCTGATACATCTTTATGACATCAGTACTTTGCAACATATAATATATTAAATATTTTTCAGATTTTATGTATTTATTTTCTTTAATATCTTTTTTAGGTTTAATTTCTATTTTAGGTGTATCTTTTTTTGTTAATTTACTTTTAATTAAATTTATATCTATATCTGTTTCTTTACTAAGTTTATTAATAGTTACTTCTCTTAAAATATCATCATTTATATTATCTATTTCACTTATCATTTTATTTATATATTTTGCCATATCTTCTGATTTACTTAAATCGTATTCATTTTTTAACACTGATTCTTTAAATTCCATTATATTCATTGGATTATTTATTTTATCTATAAATGCTTGTCCACCATTTTTTAGTATGTACTCATCTGGATCACTATTATCTTCTAATCTAACTATTTTAGGAGATATACCTATTTTAGTAAGTTCTTCTATAGCAAGTTTAGTTGCCTTTTCTCCTGCAGCATCACCATCAAAACAAAGTATTACGTTATCAGATAATTTTCTAATTAGAAGTGCTTGCTCTTTACCAAATGCTGTTCCAAGTGCGGCAACACAGTTTTTAACTCCTGCTGTATAAGCTCTAATAACATCCATTGGTCCTTCCATTATAATTACATTTTTTTGCTTTCTAACTTCTTCTCTAGCGCGGTGGTAATTATATAATAATTCTCTTTTTTTAAAGATATCTGTTTCTTTAGAATTTATATATTTGCTTTCTTTTTCACCATTATATATCCTGCCATTAAATCCTATTACTTTGCCATTTAGGTCATATAGTGGGAACATTATCCTGTTTCTATACATGTCATATAGGTTATAATCATTTT
The DNA here is from genome assembly GCA_947628685.1 of uncultured Bacilli bacterium. Lineage (GTDB taxonomy): Bacteria > Bacillota_I > Bacilli_A > RF39 > UBA660 > UMGS1613. Next base: position 3,069 of record CANRAT010000076.1, read on the forward strand.
CATTTACAAGTCCACTTCTAATCAAAGTTTTATCATCATATTTTTTTGATTTCAAGAGTTTTGATAATGAATCTACCTTGTCAAGAGATAAGCCTATTCCAAATTCTTTTATGGTAGCATCATCTAAAGATCTTGAGTGCAAATAATTTCTTGCTGGTATGCCAAGTTCAGTGTTTAAATTATTTTGATAAAATTTAAAACTTAATTCATATATATCGTATAAATCTTGAAATTTTTGTTTAGTTCTAACTTCACCTACATCTATTATTATACCTGCCATATTAGCGCATTTTTTAACTGCTTCCATAAACGTTATATTTTCATAATCTTGAATAAATTTAAATACATTTCCTGTAGCGCCACAAGAAAAACATGTATATATTTGTCTTTCTGGTGAAACACTCATACTTGGAGAATGATCATCGTGAAATGGACAAATCCCAAAATAATTTTTACCTTTTGAAGATAATTTTACATAATTAGAAATTACATCTACTATATTCAAACTATTTTTAATTTCGCTTAGTGTACTATTATCTAGTTTCATACTACCACTTCCAGTGTTCCTAATATTAATAAACGACAAAAAAACCAAATTTCCTTTTTTTTATTTAATTTTTTACAAAAAAATTGTATTTTTTTCTATTTTATAGTCAGTTTTATATTTAAGCTCTCTTATAAGTCTAAAAAGTGCCTCATCTTTCCTTTTGGCTTCTATCATAACATCAAAATCACGATTTGTAAACTTTATTTTCTCTAAAAAGTCAATAAAATCATCACTATTTATATAGTCATTATGACTTCTTTTATTTTTTTTATCTTTTGGAGATGAAAAATGTATTTTAGGAGTATCATCCCAAGTATTAAATATTCTTTCTATATAATCTTCTATTTTTTCATTATTTTTATTTAATTTATAGTGGTGGTAATCAAGAACCATAGGGATATTTAGTTTTTCACAGATTGAAAGTACATTTCTAATATTAAAACTTTTATCATCATTTTCTAGTACTATTATTTTTTGAATTTTTTTATCGAGTAAGTTAAAGTTTTCTATAAATCTTTTTATAGAATCTTTTTTACCATTTTCCCTACTTCCAACATGAAGTACTAAAATAGAATTTATATCCATATATTCATACATTTTTGACAAGTTTTTGAGTATATTAATTGTAGATGATAAGACATTTGCCTTAGTACTATTTAATACAGTATAAGCACTAGGATGCATATCAACTCTTAAATTATTAGTTTTTATTATATTACCTATTTTTTTATAGTAATCTTTATATTTTTCAAAGTAATCGTAACATACATTTGGGTGAGTTATCAAAGGAAGTAATCAATGTCATCAGTTTAAGGAACTACATAAGAAATTGTGTAGTTTTTATTATGATTAAATGATAAAATAAATGTATAG
>CANRAT010000077.1 GCA_947628685.1 uncultured Bacilli bacterium
CCCCCCCCTATGTGTCAAGACATAAAAAAAATTAGGTTTCCCTAATTAGTTTTTCTATCTTATTTTAAATCCATCATAAGCCCTTTATAATATTTCCAAGCAAGAACTTTAAATGCTAATTTATCTATTTGATTTTCACTTATTGTTCCATTTTGTAAAGCAGATTTTATTTCACTTACACTCTTAGCATAATCAGTTGTAATTAGTAAATTGTTACCTGCTAATAAGGCTTTTACTGATTTATTTTCTATATCTTTAGTTGCTCCCATATCTAGGTCATCTGTCATAATTATTCCTGTAAAATTAAGTTCATTTCTGAGTAAATTATGAACACTTGCAGATAGTGATGCTGGTGTGGATTTATCAATGCTAGTAACTATATTATGGCTTACAAGGACTGCTTCAGCTCCTGCATTTATTCCTGCTTCAAATGGAGGTAAATCTTTAGTTTTTATATCTTCTAGAGATCTTGAATCAGTTGAACTGCCAGTATGTGTATCTAAATTGCTACCATAACCTGGAAAATGTTTTAATGTATAAGAAACTCCTGTATTTTTACTTGCACTTATTACAGTTTTAGCAAATTCACTTGTAAGATATGTATTTTCACCAAGTGCCCTATTATACATATAATCACTAGGATTAGTTGTAACATCAACTACAGGGGCTAGATTTACATTAAGACCTAAACTATTTAAAAATTCACTTTTCTTTATTGTATCACTTTTTATTAAATCGAATTGTCCATCATCATATAACTGTTTTGGAGATTTAAAAGGAGAATCTATTAACTTTGGATTACTACTTACTCTGACTACAGTTCCTCCTTCTTCATCTACTGCAGTTAAAAGTGGTATTTTAGAATTATCTTGAAGATTTTTTATCATTGATATAACTTCATCTTTTGTTTTATTTCTAAAATCTTTTTCAAATAATACAAATCCACTTAAATGATACTTTTTTAAATCATCTACTGCTTTATCAGTTGGATATCTTCCAAGTAATAGTTGACCTATTTTTTCATCAAGTGATAATTCTTTTAATTTATTATATGCCATAACATAGTATGTACTAAATATTCCATTATCTTTAAAGTCACTAGGTATTTTATCTTCATCAGTATTTACAGTCATAACTTCATAATTAATTATTTTTCCATCTTGAATTTCTTTATTTTTATCAAGTAATCCTGTATATTCTAATATTACATAATCTCCTATTTGCAAATCTACATTTTCATTAAATGTATAAATGACATTATCGTTATCTTGAAATTTTATTAGATTATCATCTTTATAAAGAACTGTTGCTTCTATTTTTTGTACATTTAATTCTTTCTTTTTAGGTATAAATATTAGTGTTAGTGTTAAAAGCAAAGCAACACATAAAATACAAATTAAAATTTTTTTATTCATTATCTCACCTACAATATATTATACAATTTTTTGTATATAAATATGATTATTATTTCTTACTTATCATTATAATAACATATTTTTAAATTTTTATAAATATGAAAAAAGTATAAACTTTTTTGTTTACACTTTTAATCTAATAATTCTTGTTCTAATGCTTCTAATGGTTCTTCAGCAAGTCCATCTAATTCAAGTTCATATGTTGCATTTCTATATTTTTTAGCCCCTGTTCCTGCTGGTATTAATTTACCAAGTATAACATTTTCTTTTAATCCTTCTAGTTTATCAATCTTACCATGGATTGCTGCATCTGTTAAAATACGTGTTGTTTCTTGGAATGAAGCAGCTGATAAGAATGAATCTGTCTCAAGGGATGCTTTAGTTATTCCAAGTAATACTGGTCTACCTGTTGCAGGACGTTTACCTTCTAGAATTAATTCTTTATTTACATCAGTAAATTTATTTATATTAACCATCGTTCCAGGTAGGAAGAATGAATCTCCAGAATTGATTATCTTAATTTTTGAAATCATACGTTTAGCAATAATTTCAACGTGTTTATCAGATATATCAACACCTTGAGAACGGTATACTTTTTGTGTTTCAGAAAGTATATATTGTTGTGTTGAAATAGGGTCAGTTACAACCAATAACTCTTTTGGACTAATTGCTCCATAAGTTAATTTTTGACCTGCTTTTACTTCTTCACCTTTTTCAACTGCTAATTTTACACTATAATTTGTTGAATGTTTACGTGTTTCAACATCATTCTTTATGTAAATAATATATTTACCGTTTTCTTCTTCTATCTTAGTTATAACGCCACCAATTTCAGCAATTGTTGCTTTACCTTTTGGATTACGAGCTTCAAATAATTCTTGTACACGAGGTAAACCTTGAGTAATGTCATCTCCGGCAACTCCACCTGTGTTGAATGTTCTCATGGTTAACTGTGTTCCTGGCTCACCTATTGATTGAGCAGCCATTATACCAACAGCCTCTCCTTCTTCAACAATTTGTCCTGTTGCAAGGTTACGTCCATAACATTTTTGGCATACACCGTGTTCTGTCTTACAAGTTAAAACTGTTCTTATTGGAACTTTTGTAATTCCTGCAGCAATAATTTTATCTGCAAGTTGTTCATTTATATATGCATTTCTTTCACAAATAACTTCTTTAGTTTCTGGGTGTAATATCTTTTTATTTGTAAATCTTCCAAGTATACGGTCATATAAAGATTCAATTACAGTACCATCAGCATCATTTATAAATGCTTCAACTATAGTTCCTGCTTCAGTTCCACAATCTTCTTCTTTAACTATTATATCTTGAGATACATCGACAAGTCTACGAGTTAAGTAACCTGCATCTGCTGTTTTTAAGGCTGTATCAACTGCACCCTTACGAGTTCCGTGTGTTGATAAGAAGAATTCGTTAACTGTAATACCTTCACTAAATGATGATATAACAGGTATTTCTTCAGATTGTCCATTTGGTTTAGAGAATAGTCCTCTCATACCAACAAGTTGTGTATATGATCCCATATCTCCACGAGCTTTACTTGTCATCATTATACAGATTGGATTATCTGGATCATTTTTAACCATGTTTTCAAGTTCAGCAGTAATTTGTTTTTTAGTGTCTGTCCAAATTTGAACTACTTTACTATATCTTTCTTCTTCTGTTATAAGTCCACGTTTAAATTGTTTATTAACTTGATCTACTAATGCTTGGCTATTAGCAATTATTTCAGGTTTCTTTTGTGATTCTTTTATATCTGATATTGCTATACTTATACCTGATAATGTTGAATATTTAAATCCTAAATCTTTCAATTTATCTAGCATTACTGATGTTTCAGTAGTTTGATAACGTTTATAAATTTGAGCAATTAATTTAGATAATACACCTTTATTAAATGCATCTACTACTTTCATTTCTTTTATTTTTTCAGGTATATTCTCTCCTCTATTTATAAAGAATTTAGAAGGAGTTACTTTTTCTATATTTTCACTTGTTCCCTCTGCTATATATTGGAATGTATCTGGGAATATTTCATTGAATAAAATTTTTCCTGGAGTTGTTACTAAATATTTATCCATATATTTATCAGGGAATATTTTATGTTTAAATGAATTTACAGGTAAAGCTATTCTTGTATGAAGAGTAATCTCTCTTCTTTCATAACACATCAAAACTTCATTAGGATCTTTAAATACTCTACCTTCCCCTGGTAATCCTGCTTTTTCTATTGTTATATAGAAGTTACCAAGTACCATATCTTGTCCTGGAGTAACGATTGGTTTACCATCAGATGGTTTTAAGATGTTATTAGCACCTAACATAAGTATTCTTGCTTCTGCTTGTGCTTCTTCTGTTATAGGTACGTGTACTGCCATTTGGTCTCCATCAAAGTCGGCATTGAATGCTGCACAAACAAGTGGGTGAAGACGAATACTTCTACCTTCGATTAATTTTGGTTCAAATGCTTGAATACCAAGTCTATGAAGTGTAGGAGCACGGTTTAACATTACAGGGTGTTCTTTGATTTTTTCTTCTACAACGTCCCATATTCTTGGATCTTGATTATCTATCATTCTTTTTGCAACTTTAATATTGCTTGCAATCTCTTTAGTTACTAGTCCGTTTATTACGTGTGGTTTGAATAGTTCAAGCGCCATTTCTTTTGGAATACCACATTCATACATTTTAAGACTAGGTCCAACAACTATAACTGAACGACCAGAATAATCTACACGTTTACCAAGTAAATTTTGACGGAAACGTCCTTGTTTACCTTTTAACATGCTAGCAAGTGACTTAAGTGGTCTATTTCCTGCTCCTGTAATATTACGTCCACGTCTACCATTATCAAAAAGCGCATCTACTGCTTCTTGAAGCATACGTTTTTCATTTTGGATTATTATTGATGGAGCACCTAATTCCATTAATTTCTTTAAACGATTGTTACGATTAATAACACGTCTATAAAGATCGTTAAGGTCAGATGTTGCAAATCTACCACCATC
>CANRAT010000078.1 GCA_947628685.1 uncultured Bacilli bacterium
CCCCCCCCCCTACGTGTCAAGAGTTAAAAAAAAAAGAACTTGCGTTCTATCTAAAAAATATCATATATAATAAGAATCCAACAAATATTGCTGTCATTATTATTCCATTTATTATATCGGATTTTTTACTCTTATATTTAACTCCAACTGCCATTGATACTAATACTCCACCAACAAGGCCTCCTATATGAGCTAAATTATTTATACTAGTTACCATGAATCCTATCATAAGGTTAAGTATTATAAGTGGTATTATCTGGCTTTTTATTACTCCACTTAAATATACTCTATAGTGGTATCCAAAATAAAGTAATGCACCAAGTAATCCAAATATTGCGCCACTTGCTCCTACTGATACATAAGTATTCTGTAAAAATGCCATTGAAAGTAAATTTCCTATAATACCGCTTCCAATAAATATTAAACTATATTTTACTTTACCAAAGAAACTTTCTAGTTGTGGTCCAAGTATATATAATGAATACATATTACAAATTAAGTGTAATAAACCACTATGTAAAAATATTGATGAAACAAGTCTATATAAATCAAATAAACTATTCATACTCTCTAAATTTACTAAAGCTCCATAATCATAAAGTACATTTGGATTTAAATCTATAAAATTATTAGATGCGATTGCTGTTAATACATAAAGAATAAAACATATAACCATAAATATGTAAGTCATAATAGGTTTCTTTTTAGAAAATACATCTTCAGCCTTTTTAGTTTCTTCAAAATTCTTCCTATTTATATCATCTGTTAATTTTATAAAAAGTGCAAGTCCTTCCTCTTTAACATCTTCTACTTCTAATATATTAGGAAATTCATTTGTTATAAAAGAGTATTTTTTTAAATCTTTTATTTCTTTTACATTCGCACATTTAATATTGTCAAAGTCTTTATTTTCAAGATCTACACTATCTCCTAAATTAACGAATATGGAAAGTGCTTCCATTCTTATAGAAAACATTTTTCTTTTAATTTTTTTTAATATTTGTTTTGTTCTAAACATATCAAAATCTAACTGTTCGTCATTATGTATATAATTTGAAACTATTCTTACTATTTTATAATCAGCATCGCTTTTTTCAAGCCATATTTCATCTTTCGCTCCGTGTAATACAACAGGTGAATAACCTTGCATAGTTATAAAATAATGAAGTAATTTCATAACGACTTCGTCGTTTTTACTTAAAGTAATATTCATTTTTGATTCACCAATAATATTTTAATACATTTATCATAAGATGTAAAGAGGTGTTACATGAAAAATTTGTTAAAATTTTTAGGAATTTTATTACCATGGTTTATAGGTGGATTACTATTTAGAAGTGATACTATCTTTTATAAAGGTTTAAATAAACCATCTTTTGCGCCATCTCCGATAGTATTCCCTATTGTTTGGACTATTCTTTATATATTAATTGCTATTAGTATTTATTTAATATATAAAGATAATAGTTATAAAGATACTAAAGACTATAATAAAGCACTGCTTATAAATTATTTTTCTAATCAAGTATTTTCATTTTTATTTTTTACTTTAAAAAGCCCATTTTTAGCGCTTATAGATACTGTTATAGTTTTTATTAGTTCACTATTTTTATATTATGAATCTAAAGAACTTAATAAAACATCATCTATTCTTCTTATTCCTTATATTATTTGGAATTTATTCGCACTCGTATTAATTGTTTCTATATTTTTCTTAAATATATAAAAGAGGCTATTTAATGGCCTCTTTGTCAAATATTTCATTGACATTATTATACTGTGTATTTAATTTTTATTTATACATCTTTTTTTATAAATTTTTTTAAAATTATTAAAATTACTGTAGATAATATTACTAGAAATAGATTAAGTAATATATAATCCTTAACTATTACATTAAACATAAGTATTATAGTCATATTAAGTGATATATGCATTATAATTGGGGCTTTAAGAGTTTTATATTTTTCATATAAATATATGAACATAAAACTTACTCCAAATGCATATATAGCATTTATAATATCTATATGGAATAATCCAAATATCACACTACATAATATTATTGCAGTCATTGGTTTACAAAAAGATTTTAATTTATTATAAACTATGCCTCTAAACAAAAACTCTTCAAGTATTGGACCACATATTCCAGAACATATTATTTGTGTTAAAAGTGGAATAGTTGATTTATCAAAACTATTTGTAATATGTACTATGTTGTTTAAATTAAAAAGTGATATATTATAAATTAATGAAATTGTTACTCCAAGTATTATTGATATAAATATGTAACTTAATTTTGGTTTACTATCAATTTTATATTTTTTAAATACTTTATAAAATATTGGTATAAAAATAATCATAGTAATGATTGCTATTACTAGAGCCTTAGAATTTATATAATCAGTTAATTTATTTTGATATTCTAAAGTATTAATATAGTTTATAAACTCACTATTATTCATGGCTCCTTTTTCTTTATAGTTAAATATTGCGACAAAAATATATTCTACAAAAAACTCTCCTATTACAAATAGTATAGGCCAAACAATTACACTAAATATATTTTTTAAATTACTTTTTTTCATCTTTTAACATTTCTTTTATAGTTGTACCTAAAGTTGCAATATTTTGTAAATCAGATGGAATAATAATTTTTGTTGCTTGACCATTAGCCATCATATTTAATGTCTCTAAGCTTTTCATAGTTATAATTTTTTGATCAGGATTTGCATCTTTTATTATTTTTATACCTTCAGCTTCTGCATTTTTTATTTTAAGAAGTGCTTCTGATTTTCCTTCTGCTTCTTTAATTTGAGACTGTTTTTTAGCCTCTGCTCTTAAAATTGCACTTTCTTTTTCACCTTCTGCAATAAGTATTGCAGATTTCTTTTCTCCCTCTGCTCTTAAAATTGATTCTCTTCTTTCGCGTTCAGCACGCATTTGTTTTTCCATTGCTTCTTGTATATCTCTTGGAGGAAGTATGTTTTTTACTTCTACTCTGTTAACTTTTATTCCCCAAGGATCTGTTGCCTCATCTAGAATTGATCTCATCTTTGAATTTATAAGATCACGGCTTGTTAATGTTTCATCGAGTTCTAGTTCACCAATTATATTACGGAGTGTTGTTGCAGTTAAATTTTCAATTGCATTTATAGGATTTTCAACCCCATAAGTATAAAGTTTAGGATCTGTTATTTGAAAGTATACAACTGTATCTATTTGCATAGTTACATTATCTTTTGTAATAACAGGTTGAGGATCAAAATCTTTTACGATTTCTTTTAGTGTTACTTTGTTAGATATTCTATCTAAAAAAGGTATTTTAATGTGTAATCCATTAGACCATGTTGCAAAATATGAACCTACTCTTTCTATTACATATGCCTTTGCTTGTGGGACTATTTTAATATTAGGTATTATTAAAATAGCAACAATAATTAGAATAATAATTAAAATTTCCATTAATCTTTTACCTCCTCTACTTTTAATTTTACTCCATTTATTTCAAGTACTTTTACTGTACTTCCTACCTTGATTTTTTTGTTTGACACTGCTGTCCATCTTTTTCCATCTACCTTAACTTCACCATCTATATTTTTATTTATTTCTTCTGTTACAATCGCTTCCATACCAATAACTCTATCTAAATTTGTTTTTTGATCATTTTTACCTATTATACTTAATAGATATTTACGCGTTGTAAATAAAAGTATAGTTCCAAGTATTACAAATACTAAAAATTGAATAAAGAAATTATTTATAAATATTGACAGAATCAAAGATACTACCGCACTTGCAATATACCATACTGTAACTAAATTAACAGTTGATATTTCTATTAGAGTTAGGGCAATAATTATTCCTAACCAAATCCATACCACATTACATCACCTAATATAAATTATACTCTTATAAAAGATTTTATTCAAGTATTCTAAAATAAATAATATAGAAAAAGGATTTAGTCATCTAAATCCCTATACCACTTAACTTATTAATTTATTAATTTCTTCTATCGATAAATTTGTTACTTTTGATATAAATTTAATATCTGCATTTTCTTTAAGCATGTTTTTTGCTATTTCTAAAGCTTTATTTTGAGAACCTTGCTCTTTTGCATTATCTATTTTCTCTTCTAGTATCTCTTTTTCAAATAGTCTATAATTGTATGCTCCCATTACATCATCATCACTATACTTCTCTATTCTCTTTACTATATCTTCCATATCTTTATCGCCCTCGCTTATTTTACAGGCTATATTCTTCTCTTCTATTCCAAATAGCCCTATAAACTTTGTTATACTATCTAGTGCTTTTGCATCTTTAGTATAACATATTTTTGTATAATATGG
>CANRAT010000079.1 GCA_947628685.1 uncultured Bacilli bacterium
GGAGTATGTCTTCCACCTTCTTCTTTAGTTAAAACATAAACTTGTGCTTTAAACTTAGTATGAGGTGTAACTGTTCCAGGTTTAGCAAGTACTTGACCACGTTCAACATCTTCACGAGCTATACCACGAAGAAGAACTCCAGCGTTATCTCCTGATTCAGCATAATCAAGTGATTTACGGAACATTTCAATTCCTGTAACAACAGTTTTCTTAGTATCTTTTAAACCAACTATTTCAACTTCATCATTTAATTTTAATTGACCTCTTTCAACACGTCCTGTAACAACAGTTCCACGTCCTGTAATTGTGAAAACGTCTTCAATTGGCATTAAGAATGGTTTATCAGTATCTCTAGCAGGAGTTTCGATCCAAGTATCAACTGCATCCATTAAATCCATAACAGATTGCTCATATTTAGCATCTCCTTCAAGAGCTTTTAGAGCAGATCCACGAATTATTGGAGTATTATCTCCATCATATCCATATTCGTTTAATAATTCACGAACTTCCATTTCAACTAAATCAAGTAATTCTTCATCGTCAACCATATCACATTTATTTAAGAATACAACCATACGAGGTACTCCAACTTGACGTGATAATAAAATGTGTTCACGAGTTTGAGCCATAGGTCCATCAGTTGCAGCAATAACTAAGATTGCTCCATCCATTTGGGCAGCACCAGTAATCATGTTTTTAACATAGTCAGCATGTCCTGGGCAGTCTACGTGAGCATAATGTCTTTTTTCAGTTTCATACTCAACGTGTGCAGTATTAATAGTAATACCACGTTCTCTTTCTTCAGGTGCTTTATCGATATCTGCATATCCTTCAGCTTTTGCTAATCCTTTTTTTGATAGAACACTAGTAATTGCAGCTGTTAAAGTTGTCTTACCGTGATCTACGTGTCCAATAGTACCAATGTTAACATGTGGTTTTGAACGATCATATTTTTCTTTTGCCATAAATTTCTCCTCCTTTATTTATCACATTATAATTTTATAGCATTTTGATTAAAATATCAAGTGTTTTTATAAAGTTTTTAATTAATTCCCATTTTTCTTTATTACTTCTTCAGCAATATTTCTTGGAACTTCTTCATAGTGGTCAAATTCCATAACGAAATTCCCTCTACCTTGAGTGTTACTTCTTAGGCTAGTTGCATAACCAAACATCTCTGAAAGTGGTACCATTGCATCAATTGCAATTGCATTACCACGAGACTCTTGACCCATAGGACGTCCACGACGAGCAGTAATATCTCCCATAACGTTTCCTAAGTACTCATCTGGAACTACTACTTGTACTTTCATAATTGGCTCTAAAAGTACTGCTTTACATTTGTTCTTTGCTTCTTTTAATGCTAAACTAGCAGCAACTTTAAATGCCATTTCAGATGAGTCAACTTCGTGATATGAACCATCAAATAGAGTTGCTTTAACATCTATCATTGGGAAACCTGCAAGTACACCAGTTTTAAGTGCATCTTGAAGTCCTTTATCAGTTACAGGTATATATTCTCTTGGAACAACACCACCTACAATTGCATCTACAAATTCATATCCTTTACCAGGATTTGGTTCAAATTTAATCCATACATGTCCATATTGTCCACGTCCACCTGATTGTTTAATGTATTTACCTTCACATTCTGCTGCTTGTGTGATAGTCTCACGATAAGCAACTTGTGGTTGCCCAATATTTGCTTCTACATTAAATTCTCTTTTCATACGGTCAACAATTATATCTAGGTGTAATTCACCCATTCCAGCAATTATTGTTTGACCTGTTTCATGGTTTGTTGATGCTCTAAATGTTGGATCTTCTTCAGATAATTTTTGAAGCGCTGTTGCCATTTTATCTTGATCTGCTTTTGATTTAGGTTCAACTGCAAGTTCAATAACAGGTTCTGGGAATACCATTGATTCAAGAATACAAGGTTTCTTTTCATCACATAATGTATCTCCAGTTGTTGTATTTTTAAGTCCTACTGCTGCAGCTATATCTCCTGTCCATACTTCACTAATTTCAGTACGGTTATTGGCATGCATTAAAAGTATACGACCAATTCTTTCTTTTACATTTTTTGTTGCATTAAGTACATATGATCCACTTGCCAAGTGTCCTGAATAAACACGGAAGAATGATAATCTACCTACAAATGGGTCTGTCATGATTTTAAATGCTAGTGCAGAGAATGGTTCTGTATCTTTTGGATGTCTTTCAATTTCTTTACCATCTAAATCTACACCCTTAATAGATTCAATATCTATTGGACTTGGTAAGTAATCTATTACAGCGTCTAAAGCAAGTTTAACACCTGTATTACCAAGTGCAGTACCACAAAGTACAGGGAAGAATTTAACTTCTAGTGTTCCCTTTCTTATAGCACGCTTTATAAGATCAATACTAACCTCTTCACCTTCTAAATATTTTTCCATAAGTTCATCATCGAACTCTGCAACTGCTTCAATTAAATCATTACGTTTTTCTTGTACTAAATCTTTTAAATCTTCTGGAATTTCGATTTCTTTTGGTTCTTCGTGTTGATCATGGTCATAATGATATGCTTTCATTTCAACTAAATCAACTATTCCATCAAAGTCTCCTTCTGCACCAATTGGCCATTGTATAGGTTTAGCATTAACTCCAAGTCTTTGATCAATAGTTTTTAAACTATATTCAAAACTTGCACCCATTTTGTCCATTTTATTACAGAATATCATTCTTGGAACTTTAAATTCAGTTGCTTGTCTCCAAACTGTTTCAGTTTGAGGTTCAACTCCTGCTTGAGCATCAAGTAGTGCGATTGCACCATCAAGTACACGAAGTGATCTTGATACTTCAACTGTAAAGTCAACATGCCCTGGTGTATCTATTATGTTTAATCTATGTTTTTTCCAGTACGCTGTTGTTGCTGCTGAAGTTATTGTAATACCACGTTCTTGTTCTTGTTCCATCCAGTCCATTTGTGATTCACCATCGTGTGTTTCACCAATTTTATGAATTTTACCTGTGTGGAATAAAACACGTTCTGTAAATGTTGTTTTTCCTGCATCGATATGTGCCATTATTCCAATATTACGTGTATTTTCTAGACTATATTCACGAGCCATATTACTCACCTACCATCTATAATGAGCAAATGCCTTATTAGCCTCTGCCATTCTATGTGTTTCTTCACGTTTTTTAACTGCTGCACCAACACCATTTGATGCATCAATTATTTCATTTGCAAGGTTATCTGCCATAGAGTGTCCTCCACGTAGTCTTGCATAATTTATTAACCAACGAATTCCTAATGCTTGTTTACGGTCTGCTTTAACCTCTACTGGTACTTGATAGTTTGCTCCACCTACACGGCGAGATTTAACTTCAAGCGCTGGACTTATGTTTTCAAGTGCTTTAGATAGTACATCCATTGGTTCTTGATTTGTTTTTTCTTTAACTGTTTCCATAGCATCATAAAAGATTGTTTGAGCAATACCTTTTTTACCATCTTTCATAATTGTATTTATGATTTTAGTAACTAATTTTGAATTATATATAGGATCTGCTAAAACTTCTCTTTTAACTGCACATCTTTTACGCATTCAATTTCCTCCTTTATTTTTTAACTGCTTTTGGTTTTTTAGTACCATATTTACTACGTCCTTGACGACGTTTTTCAATTCCTGCTGTATCAAGTGTTCCACGAACAATGTGATAACGAACACCGATTAAGTCCTTAACACGTCCACCACGTATTAAAACTACACTGTGTTCCTGTAAGTTATGTCCCTCACCAGGTATATATGCAGTAACTTCCATATTGTTTGAAAGTCTAACACGTGCATATTTTCTTAAAGCTGAGTTTGGTTTTTTAGGTGTCATTGTTCCAACACGAGTACAAACACCACGTTTTTGTGGTGAACTTTGGTTAGTTTGTATTTTATCTTTGCTGTTGTATCCAATGTTCAAAACTGGTGATTTACTCTTTCTTGTTTTCTTAGTTCTATTCTTTCTAACTAATTGGTTTATTGTTGGCATATTTATCTCCTTTCTTTCCACACCTCCAGGTGTTTCAAATATATCCTAATTAAAGATTTGCAATATGCAAATCTAATTAAAACCTTAAATAATATAACATTTAATATTATGTTTGTCAATACGTTTTTATACAATTTTTATACAATTTTTTATTTATTTGTTACTATTCACAGCTAATAAATATAAAAACACGAAAAAATAGCGAACTTTAGCTATTTTTTTCGCCTATAATTT
>CANRAT010000080.1 GCA_947628685.1 uncultured Bacilli bacterium
TTATAGTTGGCTTTTCAGTATCAACAACATCTATATATAAAGTTATCTTTTTAATTTGCTTGTTTAAATCTTCAACTTCGATTTCAACTTCTTTTTGACCAATTGTTGTAGTATCTACTAATTCTTTGTTGGTAATAATATGGCCATTTTCTATTTTAGTTATATAATCTAGATTATAAATTTCCTCATTTAATTCCACTTCGGCATTTTGATATTTTAAAATTAAGTCAGGAGTTTCAGCTGGTTTATCTTCTTTTTTTAAATTAACTATCAAAATAGCTATACCAATGATTAAGAAAATTGGGATTATAAATAGAATTATTTTTTTAATACTTATCTTTTTCATAATAACATCTTCTTTACTACTTATAATTTTATATCATATTATATTTTTATATTTGGGAATGTTAATATATTAGATAATTATCTTATTTAAGATAATCTTTAATGGCTCGACGAGCTTTAGCAGTCATAGCATATTTAAGCCATGATTTATGAGGATGAGCTTTTTCATTATGAAGTAACATTATACGATCATGATTAGATAGTTTATGAAATATTTTTACTTCTTTACCATTAATATAAGCTTTTTTTAAATGGTTACCTATTTCAGAATGTAATTTATAAGCAAAATCAATAATGGTTGATCCTTTAGGTAATTCAATTAAGTCACCACTAGCAGTATATACATAAATATTACTAGAGAATATCTCTTGTTTAACACGAGCAATAAAGTCAGAATCACTTTTAACAACAGCATTTAAATCTCTTAAAGTGTTAAAGAATTGATAATTTAGTTTTAGTTCATATTGCATCTTAGTACGGGCTTCGCCTTTAAAGAATTTCCAGTAAGCAGCTATACCTAAAGAATTTATATCATCCATTGTTTTAGTTTTTATTTGAAATTGTAATAAATGGTTATTTGGACCAAAGACAGTGGTATGTAGAGAACGATACATATTAGTTTTAGGACAAGCAATATAGTCTTTGAATTTATTATTCATTGGTGTATATAATCTATGAATAAGTCCTAAGACACGATATGGATCTTCATCATCTTCTAAGATTAATTTAAAGTTAACTAAGTCATGAATATCATTTAGTTTATATCCTTTATTTAATTTTTGATATAAGTGATAGATATTTAAGATTTTAATACGATATTCAAATTTAATATTATTTTCTTTTAAGATTTTTTCAACATCAAGACTGGCTTGTTTACAACATTCAGCATAGTCTTCTTCGATTTCTTTTTCTTTAGTTTTTAACATATCATAAGAAGATTTATCTAAGTATAATAAACATAAGTCTTCTAGTTCACATTTTAATTTAAAAGCCCCAATAAAGTATGCTAAGGGAACAAAGATATATAAAGTTTCTTCAGCACTTCTTATTTGTTTATATCCTTCTTTATATGATAGAGTTTGCATGTTATGAAGACGATCACATAGTTTAATAATGATTATTCTAACATCATCATTTAAACTATTAATTAATCTTCTAATATTAGCATTAGTTTCTTCATCTTTATTATTAAAATGCATATTACTTAACTTAGTAACACCATCGACTAAGAAAGCAACATCATTACCAAAATCACGTTTTATATCAGCGATAGTAAGTTCTGTGTCTTCGACAACATCATGAAGTAAACCAGCACATAATGAAGCACCATCAGCTTTAAAAGCAGTTAAATTTAAACAAACATGTAAAGGGTGAATAATATATGGTTCACCACTTTCTCTTTTTTGATTTTTATGAGCTATACTAGCTACTTTATAAGCTTTTTTAACACGATCGATTTCCTCAGGATTATATTTCTCTATTTCTCTTAAAACATCATCAATAGTAATATTATCCATAAAACTCACTTCCACCATTAGTATGTACATATAATAACACAGAAAAATTAAAAAAGCCATTAATATAATGGCTCATTAGATTCTTTAATTTTTCTTTTTTTATTAATTTTAGAAATAAGAATGAAAATAATTATTAAGACGATAATACCGATAATTAAATAGATTTTAATTTCATTAAAGAATTTAGTAAAAGCACTTTCTTCTTTAATTAATTCATTAGTGGTAACGATATAATTAGATTCACCATTAGTAGTAAAGGTAATATAACCATTATCTACTTTAATACCGTCAGTTATTAAAGTATACTTCCCTTGTTTTTCATAAGAATAAACACGAACGATATTACCATCTTTATATTTACCTTCTAAGTATAATAAGATTTCATTATTAGCAGGTATTTTAGTCGTATAAGATAAAGTATTACCTTCTTTTTTCGTAAATGAGATATCTAAGTCTTCACTAGGTAGATTATTTTGTAATTTTACTTGATATAATAATCCACCATAAGTATCAACGACATCATAATATAAGTAATAATTATTATTTTTTAGAGATGTTAGTAAATTACTTGGAATAATATTTTCTTCTTTATTACCGGTTTCATAGATAACAGGACTGGTGATAGATGATTGTAAATCAGTAATTAAAGTAGCATCTTCTGGATGTTTATAGACAATTATTGTATATTCAGTTTTATCATTGTTTTTTTCGGTAACAGTTACTTTAACGATATTAAAACCACTTTTTAAGTTTTCATTACCTTCAACTTTAACAGTTGCTGTTTCACTTTCCGTTTCATAATTTAGATTTAAAGATGAAGTTTCTTTATTAATACTATAGATATAATTAGTTTTAGTACCTAGTTCTAAAGCTAGATTATCTATTCTTAAAGATTTTAGTTTACTACTTTGTAAGGTCGGATTAATATCTTCATTAGAACGAGTAATATTAATAGTATAAGTACTTTCTGCCCCATTGGAAGATGTTACTTTGATATTAAAGGTATTAAGACCAGGATTTAGTTGTTTAGTACCAGTACCAGTAATTGTGGCACTAGAGTCATTAGCAGTAGCGGTAATTAAAACTGATTCGACTTTAACACCAACAGTGGCATCATAAGTAGTTTTATCTTTTTGATAAGCAATACTGGTATCAGAAACACCTAAACTTTTTAAAGTAGTATCACCAGTACGATTATCAGTTCGAGTAATCATAATTTGATAAGTACGAGAAGAACCATCTTGAGCACTTACTACTACTCTTACCCTATTTAAACCATATTCTAGTCTTCTTTCACCAGTACCAGTAATTGTTTGATTAGCATCACCTTTAGTAGCTTTAATATTTACTTTAGTAACATTAGAGGGAACGGTTAAACGATAATCATAGGTTGTACGGCTGAAAGTTGGACTCATAGTATAACCTTCAACACCTAAATCACTAATAAAGGTACTAGTACTAGGATTGACAGCATTAATAGTAACGTTAGCAAAGGACTGAGCTATAGGGTCCCCATTAGTATAATAACCATTAACAACATTACCAGTTTCATCAACAGAATCAACTTCTACTTTAGAAACACCAGTTTTTAATACTTTAAATTTGAATTGCATTTGGTTACCAGAGGTCCAAATACGACCATTATTAGGTTTTTTGATATAAATATAACCATCTTTAGTATTAGTATCACCAGTACCTTGAATCCAATAAGTTTGTTCATATTCTAAGTAAGCTGGATCATACTTAATACGAAGATAGATTTCACGAATATTAAAATTACCATAGTTGGCACTTAATAAAACATAGACATCAGAACCAACTACAGGTCTTTGCGTCGAAGCTTCAAGGAAGGTAGCAGCGTTAACTAGATATGGAAATATCATAAATAGTAATAATGTTAAAACTAGTTTAAT
>CANRAT010000081.1 GCA_947628685.1 uncultured Bacilli bacterium
ATAGTTAATGGACAGTTAATTCCACCATCATATAATCTCCAGTACCAATAAGCAAATGTAGAATTAAGCATACAATACACATAATTATATTTTTCTTTATCTTTAACGCATATTACTCTTTTGCCATCACGTTTTAAATTTTTCTTTGAACCTACAGTAAAATATCGACAAGTTGTAGGCAAATATATTTTTTCTCCAATATTAAGATTAATAATGTTCCCAAGTTTATCATCTGAATTTTTTTCCCAGCAATCTAATATCTTTAATAAATCTTTATGGCATTTATAAAATGATTTTGTATGAGAATTAACAACTTGATACCTATCATTTACTAACTTCAATAGAAAATTGTTATTTAACATTTTACTTCGTTCTTCTGTCTTAAACCTTATTAACGGACCAATTCTAAATCCATTAATATTTTCAACATTTTCAACAACTGTAATTGCCGCTCTAACTGAATTACCAGTATTAGTATTAAATATTCCATGTTTTCTTCCGTTAAAAATATTTCCTGGTACATTATCAAATGGAACTATAAATCCATTATAATTATTCATTATTTGCCTTAGTGAATAGAATTTATCACTGCCTATAAAACTATATGGCGTTATAATTACTGAAGCAACGCTTTGAGTAATAATTTTTTCTATAAATGCTGAATATAACTCCTTAGAATCATTTATAACTTTTGTTATTTCCCAGTTCTCACCATATTCTTTTATTTTAAAATATGGTGGATTAGATATTACTTTACAATTTCTTGGCAACTTAATATCTTTATTTAAAAAATCGCAATGTTTTGCCTTTATTTTTTTTAATAACTCTTTCCCATATTTTATAGCAATTGAATATTTACATATATTTAGCGCTACTCCATCCAAATCGTATAAATATAAATGACCATTATTTATTAACTTTATTGTTTCGTCAATTCCAATGCACTCTAAATATGACAATATTAAATTTCCACATCCACAACCAACATCACATATTTTTTCGCCCTTTAAATTTATCATCCATCTAGACATTAATACTGAGACATCTTTTGGAGTATAGTATTTTCCCATTTCTTTTTTATTGTTCTTATTAACGTGTTCAAGTCCAATTTCATATAACTCTCCAAAATTATCTACTATAAATATATCTGATTCAAATGTCTTATTTAATGTTTTAGACAGTATTGAATGCCAGGTTTTATTTAAACCTTTTTTATCGATATCATTAAAATAATTACCCATTTCATATTTAGTCATATCAATACCATCCTTTCCGCTTTTATTATATCATATTTTTACTATTTTTTTACACTTTTATCAATCACTTTTCTAATAGAGAACAAATGAGAGAGCACAAGCTCTCTTTATGGGAACAAACTGAAATCACGCACTCCTAAATTTAAATATTTAAAAAATCTATGTTTTTCAACAAAATAAAGTTTAAAACGAAACAATAAAATTTAAACTAATATCAAAGAAAAATTAACTATGGGTGGTTAGATGGTGGTTGAATGCCTTTAAAGATCACCAAAAACTCTTATAAAACAAAGTATCCCGCCATTTCTGACGGGATTTCAGGGGGCATCAAAATTTTGTACCTCTTTTGTTTTTTTATAATATTTTTCTTTATTTTTAACCAATTTTTAATCTTTTGTTTCATTTTAGATTAAATTGAATTCCTAAATTTTTAAAAATTTGCAACCTAAATGCCACCTAAAAATTATTAATATTATATATACCTTCTAGCATCGAACGCAGTCCATTTATTAAATTTAGGGCTTAATGACAATCTTTTTGTTCTACTTTCTTTTCTTTCATCGCTTCCTTTATTATTTCTTATATTATAAAGTGCAACCTTAAAATATTTTATTGCAGTCTCATCATCTATATCAGGATGTACTTCTTTTATTTTAGAATATATTGCCTTTGCTAAATCTAAATTACATAATATATTAGTATTAATGCCTTTACTTGACGTGTTGTCACTTACTATAAAATCATACATTATTCGTTGGTCTAATGTAAAAGAATCTAATTTTTTATTATAGATTTTCGTATAACGTTTCCTTAGAAAAATGCTTTTATCCAAACCACATTTTATACATCCGCAATAATCGTGTTTATGTCCTTCAAAGCTATCATAATCTTGCACTGCAGTAATCCATATATGATTACAAGATGAATATTCTTCAATCTTCATTTGTTTATATAATTTTTTTTGTAAATTTTCTAATTCATTATTTTGATTACTTAATTCAAAATATTTTTTTACTTTTTCATCATCTGCTAAAGCATTAATTTGTTCTATAAGTTTTTTTTCTTTCAATACAATTTGTTCATACTTTGCCCTTAAATTTTCCATAACTTAAAACCTCCTACCATTTCAAGTATATTGAACTCACATATATATTATATCATACAATAACATAACACCATTAAAACTTTTATATTTTTATTTTTCTTGAAAATGACACCTAAAAACTAATTAAAAAATTTGGATTATTTAAATTTTTATAATTGCTAAAATGGCAATAAATTCATTTTAGTTATCTCCTTATATATAATACTCTACACTATTTTTTTTACATATACAAGGATATGTTAAATTTTTATCAGTTTTTTAACATATTTTATAATTATATTAAAAATCTCTTTATTATCTACCATTATCATAGAAATCATTTTTAAAAGAAAATTTTTTTTACTTGTAAACAGTCTGATAATATCAAAGACTAACTTGATATTATTTTTTTTTAATTACTATCACCATACATTTGCCCTTTAGTTTCAAGTCCTAATAGTCTTCCATATTCAAATATATATGACAAACTAAATAAGAACAATATTTCTACTAAATCATAAGTTTCAAACTCTATATTTAAATTGGAATTTAATAACAATTCAAATATACCGCCACTAATATTACTCATTATAATTATTATAATCATTTTCCAAGCAATTTTCTTTATTAAACTAACATTTTCTAAAGTAAATGGTGTTTCTCCTTTATTTATATTATCAAATAAAGTTTCTAAATGTTTAAATATTATAGATGTCAAAATAATCATTACTAGTAAAGTAGCAAAACCCGTTTCAACATAACCAATTATTTTAACTTTACTATTATTTTCAAATATAGACACTACTTTAGTATTTAAAAACTCTTTATCAGCATCTGCTAAAACAAAAGATCCAACTTTTAAGACCACTTTGTCATTTTTTCCTGAAAGATTAATATTATGATCTTTTAAATTTAAAGTTAAATTATTATCTTTTATCTCGACTTTATTAATTAAATAAGGCGAAGTAATTAAAATTAAACAAATAAAAGGGATAGCAATATAACAGAATATTCTTCCTATTTTAGATATTACAGAAATGATTTTACTTAAAACTTTCATTTTCTTTTGTTCTTCTTTTTTTAAACTTACAACTTTAGTTTTAACATCATCACCAAGCGAATCGATATCAATTATGTTATCATTTACTAAATCATTAATTTTACAATGGAAAATTTTACATAATTCTAATAAATTATTCATTGTTGGATAAGCATCTCCTGTTTCCTTGTTCAAATGACACATCATCAATACTATTATTATTTGGGGAGATTATGGCTTTATAATCTCCACCA
>CANRAT010000082.1 GCA_947628685.1 uncultured Bacilli bacterium
ACTATCCGAAGTTGGTCTATGGAGAAGCAAAGTTTCTGTGAAGTAGAAAAATCCTACCGTGAGGTAGGATAGGATAAGATTTATTTTTCATAAAAAATAAATTTTATCTATTTGTTCTTTCTCTATATATAAATTATATCATTTTCACTAATTATTTCTATTAATTTATATAATTTATAGTTTAAAATACGACAAAATAAAACTAATAATTAATATAAAATAACTATTGGTGATACTTATGAGAGTTTTATACATTTTTAATATTAAAGAGCCAATATATAATTTATATTATAAAAAAGAATATGTATTATATGATGTATTAGAAGAATTAACTAAAATTAATAAAAGAGATGTAGTATTAGGTTATAAATTTTTTAATGAATTTGCAATCCCCTTTAATAAAGTTAAATTAAATGAATATATTTATAATATAGAAAAAAATAATATAACTTATATTAAAAATATTAATAAACATATAATAAATGATAAATTTAGAAATGAATTTAGTACACTAACTGTATATAATTCTCATATAATTTTAAAAACAAATAATGATATATCAAGATTTTTATATATATTATCAATGTATAACGATAATTTATTTGTATGTGATTTTCATAATCAAGATTATTTTTGGCTTAGTAATATAGTAAAAACACTTGTATAAGTTTAATTTTTTTAGTAGAATACTTTTAGGAGGAAAATATTATGTGGTTAGATATTTTACAAGTTGTAATAGGATTAATTATTGGTTTAGTAGCAGGATTTTTTATATCACAAAAAGTTACTAAGAATTATATGAAAAAAAATCCACCTATCAATGAAGATATGATTAAAGCTATGATGACACAAATGGGAAGAAAACCTTCTCAAAAACAAGTTAATCAAATGATGAAATCAATGAATAAATATTTATAATATTATTCATTTTTTTTGGAGGTAATGATGAAAAAAAGAGTAGGTGTAGTATTAAGACCTAATACATTAAAAAGTGGTAAAAGTGTATATACAGTACTTGAAAGTATTCAAAAGATCATTATTGAAAATGAATGTATTCCTATATCTATAACTCCAAATGTTATAGATATAAATAAAAAATTAAATGATAATGAAAAAGAAGAGTTAATTAATGAAATTAAAAATCTAGATGGAGTAATACTTCAAGGTGGTGATCATTTCTATGACTATGATAGAGTGATAGCTAAGTATTTTATTGAAAACAATATACCAACACTTGGTATATGTCTTGGAATGCAACTTCTTGCATCTTTATATGAAGATAATCTAATATTAATAGACAAATCTAAATATAATGAACATAAATTAGAAGATGGAACAACTCATAAAATAAAAATAGATAAAAATAGTAAATTATATAAAATATTAAATGTAGAAGAGACTAATGTTAATACATATCATAAAGAGATGATAACAAATCCTGGAATATTTAGTGTAAGTGCGATAAGCTCTGATAATATTATTGAAGCAATAGAGTATAATAAGAATGACTTTGCAATAGGAGTACAATGGCATCCAGAAAAAGATATAGATACTAATATTGAAAGTAAAAAGATATTTGAAGAATTTTTCAAAACAATTAAAAGTTATAAACGGTTATAAAATAGCGTATATTAAGAAATAACTTCAGAATTTTTACATATTAGCTTATAGTTAAAATAAATTAAATATAATATTAATTTTGATATTTTGAATATAATATTAATGCAAGTAAAAACTTGTATTATACTATTTTGAAATCCTTGACTTTAAGGATAAAATATAGTATATTATTATTGCATTTGAAGAAGTGCATTAATAAGAACATGTTAGCCGCTTATGGATGGTGCGGGGTATAAATGATTCCAATCGCGAAATGTTAGTCGCTTACGGGTGGTGCGAGTTATAAATGATCCCGATCGAAAATGTTTGGAAGCCCCGTTTTTTAATAGGGCTTTCTTTTGTTTGAATATTATTTAAAGTAATTTAGAAAATAACTATTAGCGTGATTATATGTGTCTTGAACAAATTGAAAGGAATGTGAGATTTATATGAAAGTACAAACTGGATATATTTATCATATTAAAGATGAATTTTTTGATAAAATTAATGATGGAGGATTAATGATAAATCATGAAAATGGTCGAGCTAGACCTACTTATTTTACTATTAAAGATAAAGATATTTTATGGTTTATTCCTTTAAGTAGCAAAGTATCCAAATATCAACCAATTATAGACCAAAAAATAAAAAAATATGGTAATTGTAAGTCGATAATGATACGTGAAATTGCAAATCAAAAATCTGTTATTTTACTTCAAAATGCTTTTCCAACTTTAGAAAAATATATAGATCATCCACATACAAAAAATGGTGTACCAGTTAAAGTATCAGATAATCTAAAGAATGAAATTTTATATAATTTTAATTCATTATTAGCCTTAAAAAAACAAGGCAACAATTTATTCTTTCCTAATATAGATAAAATTAGAAAAATAATGTTAGATGAATTAAAAGATAAAGTAAGTTAAATATTTCTATCTTAATTGATAGAATTTTTCAAAACAATTAATTTAAAATTATAAAACTTATAGATATTAAACTATATAAAAATCTTAATATTTATGATAAAATATTTACTGCAAGGGAGGTTTAAACTTTTATGAATCAAGAGTATACTTATATAGATGGCAAAGCAATAATAAGTGATGAAAATGGAAAACAAACACTTATTGAATATTCTGATAATTTAGATGATATATTAGTTCAAGAAAATGTAATAGAAACTATGGAAAATAGAATTTCTGAGTTAGAAAATAATAGTAAGTTATATAATAGAAAACATTATATTCCTATTATATTGTCTATGACAGCACTCATGTCAACCATAGGTGTTAATTTATTGTCTTATTTTTTAACAGGTAATAATCCATTCTTATCTTCAATGAATACAATATTTGGTGTAGTTAATAATGGTGTGTTTAACAGTTTGTTTTATTCTGCATTCTTTTTACCATTTGGAGCCTATTTTGAAGCTATTTATTATAATCAATATAGGAAAGATAAAAGAAAGGGAAAAGGAATTAATAGTGAACTTGAATTTTTGAAAAAACAAATTATTGATGAAAAACAAACTTTAGAAAATTTAAAAAAAGAGAAAAAAAGAAATAATGAAGATAAAGAATTTAGAGTTGTTAAAGTTGATGATAAGAAACAATTGCAAACATTAAAACAATACTTAAATCTTTACTTCGATTTGGGATATAACGAAAAAAAATATTCTAAGTATTATCAACAAGGCAAATTAGATGACAAATTAAAAAAACGTTATACTGATACAGGTATAGAAATTGCAAAAGAATATTTAGGAGAAAAAGGCCCTACATTAGTTAAAAGAAAAAAATAATAAAAATAAAATCACTATTTGCACAGGTGGCTTTTTGACTAATTAATCTTCTGAACTATTATTAAATAAATCTCTATAAGATA
>CANRAT010000083.1 GCA_947628685.1 uncultured Bacilli bacterium
TAATCTTCTTCCATAAACTTTTTAACCCATGTATCAACTGGATAAACATCTAATTTTTGATATGCGAATAAAAGTATACAAGATGCAACTTTCATACCTATTCCTTTAAAACTCATAAGATATTTTAAAGAATCTTCACTGTTCATAGTTTGAATGATATTTAAATCTAATTTTTTATTAACAATATTCTGCACTATTTCATATAAATATTTATCTCTAAAACCTACTTTACAATTTCTAAAATCATCAACTGTTAACTTGGATAATTTATTTATATCTGGAAATAAATAATACTCTACTCCTTCAAATATAACTTTTTCACCATAATTTTTTGATATTAAATTTAAACTATTTGCTATAGATGGTACTCTATTATTTTGAGAAATTATATAGGCTATTAATGTTTCAAATGGATCTTGATGTATTATTTTAAGTCCCTTACTAAAATTAATAGCATCTATAATTTTTTTATCGTTCTTAATAATAGTTTCCGCAATTTTATCATAATCTCTATTTAAATCAAAGTAATCGTCTATTATTTCCTTTAAGTTATCGTTTTTATTTGAATCTATTATTATATAATCTTTTTCTTCTTTTAAACTTATTACTCTATCTTTTAAAATAACTATATATTTATCTTTATGTTTTTCATATCTAAATATTTGACCACAAGTAATTGTAGAATCTAAATTAAAATTATTTTTTATCTTCAACATAATACTCACCTAAATTTCTTTATTATATATCATTTTTGATACAACATTACTATTTTTCTTCCTATAGTTTTCTTCTAAATACTCATAATATGTTCCAGGTGAGATTACACCAACTAATTTTAAGACTTCAAATACTGAATTTCTCATAAGCATGTCAGCAAAATAAGTACAATTAACTCCTAATACAAAATATTTTTTGTATATACCTTTTTTAAATTTATAAAATTTTGCCTTTGTATTTTTGTATAATTTACTTGTATAATCATTATATTCATCCTTATTTTTAGCCCTTACGACCTCAGGAATCCATTCATATGCGTCTTTAAAAATATTATCTAATTCTCTTTTTAATTTTATTTTTTGTGAATCAGTTAATCTAATTCCATACTCTACTATAGTTTTTCTACTATTAGTAATGCAAAAATTTATGTATTTTTCTTTATTTTTTAATTCAAATAATACGCCATCACCAAGTGCGGTAAATAAACTCCTACTAGATCTATCATAATTACCATATGAATATATTTTATTTTCAAACATTATATCCATATGTCCAAATTGATTAAATCCATATTTTGATAAGTGTATAAATATTTTTAAATCTGATTCTTTGTTATTTTTATCTTCTCTTGTTAGTTCTTCTATATATTTATTTATATGTTTTAATGCTTCTTTTGGCGCAAATACTTCAAAAAATAATGGGAGTGTTATTCGCATTTTCTTCTTGAATTTTAATTTAAATTTTTCAGACAATATATCTATTAAAAATTCGTATAACCTACTAATACCTAAAACTACACAGTAAAAACCTATGAGTGTGACAAAAATACTAATCTTTTTGGTTGGATAAAGCATGAAGAAAAGTGAAAATATTAAAAATAGTGTTCCAAAAAAGAATTCTTTAAATCTTGATTTTAAATTAACCTCTTTTAGTAGTGCATAGTTTATATACTTAACTACAGAATTAAACAATAAATATATTGAAAATATTACTGGCATAAGTGAAATTGGAAATTTAGGAAACAACAAAAATGTAAATCCTAATACTATATTTACAATAATCTTAAATAAAAATTGTTTATTTCTTACAATTTTCTTATTAAGTAAAAAATTAAGTAATTGAGATAATCCAAATATAATAAAAGCATATACTAGTAATCTTACTACTTTAGTATATATTGTTACATTTTTTATCGCTACTACAAGTCCTATAGTTATTAAAATTATACCTGTAATAAGATTATTTAATATACTTATACTTCTTCTTTGCCTAAACATAAAATGCACTTCCGAAAAGTATTATAACATGATTTTTTAAAATTAACAAAAAAGATTATATGATATTTTACATATAACTTTTTATTCATTAATGATAAATTCTACTGAAATATAATAATTTTTATTTTCTAAATCTTTATCTTCAAAATAACTATCATTATTTTGCACATATTTAGATGCAACTTTAACTATTCTATATTCACCTTTTTTTAACTGTCCATATATATCTTCCCAATTGATAGTTAATTCTAATTTGTTATTATTATCTACTTTATATAGTGGTAAGGTTGAGTTAAAGTCTTCCATAGTTTCTAACTCTTCCCATTCACCGTTTATTTTTTCTTCAATTTTAAAATCATCACTATAAGAATATTTATTTTCATTCAAGTCAGTAATCACAATAGTCGCACTAGTTTTAGTCAAAGTACCCTTTTTTATAGTCATTTTAACTTTAGATGCTTCGTTTAATTCTGCTGTATCTTTAATTGTCACATTTAAATTTTTACTTCCACATCCAGCAATCATAAATAATATACCTATTATTGATATACAAAATATTATTCTTTTTTTCATATATACTCACTCCTAAAATAATTTTATCATAAATTTTAATATTTTAAAACTTGAACCATAATTTTTTATGAAATGTATTGTATTAAGAACATTTGTTTGATATAATTTTATAGGGAAACTTAATTGTTGAGTGCTTGCCTACTTTCTTTTAGAAAGGAGGCTTGATATTATGAAGAAAAAAGATTTATTAATCTCATTTCTAATACTAATTATCATTTTATTAATAGTCTCTTTAATGATGATTCTATGTATAAAGAAATAGCACTCAATCTAGCATAGATTAAGTGCTCACCCTATTTTAGGTAAGTACTCAACTCGGCAAAGTTAAGTCTTCCCTTTTTTATTTTATGCAAGTATCATGCACAAATACATAATAACATAAAAACGATTTTTTTTCAAGTCGTTCTCTATTTTTACTTGGAAAATCCAAGTTTAATATCAAATTGGTACCCTAAAAGAAGAAGCAATGTCATCAGTTTAAGGAACTACATAAGAAATTGTGTAGTTTTTATTATGATTAAATGATAAAATAAA
>CANRAT010000084.1 GCA_947628685.1 uncultured Bacilli bacterium
TAATAAAATAATTAAATATTAAGGATGTGATAGAGTGAATAAGTGGACAAAAGAACAAGAAGAAGCAATAACAAAAACAGGTTCTAATATAATAGTATCTGCAGGAGCAGGAAGTGGTAAAACTGCAGTACTTACAGAAAGAACAATAAGAAAACTATTAAACGGTGGAAGTATTAATAGACTTTTAATTTTAACTTTTACGAATGCAGCAGCAGGTGAAATGAAAGATAGAATAAGAAAGGCTATAAAAAGTGCTAACTTAAAAGAAGAGTTAGAACATATAGATTCTTCTTATATAACTACATTTGATTCATTTGCTCTATCTATAGTAAAGAAGTACCACACCACCCTTAACATTCCAAAAGATATATCTATTATGGATTCATCTATACAAACACTTAAGACAAATGAAATAATGGATGAGTTATTTGAAGAGTTATATGGCGATGCTGATTTCGATAAATTAATAGGAGATTTTTCATATAAAACAGATGAAACTATTAAAAGCATTATTATAGATATAAATGAAAAAATAAGTTTAATAAAAGATAAAGAAAACTTTTTAAAATCTTATATAGATACACATTTTAAAGATGACGTTATAGATGAAGATATAAATAAATATTTAGATAAAATAAATAAAGAAATTAATTTAATAAAAGAAGATTATTATGAATTAACTAGAAGAGTAGATAATAAATATATCGACACCTTTAATATAGATAAATTACTTAATTCTAAAACATATGATGAAATAAAGTTAAATTTATCATTAAAAGGTAGTCCAAGAAAAAACAAAAATTGCGCACCAGATTTTAAAATATATAAGGATAGAATAGACAAAAGAATAGAGAAACTAAATGATTTAACTAGGTTTTCAAATATAGATGAAATGAAAAGTACATTATTACTTACAAAGCCTTATATAAGCGCTATTATAAAAGTAATATTAAAATTTGATGAAAGATTTTCAAAATATAAAAATGAAAAAAATCTATATACATTTCAAGATGTAGCCTTAATGGCCATAAAAATAATAAAAGAAAATCCTGATATAAGAGATGAAGTTTCTAATAGTTTTGATGAAATTATGGTAGATGAATATCAAGATACAAACGATATACAAGAAGAGTTTATTAATTTAATTTCTAATAATAATGTATACATGGTTGGAGATATAAAACAATCTATATATCGTTTTAGACATGCAAATCCATATATATTTAGAAATAAATATGAAAACTATTCTAAAGGTATTGGTGGAATTAAAATAGATTTACTTAAAAATTTCCGTTCTAGAAGTGAAGTGCTTGATAATATAAATTTGATTTTTAACTTAATTATGGATAATGAACTTGGAGATGCAGATTATAAGGAAACTCACCAGATGAATTTTGGTAATACTAGTTATATAGAAGAATTTAAAACAAATACTGATAATAATATGGAAATTCTTACCTATGATAAAAAAAGTCTTGAATATAAAGAAGATGAAATAGAAGCATTTACAGTCGCTTATGATATAAAAGAAAAAATAGAAAATAAATATTTAGTTGTAGGCAAAGAAAAGAAACTTAGACCTTGTACATATAAAGATTTTGCAATCATAATGGATAGAGGAAGTAGTTTTGATTTATATAAAAAAATATTTGAATATGTAGGGATACCAATTATTCAAATAAAAAATGAAAAACTAACTTTAGGTGACGATATTATAGCTATTAAAAATTTAATTAATTTAATAGTAAAAGTAAATTTAAATATAATAGATGATGAATTTAAATATTTATATACAAGTGTATGTAGATCTTATCTATTTAGAATACCTGATGAAGAAATTTTTGATATAATAAAATCTAATAATTATTATGATACACTGCTTTTTAAGAATTGTAAAAGTATTGATATAACTGAGATATCAAATATAGATTTTATAAATAAAGTAATAGATGAATTTAATATTTATGAAAAATTAATAACTATTGGAAATATTGATGAGTCTATGATAAGAATAGATTACTTGAAAGATTTAAGTGTAAATTTATCAAATATCGGATATACAGTTATAGATTTTTCACAGTATTTAAGTAAAATGATAGAATATGGTGAGATTGAGTATTCACTTAATAGTGACTCAAGTGATTCTGTTAAGATACTTAATATTCATAAAAGTAAAGGGTTAGAGTTTAATATTTGTTATTATACAGGACTTTCCAAGTTAGTAAATACTGATGATATAAAATCTAGATTTGTAGTTGATTCACACTATAATATAATAACTCCTTATAATGACAATGGATTAAAACAGACTATTTTAAAAGATTTACTTGAAATAGAAGAATTAAGAGAAACTATAAGTGAGAAAATTAGATTATTCTATGTCGCACTTACTCGTGCGAAAGAAAAAATGATTATAGTTTGTTCTAATTTTGAAAAAGAATCATATGATGATTTAGTGCCATGTGATATAAGATTAACTTTTAATAAAATTAAAGATATGTTAGATTATATTCATTTAAAATTAGAACCATTCATAAAAGAAATTGACTTTAAAAAAGTAGTTTTAACACACGATTATGAAAAAATAAAAAAATATAATTATAAAAATGCATTAACCAAAGTAGATACTAAAATTACTAAGATTACTAATAATATAGATTACGAATTAAAAGAAGAATCAAAATTTTCTAAAACTATTAATAAACTTATTACTTTAAATGAGTATGAAAATATGATAATCGGTACTAAAATGCATTATATATTTGAAACTGAAGATTTCAAAACTACTAAAGATCCTTATATTTTAAAATTTTTATCACATATAGATAATAATTATACTAATATTTATAAAGAGTATGAATTTATATATGAAGATGGTAATGAAGTAAAAAGTGGTATTATAGATTTAATGTTAGAATATGAAAATAATATTTCTATAATAGATTATAAGATGAAAAATATAAATGATGAAAACTATATAAGACAGTTAAATGGATACAAGAGTTATGTAGAAAGTATAACTAAAAAAGAAGTTAATATCTATCTTTATTCAATATTAGGTGATACTTTAGAA
>CANRAT010000085.1 GCA_947628685.1 uncultured Bacilli bacterium
GTGTAATAGCATATTATGATGGAGATAATACAGTATATATTTATAGTGAAGGTTATATATTAGGTAATGCTAATTGCGCTCGTATGTTTAACCTTTTCAAAGGATTATTAAATATAAAATTTAACCTTTTTGATACAAGCAAAGTAACAAGAATGATTGGTATGTTTCAAGATTGTTCAAGCCTAATAGAACTAGATTTAAGTAATTTTGATGTCTCAAATGTTACTAACTTCGGTAGCACTAGTTCTGGAATGTTTGAGAATTGTAGTAGTTTAGAGAAATTGGATGTAAGTAACTGGGATACTAGAAGTGCAAAAAACATGGCATATATGTTTTATGGATGTAAAGGATTGAAAGAGTTAGATTTGAATCATTTTGATACATCACATGCAAGTATAGAAAGAATGTTTGAAGGATGTAGTTCATTAGTTAAGTTAAATATAAGTGATTGGGATATAAGTTCAGCAACAAGCTTATATGGATTGTTTCAGGGATGCTCAAGTCTAACAAGCATAGATATAAGTAATTGGGATACACGAAATGTAACCGGTATGGCTTTTATATTTTCCTCTTGTAGCAATTTAAAAGAAATAAAATTTGGGAAAAAGTTTGATACATCAAATGTAAAAAGTATGAGAGGCATGTTTGTAGGTTGTTCGAGTTTAACGGAACTAGATTTAAGTAATTTTAGCACATCAAGTGTAACAGATATGTATAGAATGTTTGAAGGTTGTAAGAACTTAAAAGAAATAAAATTTGGAAAAAGTTTTGATACATCAAAAGTAACAATTATGCAAAGGATGTTTTTTGGCTGTTCAGGTTTAACAGAACTAGACTTAAGTAATTTTGACACATCAAGTGTAACAAATATGGCAGGAATGTTTTACAGATGTAAAAGTTTAAGTGAAATAAAAGTATCAAAAGATAAATGGATAATAAGTGATGAAGTTAACCAAGATCAAATGTTTTATGGTTGTGGAACAGATGAATTTACATATATAGATTAATAATAAAAAATATTTAAAAATTTAAATATTTTTTTTATATTCCTCTAATGTTATATTTTTATCAAAAATATCTTTAGCGATTTTTTCTCCTACATATCTATAGTGCCATGGTTCATATTTAAAACCTGTTATATGAAATTTAGCCTTAGGATATCTTAAAATAAAACCATATTTATATGCATTATTTTTCATCCAAATAAATTCCTTAGTATCTTCAAAATTGTCATAATCAAGCGAACTATTTGCTACATCAATTGCAAGTCCTGTTTGGTGTTCTGAATGCCCAGCTCTTGCACTTGCCATATCTGCATAATAAAATCCTTTATCTTTAACATAATTATTATAAAGTTTTTCTTGGTAATCATAA
This sequence comes from uncultured Bacilli bacterium, assembly GCA_947628685.1. Classification (GTDB taxonomy): domain Bacteria; phylum Bacillota_I; class Bacilli_A; order RF39; family UBA660; genus UMGS1613. Next base: position 1,375 of record CANRAT010000085.1, read on the forward strand.
CTTCTATAAGCAGATACACATATTATATTAAATCCAAGTGCTTTAGCATCACTAGCCATATTTTCAAAGGCAATTTTAGCATCTTTTCTTAAATATTTACCTTCAAGAGAATATTTAGTATCAATTACTTCTAAATCATAAGGTACATAATCACTAGTTAGTTTGTTATTTTTATTAACTATAAAATCATATGAAGTAGGGGAATATATAGTATTAACATCTTTATAAAAATTGCTATTTTCTAACATGATTAAAATTAATATATAAATAATTTTTTCCATACCATCACCACTATATTATATGAAAAAAAGATAGATGAACTATCTTAAAAAATATTCATAATATTCTTCATATGTAATATCATTTTCATAAATATATGTAGCGATATCAATACCAACATACCTAATATGCCATGCTTCAAATATATATCCTGTAATATATTCCTTACCCTTAGGATATCTTAAAATAAATCCATATTTATAAGCATTATCCTTAAGCCATTTATATTCAGGTGTGTTTGCAAATTCATCAAATGAAACATTATTTTTATTAGTTAAATCTAGAGAATATCCAAGTTGGTGTTCTGAATAACCTGGTCTTGCTGAATATGTATCGGCATTTTTAACTCCATCAGCCTTAACATAGTTATTATATAAAGTTGCTTGAAAATTATAACTTCTATATCCTGTTGTAACTTTTAAAGTTAATCCCTTGCTTCGTGCATCATCTGCCAGTTTAACAAAATTATCATAAGCAACACGTTTTATTTGTGCGGTATCTCTTGCATATATTCCACTTACAGTAACTAAATCATCTGGTATGTAATCTTTATCTAAATAATAAAATTTATTTACAAGTGTATACATACCTTTACTTAAATCAGATTCTTTAGAATCTTCATAGAAAGTATAATCTAATTTAGCATTTACTCTTTTTACTATTTCACTATAAGTTAAGTCTTTATGATTCTTATAATAATTTAAATATCTATCTAAATAGTCATTTATAAAATATTTTTCATTTAATAAAGCCATTAAATCATCACTTAATTTAAAATCATTATTATATTCATTTATATATTTTATAACAGAGTTAACATCGTATTTATCCAAAATATTTACATAATCTTCTATTTTATCTTCATTAAAATCTTCGTGATTAATTAATTCAAAAATCTTTAAATAATCGATATCTTTATATTTTTCTGTATATTTTAAATATAAATCTAATTTATTTGGATTATAATTTTCACTATCTATAATATAAATTAAATTTTTATTATATTCATAATTCATTATAGTATCAATCTCACTTTTAGTAAGTTTTTCTATTTCAGTAATTTCAAGATTATTGTAGCCAATATCTTTTAAAGAACTATTTTTACTATTGAATAAAGTACAAATATAACAAATAATTAAAAGCGTAATTATAATTAAGAGTAGAAATAAAATAACTATTCTTTTTTTATTTACTTTTCTTTTTCTTTTCATATTTTTCACCATAATTATTATACATCAAATTAAAAATAAAAAAAAGAAAATTAATTCTTTTCTATAAAATATGCATAGTATTCGTCAAATGTAATGTTGTTATTGTGTATATATTCTCCCGAGTTTGACAGTTGCTATTTTTCAAAATGTTAGTTTAGCCTTTATATTATAAGGCTTTTATTTTGTCAAGAA
>CANRAT010000086.1 GCA_947628685.1 uncultured Bacilli bacterium
ATTTAATTAAATGGGGTAAATATTTTAGAGGTGTTTATTTTATCTCCAATAATAAAATTGTATTTAAATCTATTGTTATTCAAAGAGTTAAATGTAAAAATTGTGGAAAAACTCATGCTTTATTGCCTTCTGTTATTGTCCCTTATAAACAACCTGTTTTAGATGTTATTTTATCTGCTATTGATGATTTACCTATCGCTAATATTCCTGACTTTTCTTTTGATACTGTTTCTAAATGGAAACATGATTTCCATAAATTGTTTTTGCCTTACTTAAAAACTTTACTTCCTTTTGTTCATAATATTATTAATTATATTTTATCTCATGTTTTTAATGTTTATTATGATTTCTTTATTCATTTTAAGCAATTAATTATGATGACTCACTCTGGTATTAAAAGTTTCGTTTATTTTTAATTATCTAAACCAACATAACTTTATATATTTCTTATCTATTTTTTTAGGGTATTTTATATGTTGAGGAGGTGAATTATGATTAATAATGATTTTAATGACTTAGCCTTATTTAAATTTCACGTTATCGCTCCTGTAATTAATAATACTCATGGCTTTTCTTCTAATGAAGAATATTTTAAGCATGCAAGTAAGTTAAAATATAATTTTAATGGCAAGGAACATTCTTATAGTAAATCTTGTATTAAATCTTGGTATTTATCTTATAAAAAAAATGGATATTCTTCTTTAGAAAAGAAAAAAAGAAAAGATTTTAAAACTTCTAGAAAACTTAATAATGATACTATTCAAAGAATTATTTCTTTACGTGAAGAATTCCCTAGTATTACTGGCTGTTCTATTTATAAAAAATTAATAGAAGAAAAATATATTAATAAACTTGATGTTTCCCTTGATACTGTTTTAAGGTTTATTAAGCTTAATAATTTAAAAGCTTCTCAAGTAACGAATATTGATAGACGTATGTTTGAAATGGAAAATATAAATGACTGTTGGCAATCTGATACATCATTCGGTCCATATCTAACTATAGATAATAAAAAGTATAGAACTAAACTTATTATGTTTATTGACGATAAATCCAGACTTATTATGGGCTTTAATTTCTTTTTGAATGATAATGCGATAAACATGCAAAGTGTATTTAAAACTGCTATAAAAACATATGGAAAACCAAAAAAATTATTTGTAGATAATGGTGGACCTTACGATAACAAACAATTATCTTTAATATGCGCTACTTTAGGTATTGAGTTAATCCATGCGAAACCTTATTCCCCTGAGGCTAAGGCTAAAATTGAAAGAAGTTTTCGTACTATTAAAGACGGATGGATGAGATGTGTCGATTGGAATGAATTTACTTCTTTAGAACAAATTAAAACTAGCTTACAAACTTTCTTATATAATAATTATACAAATAAAGTTCATTCATCAACAAAAGAAACTCCAAATGAAAGATGGCATAATGAATATAATAAAGTTGTATTTTTAGACGAAAAGTTTGTTGATGAATCTTTTCTTCATAGAATAGAAAGAAAAGTTAGAAATGATAGAACTATTAAACTTGATAATTTTTTCTATGAAGTGCCTTTTAAATATGTTCATCAAACTATTTGTTTAAGGTATGATCCATTGAACTTGGATACTCTTTATATTTATGAAGATAATAAGTGTATTTGTGAAGTACATAAAGTTGATAAAGTATCTAATAGTAAGATTAAAAGAAAAAATAATATAGATTATTCTAAAGTTATTAATGATGAAAGAGATGTGATAGAAGATGTATAGTTCTTATTATGGAATGAGTTGTAATCCTTTTTTAAAAGATGAAAGTATTAAATATATTTATTCTAGTTGTGATTATATTGAATGTATTAATAGATTTAATTACTTGAAAGAATTAAGAGGCATAGGATTATTTATTGGTGAGAGTGGATATGGAAAGACTTATGTTATAAGAAGTTTTATAAATACATTAAATAAAGATTTATATAAAGTAATATATATATCAGCTAGTAGAGATATGACAGTATTTGACTTTTATAAAGAAATATCAGACAAATTAGATTTAGGTATTGGAGGATGTTATAAAATAGATTTGTATAATAATATACAAAAAGAAATAAAAAGATTATTTATAAAAGATAAAGTACAGCCAGTTGTAATAATAGATGATGCTCATTTACTTTCAAGAGAAGTATTGTTAAATATGAAAGTATTATATGATTATGAAATGGATTCAAAAGATTATATAACGTTAATATTAATAGGACAAACTGAATTAAAAGATGAAATAAAGAAATTAATTCATATATCATTAAAACAAAGAATAATAGTAAATTATACATTTAAAGGATTATCAAGGGAAGAAGTAAAAGAATATATAAAAACAAGATTAAAATTAGCTAATGTAAATAATGAGATATTTAATATAGAAGCGATAAATGCATTATATTCAAGCAGTAAATCTTCACCAAGAAGATTAAATACATTAGTAACAAATAGTTTAATGTTAGGATGTCAGAATGAAGCAAAAATTATAGATGAAGAAATAGTAATGAATGCATTAAAAGAGATGGAGATATAATGAATCATAAATTTTATTCTGAAAAAATTATAGATGAAATAGCAGAAATGATAAGAGATAATTTAATATTCAGATACAGTTATGATGAAGATGCTTTACCAAGTATAAGAGAATATTGTAAAGATAAAGGACGTAAAAGATACAAAAAAATACCATATGAATTACTATTCGATTTTACCAAAGAAGGATTAAAAGAATTAATAAACTGTGATTTTTTATATGATTTTAGAGATTTAGAATAATAAACATAAAATAAAAACAAGGCGGAAAGAGCCTTATTTTTATTTAAGTTAAAAAGTTAAAATAATTTACAAATAATTAAGTCAAATTATTTTACAAAAAGTTGGTTATTTTATTTTACAAATCTATAAATATGATAACATCTCCCTTTTTTATCTTGACCTGGGGGGGGGGCATGCTATACTAAATATAATAGCGAAGGTGAAGTATATGAAAAAAGGATTTACATTGATAGAGTTACTTGCAGTAATA
>CANRAT010000087.1 GCA_947628685.1 uncultured Bacilli bacterium
GCTCATAACCCAGAGGTCGTAGGTTCAAATCCTTCTCCCGCAACCATGGTTCCGTGGTGTAGTGGTTATCACGTCTGCCTGTCACGCAGAAGATCGCGAGTTCGAATCTCGTCGGAACCGCCATTTTTTTGGCTTCATAGCTCAGTCGGTAGAGCAGAGGACTGAAAATCCTTGTGTCGCTGGTTCAATTCCCGCTGGAGCCACCATTAAAATATCAAAAAGTCTTATGTGGACTTTTTAATTTCTCATCGTATATATTTTTATATTTAATAAATTAAATCACTTTAAAATTGATGGTTTATTATATGATAAAATCATAAAAAACAATATACTATTTCAAAAATTAATTTAATGTTAATTTAATAAGTAATTGATGTAATTGAACGCGTATTTTTATAAACTAGGTAATTTCCAAATGAAATGATAGATTTAAATTTCTAATAATGATATGGTGGAATTTAAAAAAAGAATTAACAGTTAAGTGCATGATAGTTGACTAAAATAAAAATATGTGATAATATTAGTATTGTCTTTGGTGACTAGTATTTTATCTAATTATACTGTAGCAGTGTAGCGATGCGCTCGTAGCTCAGCTGGATAGAGTGTTTGGCTACGAACCAAAAGGTCAGGGGTTCGAATCCCTTCGAGCGCACCACTTATTTTCGGAAAATGGCTCAATTTGGTAGAGCACTACATTTGGGATGTAGGGGTTGCAGGTTCAAATCCTGTTTTTCCGACCATTAGTATGTTAACCCTTATAAATAAGGGTTTTTATTTTTGGATTTTTCAAAATTTTCCTTTTTATTTGTAAAGTGAAAGAATCAAAAAAATGCTTTTTTTATATTTCAATTAAATCATATAATTTTTCAAAATCATCTTCACTGATATTAAAAGATGTCCCATGATCATGTATTTTGCCTTCTTTCACTCCCCATTTATAAATACCAATTTTAAAAGTTATTCTAATACATCCCTGATCTATTAATTCAATGAATGTATCAAAATCTTTTAATTTATAAAAAGTTATTTTGTAATATTTAAAGAATTCACTATCTTTATTTTTTTTCACATATGCTCTTGCAAATGCTAAATACTTAAGTTTTCTGTATAATTTTTCTTCTAAAGTGTCAAAATCCCAATATACACACTCTTCTTTTAAGTTTCCGTGTAATCCAAAAACTTGCAAAAAAATTTTCCTTTTTTCTCTATCAACTTTAAGTTTAAAATAGAAAAACAATCCAACTTTATATAAATCTTTTGTATTAACAGAAGCACTTAAAACTCTATATTTTTTTAAATCAGAGTCAGGATATCCATAACAGTCCTTCAATCTTTCAATTTCATGATAATGTGGCCCATCTGGAACACAATTAAACAATGACGTATTAGAGTGCGAGAAAGCACGTTTTGTTTTAATTTCAATTCCGTTATAATCTGGTATCTCAAACTCGTTTTGATTAATATCTAAAAGTTGCTCGAAAGTGTTACCTATTCCACCTAGTCCTTTGCAACAACTTTTAATCCATCCCATCTTCTTAATCTCTTCAAATTTCTTCTTTAATTCGTAAAACTTTTCAAGTTCTGTTTCAACATTCATTTATATCGCCTCCTATATATATCATTCCACAAAAAAATCAAATTTCCTTTATTTTTTTACAAAAAAATAAAAAAATTTCCAAATATTTAAAAAAAGTTATATAATTAAATTGGGTATAAAAATCAAATTGATTTTATATATTTATTTAATTTTGTGAGAGGGATGAAGTATTAGATGAATAAAGAAATTATAGAAAACATGAATAAACATAATAAAAACTTGTCTTCATATGCTTGTTTTGATACCGAGGCTAAGAGAATAAACAAGTCAATTGAAGATTTTAGAACTCCATTTTTTAGAGATATAGATAAAATAATTTATTCGTTATCATATATCCGTTACATAGATAAAACACAGGTATACACAAACAATGAAAATGATATGATAAGCAAGCGAATGACGCATGTCCAAATGGTAAGCAAAATAGCACGCACAATTGGTAGAGCTCTTAACTTAAATGAAGATTTGATAGAGGCTGCTGCCTTAGGGCATGACTTAGGACATGTTCCATTTGGTCACGTAGGTGAGAGTATTTTAAATGAAATAAGTTTAAGGTATAATGAAGGATATTTTTGTCATAACGTTCAAAGCGTAAGGACACTAATGGATATAGAGAATAACGGTCTAGGAAGTAACATAACACTTCAAGTATTAGACGCTATATTTTGCCATAACGGAGAAATGTTAGAAGGAACATACTCTCCTGTAGTCAAAGCAGAAGAAGATTTTTTTAAAGAATACAATTTAAGTTATAAAGATAAAGAAATATTAAAAAAAGTTAAACCAATGACCCTAGAAGGCTGCGTAGTTAGGATAAGTGACGTAGTTGCATACATTGGGAAAGACATAGAAGATGCAATTAGATTGGGAAACATCAAAGAAAATGATATACCACAAAACATAACAAAAGTTTTAGGGAAAACAAATTCACAAATAGTAAATACCATAATTTTAGATATAATAAACAATAGTTATAACAAAAACTATATAAAATTGTCACCAAATATCTTTTCTGCGCTTAAACAATTAATAGATTTTAATTACAAAAATATATACCTTAAAGCAAATACGAATGAACAAATAGAATTATATAAAAAAATGTTTAATAGTTTGTTTGACTTATATTATGAACAAATAAATCAAAATAAAACAAAAGAAGATATATTTACCCTATTTTTAAACAATATGTCAAGTCAATACAAAAAAAACACAACAAATGCGAGAATTGTGATAGATTACATTGCTGGTATGACAGATGATTTTTTACAAAATCAATATAAAAAATATTTTAAGTAACTTAACGTAAATAAAATAAAAAAAAATAAAAATACTACTATAAGAATAAATTTTTATAATTTTGTGTGGTATAACCCGAGTTTGACAGATGAAGAAATAAAAAAAGTTTAATTTCTATTGAAATTAGGCTTTTCTTTTTACGCAAAGTA
>CANRAT010000088.1 GCA_947628685.1 uncultured Bacilli bacterium
AAGAAGCTTGGAAATAAGACAAATGATATATTTAAATATAATAAATCTATTGACATAACTAGAAAATAGATGTATAATGTGTCTAGAATAGGAGGTAAATTATGGCACTTACAGGAGAAAGTAGAGATTTGACTTTTGATGGTGGAATTACCGAAGGTCTTTCAAAACAGGGTATGGAGGCATACCTAGATAATTTAAGATTAGGTATTTTAAACGATGTAGGGAACGCTTTAGACAATACAGATGACTTACAACAAGCAATAAATAAAGGATGGCAAGGTGTGTCAAGAGATAAATTCGTTGCACAATTCAATAAAGCAGTTGAAACTATTAAAGAGGATTTGGCACAAGAATATGCGGATTTAGTAAATAAATTAAGTGAGTTAGCACAAAATTATTATATACAAGATGCTAACATGATACAGGATTAAGGAGGTAATAATATGTCAAGTTGGAATACAGAAACGACAGTTTCACAGCATGATTCTAATACTGCATTAAATACTCAAATTGGTGGAAGAAATCGTGATACATTTGAAACTAGTGGTTTAAATTTTGGAGGATATGAGTACTCTGAAGCTAAAGAACTCTGGAATGATTGGCTTGGTAGCTCTTTTGGAACAATGAATGCTGGATATGATATGGTAGGTATCGCTGGTCCAGAAGTTGAAAACATGAGGGAAGCAATTAGAGCATATGTTTCAAATGTCCAAAATGTCTTAAAAAAGGTAATAGAAGATTCTAGTAATGGTATAAATGCTGCATTTAGAGGAAGTCAAGCACAAGAAGCAGTAATCTCTTATTTGGAAAAGGTTAGATTATATATTAATAATTTAACTAGTGATTTATTAAGCTTTAGTGATAAATTAGCTGATGTTGGTAATGCTTGGAAGAAAGCTCAAGAGGCAATTGCAGGAAATATCAATACATCTACTGGCAGTTTCTCTGAGGGAACAGCATACACAGAAAATGTTACATATAATGCTGAATAGAAGTGGTATTTTTGAATACACAATATTTATATAATTTAGATAGTGAAAATATATCTACACAACTTTATTACTATGAAAGGTTAAAAAGTAATATAAATTCAACTATAAAATATTTGAAAGATAGCATTAGTTCGTTGGATGGGATAAAAGATTCCTTAAATAGTTTAACTATAAATGATTCTAAAGTTGAAAATGTTACAGGAGTTAAAAACGATATAAAAAATAGAGTGAATTATTTGAATAATATAGTAATTCCATCTATAAATAAGAAAATAAATAGTTTGAAGAACTTACCTATGTAAGTTCCTTTCTATATGGAGTGTGTTAAAATGATAAACATTGATACTGATAAGATTGTGCAGTGTGGTAATGACTTGATTAAATTGAGTCAAGACTTAAATATTATAATACAAGATATGTATGCTAAGATCAATAAAGTCATAGTTTCAAATACTTGGGTAGGTGAAAGCGCTTTAGAATTTGTAAATAAAGCAAATCAAGATAAAATACAAATATTAAATTTTCAAAAAAATTTGTATAATTATGGTCTTACTTTAAAAAACAATTCTCAAAGATATGATCAAGATACTTATAATATAAGGAGCTATTAATATGACAAAAATATTCGTAGATTATAATAAATTAAATAGTAATGTTTTGACTAATATCGATTCAGCACTCTATAATTTAAAAAAGTCAGTTTATGGCGAAGAAATTTTAAATATTCCTTATGATTTCGAGTATGCAAAATACTTGAAAGATCTTTATAATAACAATTTATCTAATTATAATGAGTTGAAAAAGATAAGGGATAATATTGATAAAATTGTTAATATGTATAAAAAAATAGAAAGAGAAAATATTATTTCTATAAATTCTATAAAAAATACTAATATACAATCTAGAAATAATGTTGTAATGTAATTATAAAAAGGGTGATAGTATGGATAAATATTTACCAATAGGTTCAGTGTGTACATTAAAAGGAAGAAACAAACAGGTTATGATAGTAGGTTATTATTCTGTAGAGTTTAATGGTAATTTAAAAATAAAGGATTATAAGGGATGCGCGTATCCTGAAGGGTTACTTTTACCTGCAACTATAACATTTAACCACGGTGATATAGAACAAGTTGATTTTGTAGGATATAAAAATAATCAATTTAATAAATTTATAAAATTATTCAATAAACTTACTGGTAATATATCAGAGGAAGAAAAATTAGCTAAAAGTCATAAAAAAAATGATTATATATTAACATCTAGTACATCTTATTCTAAATTACTATTTGATGAAAATGGAGTCGTAAAAATAGCAGAACCAGTAATTGAAGATAATAGGAAAAGAGATTTAGAAGATATTAAATTTGATGAAAAAGGTACTGTTATAGGTATTGGAAATAATTACAATATTTCGAATCCTTTCCATCAAGAATATTTAAATACTGCTGTATCAAAAGAAAAACAATCAAATGAATGGGGAATATTTAAAAATATTGAATTTGATGAAAACGGTTTTGTTACAAAGGCAGAAGAAGGTAATAAAAGTTCTAAATTGAACGAAATAAAATTTGATGAAAATGGTATTGTAATATCAGATGGTGCTAAGGAATTAGAACAAGAAAAAAATCATGGTAAATATAGGTTTGATGAAAATGGTATACTTATTGCTACTAATGAGGTGGAGTCCAAAACAAATTCACAAATAAAAAGTGATAATAAAACAAAGACTGAATATAAATTTGATGAAAACGGAGTTGTAATAAGTTAAAAATCTACTAATAGGTAGATTTTTTTATCTATTAGGAAAGTGCTTGGTAAACCAAAAAATAAAGAAACAAAAGATAGACACACAAAAAAGTATCTATCTATTATATAAATAGAATATATTTAAAAATCCGTGATAATGCTAAAATAAATTTGTAGGAAATGACGAAAATAAAAATGTCGGAAAACCTACAAAAATATTTTAGCATTT
>CANRAT010000089.1 GCA_947628685.1 uncultured Bacilli bacterium
AATATAGTATTAACAAGAGAGCAAATATTAAGTGATATATGGGATGTAAATGAATGTTTTGTAAATGATAATACACTAACAGTATATATTAAAAGATTAAGAGAAAAAATAGAAGACGATAAAGATAGCCCTAAGATAATACAAACAGTAAGAGGAATAGGTTATAAAATAGAGATTTAATTATGTTAAAGAGTAGAGAATTTAAAAATTTAATATATACAACATTATTATCACTTATAATATTATTTATAATAAGTTTATCATTTTCACTTGGAAGTATTAAATTATATAAAAATTATATAATAGAAAATAATGCAAAAATTGTTTCATCATTAACTAAGAAATATCCTAATATGGAAAGTGAAATAATAGATACAATAGTTAATAATAAAGAAGATACTAATAATGGAATTAAAATATTAGAAAAATATGGAATAGATAAAGATTCATTATATTTAATAAAACTTAATGATGAATTTAAAAATAATTTAATATTAATTAATATTATTTTTATAATATTATCATTATTAATAATAACTATTATATTCTTTATTCATATAAGAAAAATATATAAAAAATGTGATAAATTAAATAATTATATAAATGACGTATTAAACGATAACTATACATTAAATATTAGTGAATATGAAGAAGGTATATTTAGTACATTATCTAATGATGTTTATAAAATAACTAATAAATTAAAAGAACAAAGTGAAATATTATACAAAGATAAAAAATATTTAGAAACTACTTTAGAAGATATATCACACCAACTTAAAACACCACTTACAAGTATGTATATGATAAATGATTTATTATATGATGATAAAATAGATAAGAAAACTAAATATGAGTTTTTAAATAAAAATAAAGAACAATTACAAAGAATAGAATGGTTAGTAACATCATTATTAAAATTATCTAAATTAGAAAGTGGAACTATTAAGTTAAATCAAAAAAATATTAAAGTAAAGGAATTAATTAATAAAAGTGTAGAAAGTATAAGAATACCTATAGAACTTAAAGAGCAAGAATTAATAATAGATGTAGATAATAAAACAATCGTAAACATAGATTTAAATTGGACTAGTGAAGCAATATTAAACATAGTTAAAAATGCTTATGAACATACTCCAAATAATGGAGTAATTAAAATAAGTGTAAAAGATAATCCTTTATATGTAGAAATTAACATAACTGATAATGGAGTAGGAATAGATGATGAAGATATAAATCATATATTTGAAAGGTTTTATAAAGGAAAACATAATAGTAAAGATAGTATAGGAATAGGTCTTAATATGGCTAAACAAATTATAGAAAGACAAAAAGGAGAAATTAATGTAATTAGTAGAAAGAATAGTGGGACAACTTTTATAATAAAATTTTATAAAAATAATATGTAAAAAAGAAAACTCTATAGAAAAATAAGAGTTTTCAAAATATTTTCATTCGGAATAATTTGTTACTCGCGCCATCCGAGAGCGAGAAACATTGTCGACCAGAATAATTTATTACTCGCGCCATCTGGGAGCGAGAATATTTTCTCATTAATGCACTCTTAACGAATGCAATAATAATATACTATAATTTACGTTAAAATTCAATTACTTTCAAGTAAATAATGCAAGTTTTTATGTACTTGCACTATTATTATATTCAAAAAATTATAAATTAGTTATCAATCAATCCTTATTTTTAATAAATTGAAAATTTGCATAGCAATAACTCTGCTAAATGCACAATGAAAATGCTGCTAAATGCACAATGGACATAAGTATGATTATTTATAACTTTTTATAGATAAGATATTAGTTAACCTCTTGACAACTAAAATATACATGTTAAAATATTAGTATAAGTGAGGTAAGATGTTTATGAAAAAAGATCCTTTTAAAACAGATAAGCCACTTTTTGATCGTAGTATAAAGTTTGATATATCACATTTGCCAAAGGACATTATAGAATTAATAAAATTGCTAGAAGAATACGATAAAGTAGGGGATTGGTTTAATTATGACATTAAATTTGATGAGCTTGAAATAACCGCAAAATCATATGTTATATCTAATACTATATCAGAAAGTGATTATAATACTATATTATATAAATATGGTAGTTTAATGTAGGAAATCGGGCAACATATAAAAGTATGTTGCTTTTATGACTAAATTGTAAGAAATTTAGTCATTTAATAGTCATATTATCTAAGTATAATGGTAAATGAAAAGAGGAATTAATATGGAAATTTTAAGAGTAGAAAATTTATGTAAAACCTACGGACAAAGAAACACTTTAGTTAAAGCATTAGATGATGTATCATTTAGTGTTGAAAAAGGTGAATTTGTAGCTGTAGTAGGTCCTAGTGGAAGTGGAAAATCAACATTACTTCACATACTAGGAGGAGTTGATAAACCAACTAAAGGAAAAGTATACGTTAATGGTGAGGATGTATATAGTCTTAATGAAAATAATCTTGCAATTTTTAGAAGAAGGCAAGTTGGATTAATATATCAATTCTATAATCTAATACCAATATTAGATGTAAAAGAAAATATTACTTTACCGATATTACTAGATAATAAAAAAGTAGATGAAGATTACTTAGATGAACTACTTGAGACACTAGATTTAAAAAGAAGAGTATCACACTTACCTAACGAATTATCAGGTGGACAACAACAAAGAGTATCAATAGGTAGAGCTCTAATGAATAGACCAGCATTACTTCTTGCAGATGAACCAACAGGAAATCTTGATAGTAAAGCAAGTAAAGAAATAATCGAATTACTAAAACTATCTAATAAAAAATATAATCAAACAATAATAATGATAACACATGATCATAACTTAGCTTTAAGTGCTAGTAGAATAATAACAATAGATGATGGAAA
>CANRAT010000090.1 GCA_947628685.1 uncultured Bacilli bacterium
ATATATTTCCTGTTGAAAAATTAGTGTTTTTATCTAATTCATATATACCAATAGATTTACGATTAAATGAATATATTCCCATAGGAGATAATAACATAGTATATGTTCTAGTAGTTGTGCTATTTAAATTTAAGTATATCTTGTTATTTGATCTAGATTGATTTCCATAAGCCATACCTGCAAGTACTGCTTCATCCATAGTAAGTAAACCTATATAACTATCAAAAGATACTCCTTTTGATAATAAAGTTGCATAATTTGAACTTAAATTTTTATTTGAAAGTCTATGTCCATTATCAAAATATGCAGCAAATCCGCTTAAAAGTTCATCATTATCTGTATATAATGTTTTTATATCTCCTATATTCCATTTTTCATTTTTTAATTTTTCCTGTGTAGATATTAGTTTATCATTTAACCATTCTTGTAATTTCGGATACGCACAATTCTCACTATTAGAACTACAATTTTCAAAATCTGGTATTTGTACATTTTCGAATTCATTTATTGTAGCAGTTTTATACCCATATTGACTTGTTCCTATAAATGCATTATCTCCACCTGTTGCTGTTTCACATGTTGTATTTTTATCTTCTAATATTAATTTTATTGAACCATCTCCCTCAATACGCACTATTCTCCAACACATATTATTAAAATTTAAATAATTATCAATAACATTTCCTCTAAAATAGTAAGAATTACCGTAGTCATCTTCTGTTAAAGATAGAGTTCGTTCATCTTCTTTACTTACTTCTTGTGCTGGTGTGGTTTCTGGTACTGGTGAATATATTGTACTCATTTCTTCTTTTGCATTTATTGCATTTTTTATTATTTCATATGCTAGTGTTCCCTCATTATATGGTATTTCATCTATTTTATAGGCATTGTTTTTTGTTCCATCTCCACTTATTATTTTTATATTACTATTTAACACTATGGATGGTCTTGTACTTCTTGGATTTTGAACTACATTTGCATTTAAACTACCAGTACTATTTGCATGATATACATAATCATAATACTTACTTTCACTATTATATCTATAAAACGCATTCAAAAGATTATAATATTGTGAAGCATTATTTAAATATAAATTACTATTTTGTTTAGAAGCTTTTCCTCCTGCAAATAAAAATTCTAATGCACTTAGCAAACTTGAATAGGATTTTATAGTTTTACTGCATTTCAAATCTATACTATTACTTTCAATTTTTATTGCAACATCAGTTTTATTTTTTTCCTCTACAAATTCTCCTATACACCATTCATCTTCTTTTAATAATCTTTTATCAAAATTATTAATCCATTCATCTAGTTTTTGTTTTGTTTCTCCATTTTCATAATCTGCTCTATAGGGTTCCTCTTTTGTACCTCTTCCTGTATGACCATATGAAAAAGTACCAATACTTGCATTCCCTAAACCTATTGCATTTTTACATGTACTTGTTTTATCTTCTAGTATTAATTTTACTGAACCATCTCCCTCTATTCTAACAATCCTCCAACACATATTGTTGAAATCTACATAGTTATCTACTACATTTCCTCTATAGTAATATGATTTTCCTAAATCATCTTCTGTTACTGATAATGTTCTTTCACTTTCACCACTTATTTCTTTTGCTGGTGTTGTTATTGGGTCTATTGAATATATTGTACTATCATTATTTTTATGTTCTATTGCATTATTTATTATGTTATATACTAAACTATTTTTAAATTTACTAAAATCATATGTTATTCCTATTCTTCCACTAAATTTTACTCCCATATCTATTGATTGGTCTTTATTTGTTTCTTTATATTTTAATGTTATTTTATATGTTTGTGTTTCATCTACTTCTATTGAATTTAATACTACTATTTCATCACTTTTTGGAAAACTTCTTTCTTCTACTCCATTACATGTTCCTTTAGTTGATGTACATGTTAATGTATATACTAAATCATCTTTATATACTAATTCATTTACTACATTTTCTATATATACTATATAATTATCAAATCTTAAATCTCCTGTATTTGTTACTGTAAATATTTTTTCTCCTACTATATCACCTGGTTTTAATATTCCATTTGGTTTTAATACATCATTATTATCACTATATGTTAATTCTAAATCACCAAATGCGAGTTTTTCTTGAATACTATTTATACCTTTTGTATTACTAATATAGTATCCATAAGTTAAACCAATTAATCCTAAAGATATAGTTATAATTACAATTATATATAATATACTTTTCTTTTTCATAAAACCATTCCTAACACACAAAAAAATTATATAAGTATAACCCCCCCCATGAACATTTGTTTGCTATGAGGAGGATTGGTTATATAATTCAACTCTTCGTATATAATTTCTTTATTTTTCTTATTTTTTGAGTACTTTCTTACTCTATTTACATTATACTTTATAATTTTGCTATTTACAAGTATCAAAAAAAAGAAATTTTTTACTTTATTTTTTCTATTTCTTTTTTTGTTAGTCCAGTTACTTCACTAATGACTTCAATAGATATTTTATTTTTCAACATGTTTTTGATAGTATTTTTAACGCCATCATTGAATCCATTAGTAAACCCATTATTAAAACCATCTTGTTTTCCTTTATCGAATCCATCGTTGAAACCATTATCAAATGCTCTTAATCTTATACTTTCTCTTATATTCTTTTCTTCTAATTCTTTATCATATAAGCCTAGTATATATTCGTCTTTTGATAAATTCTCTACTTCATTCATTAGTTTTTCACCTAACTTTCCCATTTTTAATACATTTTTCTCTAGTTCTTTGTAATCTTTTGATGTTATTATTTTTGCAATTTCTTTTACTCCTTCATCATAACATACTTCTCTTACTTTTTCTAGATT
>CANRAT010000091.1 GCA_947628685.1 uncultured Bacilli bacterium
TTTATCATTTTTTAATACATTTATTATAAGCAATCCATCATCCTCACTATAAGTGATTGCCTTACTATCTAATCTTTCTATTGCATTAATTGTTGTTATTGCAATAGATGAAACGCTAGAGCAAACGATATCATATCCTTCTTCTGCATATCCTGAATGCCCTTTTATTTTAATAAACTCTATATATTTATCGTTTTTTTTTACTTCGATATTTATCATATTATTTTACCACAATTTTTTTAATTTCAACTTTAGTGTATGGTTGACGATGTCCTTGTTTTCTACGGTAATTCTTCTTTTGATTATATTTATATACTATAATTTTTTTACCTTTACCGTTTTTTACAACTTCACCTTCAACATAAGCATTAGTTAAAGTAGGTGTTCCAACTACTCCATTAGCCATTAAAACCTTATCAAATTTTACTTTTGATCCTGCTTCACTATCTAATTTTTCGACATATAGAACTGTACCTTCTTCAACGTAGTATTGTTTTCCACCAGTTTCTATAACTGCTTTCATATTTACCTCCTTAAAATCTTAGACTCACCATTAAGGTACTTTCGTTTAAAACCTTTTCTGTGTGGTTGTAGAGTGAGGCCCTACACGTTTAAAATCATATCATAAATTGCTTCTAATGTCAAACGTTTTTTCTAAAAAATAGTTTTCAGTTAGATATTTACCATCTATATAAAAAAGATGTCTATAATCTTTTTTCATTTCATATGAATTATTTATTACTTTCTCATGTTTAAATTTAAAATCTCTTATATATCTTTCAAGTAAAAATTTATTAAATATTTCTTTTCTTTCTTTATATAATTTATTAACTTCAAAAAATAAAAATGATAATATAATTATTACTAATTTATTTATTCTAATAAATATAACAGACATTATTATTATAAATATATAAGATATTATTACTGTAAGTAATATACTATTTTTAAAACTTGTTAATTTATTAAATATTACATTTAATATCTTAGCCCCATCTAAAGGATATATAGGTATCAAATTAAATACAATTACAAAATAATTTATAAAACTAAAATATTTATATTCTATAAATTTTTTTAATGTTACATAAAAAACCATTTGAAATATTATACCTGCTATAGCAATTAAAAATTCTTCTATTAAAGGTCTATTTATTATTTCATTAAATTTAGTTAAACCTCCAAATGGAAGTATTATTATTTTATCTATATTCCATTTAAAAATTTGAGATACTAATATATGTCCTAATTCATGTATTAAAATTATAAGCATAAAATAACTTATAAATCTAAAATATCCAATGAGTATAAATATTAATACACATATTAAAAATAAAGGGTGAAAATATATTTTAGTTAAGATACTCTTCAAATTCAAGTATATTTCCATCCTTTTTATAAACTAAATATAAACTATCACTTGCTTCTCCAAGTAAAGTTCCCTTCTTTACATAATCATATAATTTTACATTTACATTTTCTATGTTACCATACCACTCATCTATTCCATCTATTCTTTGAATTATAACGGTATTATTATAACCTTCCTTTTCTCCTATAAATACTACAATACCACTTTCTTTAACTGGGACTAAATAATTAGAATCAATATCAAGTTTAACACCATCTAAATATTTTTCACTTGAGTTATATGATAATTTTTCATTAAATACCTTTTCCGTTTTAATCACACTATCTAATATATCAGCATCTCCTATATATTTATTATAAAGTTTTTTAATATTAGTAAAAGAAATATTTGTTCCATATACTCTTTTATAGAATTCATTTTTAAAAGAACTACTAGATTTCATTATAATTAAAATTATTAAAGTAATTATAATTGTAATTAAAAGTTTAGTAAAAAAAGTTGTCATGATACTTATTTTCTTCATAATAAATTATCACCAATAAAGTATATGAGTATTAACTTAATTTATGTTTATATTTTACTAATTTATGTATTTTAATGTACCTTCTTTTAATCCAAGATCTGCCTCAGTTAATGAACATTTATCCCTTGATACTAATACTTCTTTTAAGTTATAACATTGTAAAAACATATAATACACATCTTTTACATTTGACATATCAAAACTACTTAGATCTAATTTTTCTAATTTAGTACAACCTTGGAACATACTATTCATACTACCTACTCTTGATGTATTCCAGTTACTTAAATCTAGTTCTGTTAAATTTGAACAACCTGAAAACATACCATACATAGTTCCGGTTTTTGATACATCCCAACTACTTAAATCCAATTTTTTTAAGTTTTTACAACCTGCAAAAACATAACTCATAGCACTTGCTACTTTTGATGTGTCAAAAATACTTGCATCTAATTCCCTTAAATTCTCGCACCCTTCAAACATGTGAGCTATAACAGTAAGATTACTTGTATCAAGTAAGTTAAATGTTATATTGGTTAGTCCTTTAAACAACATAAACATAGCACCAGCGTTAGTAGTATTAGTTTGTATTATATTGTTGCTATAGATATAAATAATCTCGTTACCATCATAATATGCTTTTACTTCTCCGTCAATGGATACTGGTACACTTTCAAATGATGTTAACTCTTCCTTTGTTATTCCATCTGGGAGCATACCTTCCGGTAAAAATATTATTTCTTTTACAGTCGTATCTGCTGTATCAGAAGTCGCATTCTCATTTCCTGCTAATTGCTTTATCATTCCGTTAAATTCTGCTCCTTTTAAAAGCATGCTTTCTTTTATATCTTTATATAACTTCATATCTTCTTGTTCTATTCTTGCATAATAATCTTTTATTTTTCCTTTTATTATTCGTACTACTTTTTTATTTTC
>CANRAT010000092.1 GCA_947628685.1 uncultured Bacilli bacterium
CAAGATGAACTCACTTCGTTCGCCCTTGATTTTTATATTTGCTTTTTTAAGATATCTACCATTTGGGGTTCACATCACATCATTCACTTTATGCTTTTATTTGTATTTTCATTTTCTAAAATTTCTTCACTAATATTTATTTTATAATTTTCATATACAGATGTTAATATTATAAGCATTGTAATATAATCTACTAAATCGCCACTAAAGTTGTTTAATACGTTATAAAGTTCACTAGGTAATATTCCTTGAATTTTAGAATTAATTTGTTCGATATTTAAAGTATCCATGTGTTCAATTTCGTTAAATATTTTACTATTATAGTTGAATTGATTGTTGTCAAAAAATGTTGATAATTCTTTCATATTATATTTAATTCTCATGTTCTTATCAGCGGATAGTGCTTGGCTTAATTTTTCATCCTGCTCGGTTTGATAATCATAATGATGTGTCGTATCGAGAATTTTATTTAAATATATCTTTACATTATTATAAATAGCCTCACTAACTTTTGTTACTTCTTCAATGGATGATGCAGGAAATGAAGAGCAAACTGAATTAATTGTTGAAATAATATAACTTGAATGTTCTTTTAATTTTTCTTCACGTCCTTCTTTTGCACTCGCATGATTCACCCCTAAAGGTAAATTGTTTCTAAGAGCAATTCCTTTTGCCTTTTCATCATCTATTTCGTTTTCCCAGTTATATGCACCTGCTTGCTCTCTTTTGTAACCTAAAAGCGTTATGAAAGTATTAGCATATCCTGTTACTTTTTGCCCTTTATATTTAATAACATTTGTATTTGGATTATCTTTTTTTATCATTTCATAATCTTCTTCTGGACAAAGTATATAGCAACTTTTATCTAATTCTACGCCACCATTTGTATATGTATCAACTGTAAAAAAATTGGCGATTTTTTCTTGTTTAACTGAAGTAAAAGGAACAATTACTGCATAGCGATAGTTATCCCAATCATTAGCCCCTATAAAACCTCCAGTCACTTCAGTATTTACACAAAAATGTAATGTGTTTCTAAAAACTTTTACAGGAACTCTTATATCTTTACCATTAACATTTATAGCTTTTAAATCACTATCAACAACCACACCTGCTTCATGTGCTGTTTTTACGACATCGCCTTTTGGAGCAAACATAGTTTTGTGTACTAAAACAAAATCGCTTAAATCTTTAAAATCTTTATCAGCATTAGTTTCATTTGCATATACGTTTATATCATTTTCATCTAAAGAAAAATCAATTCCATTTGAAGTTAAAACTTTTATAGCATCTTCGAAAGAAAGACCCATTTTTTTTAAAGTTTTAATATTATTTAATTCTGTAATTTCTTTATCTAAGTTATATATTTTCACATCTAAATCGTGTAGTTGTCTATTAATATCGTATTCGTTATTAGAAAAATCATACCAAGCATCCTCAAATGACTTAATATTGGTTTGGATTTCTTTTAATTTTTCTTCTAACTTTAGTATATCTTTCTTATGAAAGCCCTTAAATATACTTGATTTTTTCTTATTAATTGCCTTTTCTATATTTTCTTGTTCTTTTTCTAAATTTCGAATTTTTTCACGAAAGAAATTATTTCTATCTTTTTCTAATTGCTCTTTTTCAAGCAACAAATTATTTTTTTCTTTTTCCTTTTCTTCAATTTTTGGCTTTATAATAATTGCATTTAACTTTTCTACCATGATAACCACCTATTCTATTTTTCAATTTTATTGTAACACAATAAAATATCATTATCAAGAACAATTATAAAATTTTATTTTGAACTACTATAAATAATACTTTTTTAATTTAACAAAAAAGAAACATTATTTTGTTTCTTTTGTAAATCCATACTTACGATTAAATTTTTCTACGCGTCCTGTTTTAGAAACTGCTAAATTATCTTTACCATTTTTATAATATGGATGACACTCGTTACATACCTCTAGATGAAGATCTTTCTTATTTGATCTTACCTTAAAAGTATTACCACATGAACATTTTACTTCAGTTTCAACATATTCTGGATGAATTCCTTTTTTCATTATATCTCTCCTCCCGCCATGACAATAGATGTCATAGAAATTCAATTACTTACATAGTTTATCAAATATTGATTAAAATTTCAAGTAGTTTTTACTAATATATGTAAATAATATAATTTTATTCTTAAGAGCACTCTTCTAATATTTCATTACTATTCCATATAAGTTTATCTTTATAATATATCGAATCTGTATTTTTTATCTCAAAAGCAAGCATTCCTGTTTCTATATGATTTCTAATAAGTAATTTAGGATTATTATAATATTTTCTATTTCTATATATGCTACTAATTATATGTTTATTATTATATTCTTGTGTTTTATAAAATACGGGCATATTATCTTCATAGATTGGCTCAACAAAAATCATATCTTCATATTTACATATCCTAAATGTAATATTATTTTCATCTAATTCTATATGTTTATAATCATAATTAGTTTTAATCATAAATAATAGTATTAATAGAATAAATAAGGAAATTGTAGATAATATAGTTATTAAAACTATTTTTAATGTTTTAACTGCATTCTTTTTTATGGTAGTTAAATTAATTTTTATTATGTTTTCTTCTAATTTTTTTTGATACTCTTCTTTAGTTAGTCTTTTTCCACTCAAAAGTTCATTAATAGATATATCAAGTATATCACAAAGTGGTTTTAATAAAGATAAATCTGGCATACATCTACCTGTTTCCTTGTTCAAATGACACAAGTTCATTTTTGTTTCCTTTTTCGTTAGAATAAGTAAAAAATCTTTCT
>CANRAT010000093.1 GCA_947628685.1 uncultured Bacilli bacterium
TAAAAATCATCATAAAGCCTTATAAACACTAGGCTAAACGGTGATTTTTTGCTTTATTAACTGTCAAACTCGGGATTGTGATAGATTACATTGCTGGTATGACAGATGATTTTTTACAAAATCAATATAAAAAATATTTTAAGTAACTTAACGTAAATAAAATAAAAAAAAATAAAAATACTACTATAAGAATAAATTTTTATAATTTTGTGTGGTATAATATAAAAGTGATGTATATATGATAAAATCAAAAAAAGTGAAGAAAACAAAAAACCTATTTTATAAAATATTAAGCGTAGTGCTAGCCGTAGTATCAGCAATATTTTTAGGTATGTTATTTTATATAGATTTAATTCCAACTAAATATATGAAAATTTTAGTTGTCATTATCTTAATATTCAATTTGTTCAATATAGTATTACTTAATCATAACAGATTGAAAAAGAAAGTGAGAAAAGTGTTATCATCTATAGTGATTTTTTCTGTTTTTATTATGCTTGTTGCCTGTTTTTATCTTTCAAAAACACTTAATGTTTTAACTGGCAATGGAGATAGCAAATATAAATTAGAAAATTATTCAGTCGTAGTATTGAAAACAAGTAACTATAAAGAATTAAAAAATATAAAAGGTAAAACAATAGGCTATTATAAGAACTCAACTGGTTCAGAAGAGTCACGTCAATATTTAGGGAAAAAAGTTAACGTTGACTTTAAGTCATATGAATCATCAGATAAATTAATACAAGACCTTCTCAATTCAAAAGTTGAATCAATATTGATAGAAAATTCAATTATGGATTTAATGAACGAAGAAATTGAAAATTTTAGCACTTATATAAATGTAATATATAAATTTTCAATTAAAGTCGCTACAGAATCTACATTAAAAGATGTAAATGTCACAAAAGATTCTTTTGCAATTTATATAAGTGGTATAGATACTTATGGCAAAATATCTTCAGTATCTAGAAGTGACGTAAATATTGTTGCCGTAGTTAATCCAACAATAAAACAAATATTACTCATTTCAATTCCTAGAGATTACTATGTCCAACTTCATGGAACGACAGGAACTAAAGATAAATTGACACATGCAGGAATTTATGGCATAGATATGTCAATTAAAACAATAGAAGACCTATTGGATATGGATATAAATTATTATGTAAAAGTAAATTTTACTTCTGTAATAGATATAGTCAATTCCCTTGGTGGTGTAGATGTATATTCAGATTATTCATTTATATCATATTCAGGATATAGTTTTAAAAAAGGATATAACAGAGTAAATGGAGAACAGGCACTTGATTTTGCACGTACTCGTAAGGCATTTTCTGATGGTGATAGGCAAAGAGGAAAAAATCAGCAAGCACTAATTGAGGCTATGATTAGAAAAGCAACAAGTAAATCAATAATAACTAAATATAGTTCATTATTAGATGCCGTAGATGGAAAATATCAAACCAATATGGGAATGAAAAAGATTACTTCAATAATAAAAAAACAATTAGATGAAATGTCATCTTGGACAATAACTTCATACAGTTTAACAGGTACAGATTCTAGCAATTACACATATACATATAATCAACTCTTATATGTTATGCAACCTGATCAAAAAAGCGTAGATGAAGCCAAAGAGTTAATTAATAAAGTTTTAAATAATGAAAAATTAGATAGTTCTTATAGTGAAATGACAGGTAGTAGCAGCACAGTAACAAAAGCACCTGTTCCAAGTGAAACGCCAAAAGAAGAACCGAAGGAAGAACCAAAAGATACGTCCAGCGAATCAAGCGAAAAAGATAAAGAAAAAGACGATAATTTAGAAGATGTAAATGATGATCTTTTAATTCCAAAAGAAGAGCCTAAAGATACACCTGATACAGATAATAAAAATTCAGATGACGAAACAGATAAAAAAGATAAAACCGAAGAAAATGATCAAGATAATCCAGGTGATTCTAAAGAATCTTCAGATGAAAACGACAATGAACCTGTAGATGATACTAACAATCAAAAAGAGCAATAAAAAGTTTAAGAAAAAACTTAAACTTTTTATTATTTTAATTTTTTTAAACAACTTAAAATGATAATAATTGTCCTTACAGTCATTTTTACAATCTTAATAAATAGCCTTATGTAACAAACAATTACTTCAATATGGGCTTTTACTTTCAAAAAAACTCCAAAACTTGGAGTAATTTACCACATTTGGCACGGCAATAGAACAAGTTTCCAAATTTTAATTGCAATTTTTTATATATTATCTTTTTTTACTATTATTCCCTGCTTCATTATAAAACTCATCTAAAACAGGTGACATCTGTTTAATAAAATCCTGTTGTTCTTCTAAAGATGCATTTAACATTTCATCATATTTTTTTTCAAAAAAATCCCTTTTAGTTTCTTCTAAATAGGCTTTTTCATACATTCTTTTTCCTACTATTGGTAATGATAACATCCAATCTTTTGATTTTGACTGTTGTGAAAGTTTATAATCTTTAATAAATTTCTCTATATCATCCATTGTATAATTATGATTTTCCATAAATCCTCCCTAATTTATTAAAAACTCCAAAATTGAAGTTTATCTACATATGGCAGGGGTAGCAGGAGTTGAACCCACATCAGCGGTTTTGGAGACCGTTATTCTACCATTGAACTATACCC
>CANRAT010000094.1 GCA_947628685.1 uncultured Bacilli bacterium
TAACCAATATAACATTTAATTTGCTTGATACAAGTAAAACAACAGCAATGGCAGGACTTTATGTGGGTATGTTTGAAGATTGTGAAAGTTTAGAAAAATTAGATTTAACAAGCTTTGATACAAGTAATGTTACTAGTATGTATAGTATGTTTCATAGCTGCAAGAATTTAAAAGAGATAAAATTTGGAGAAAACTTTAATACTTTCAAAGTAACAGATATGACTAGTATGTTTTATGGTTGTAGTAAATTAGAAGAGTTAGATTTAAGTAGTTTTGATATATCAAGTTTAAAAACAATGGCAGGTATGTTTGCATATTGTAGAAATTTAAAAGAAATAAAATTTGGAGAAAATTTTAATACAAGAAATGTAACAAGTATGGGTTGTATGTTTCAAAGTTGTATTAGTTTAACACATCTTGATTTAAGAAATTTTGATTTATCAAGCATAACTAACTTAGATAGAACGTTTGTTAATTGCTCTAATCTAATAGAAATATTGGTATCAAAGGAAAAATGGATAATAACTGATGAAGTTTATACAGGAGGTATGTTTACAGGGTGCGGTACTAATGAGGTAACATATGTAAATTAATAATAAAAACTATTAACTTAAATTAGGGAGACCTAATTTTTTTTTAGTCTTGACACGTAGGGGGGGGGGGCGTGGTAGAATAGAAGTATAGGATAGGGATATGTATGAAGAAGGGATTTACACTTATAGAACTACTTGGAGTAATAATAATTATATCGTTACTCGCACTTCTTACAAGTATAGCAGTAACAAAATTAGTTAAAGATTCAAAACAACAATTATCAAATGTACAAAAAGAATTAATAAAATCATCAGCAGAAATGTGGGGAGCAGATAATCTAGATAGATTACCAAATAAGGGAGAATGTGTATATTTGAGTGTATCAGATTTAAAAAATGAAGGATTACTAGATAATAGTGAAAAGTTAGATGATAATATTATTGTAAGAATAAAAAACAAATTAAATGAAAATGGAAAAGAAAAATTAGAATATAAAGTAAATGGAGCAACAGCAGGGTGTAGTAATGGAGTAAAAGATTTATATAAAGATGAAAGTAAAGCAAATATACCAAGTTTAAGAGGATTAGTACCTGTAGTTTATGATGAAGAAAAATCATCATGGAAAATTATAGATCCAACAGAAGAGTGGTATGACTATGATAATCAGTGGTGGGCAAATGCAGTAATACTAAGAGAAGATTTAAGAGAAGAAAAGAATATAGGAGATTTAATAACAGTAGATGGAGATAATCCTGAAGTACTAGCGATGTTTGTATGGATACCGAGATACTCATATACAATAAAAGATGAGTATGGAAGAAAATTAAGTGAAAGTAATTTAGAGCCAACAAAAGAAACACCAGGAGCAATAGATATAAAATTTGTGGGAGTAGATAGTATAAAAGAGAATGGATTAGCAACATATGAAGGAGATACACCTAGTGAGTGGTATACACACCCAGCATTTACATTTGGTGATGAAGAATTAAGTGGGATATGGGTAGGTAAGTTTGAGATAACAGGTACAGTAACCTCCCCTTCTATATTACCGAATCAAGGCAATGGCCGTAATCTTAGATGTCAACAAACAAGTACAAAATATAAAATATCTCAATTATATAACCAATATGTAATGTTAGATAGTCATATGATGAAGAGCAGTGAATGGGGAGCAGCTGCTTACATGTCGCAAAGTAAGTATGGCAAATATGGTAATAAAGGGACAGAAGTTTATGTAAACAATTGTACATCTAAAACAGGGGCGGCAGCTGATACAAAAGATGCCAGTTACAGTACTGAAACTTGTACAAACTCATATGAAACACAAAAAGGGCAAGAAGCATCCACAACAGGGAATATTACAGGAATATATGATATGAGTGGAGGATTTCAAGAACTTGTGATGGGCATAGTATCAAATGAAGATGGAAAACCTTTTTCTGGTGGTAGTTTGAGATTTAATTCTGGATTTAATGGGCCTCTTACAGATAATACGATTAAAAGTGATGGAGTTGATTTTCCTAATTCAAAGTATTATGATAAGTATACAAAATTATCATATTGTGTAAACAAAGAATGTATGGGACATGCTTTAAATGAGGTTAACGGGTGGTATTCTGATAAAACGGTTTTAAATTTTAATACTACTCTATCATGGCTTGTGCGTGGTGGTGGATATGGTTCTTCTGGTGCAGGTTCAAGTGGTATATTTTCTTCTAGGTTGCATAATGGCGATGCTGGATCTTGTGAATATTCATTTCGTGTAGTTCTTTCACAAACTAATTAATATAAAACTAAACTGTATAAAAAAAATACAGTTTTTTATATGTTAGAGAAGTGCTTTTAAAAAATATAAAAAAGTAAGTGAAATATATTTGCAAGCATTTGTTTGCGTGATATAATCATCTTATCGAGGTGATATGATGAACATTATAAAGGGTTTATATTTAGATAAATATCCAAACTTTATAAATGCATATAAATGTTGTAATGAATTAAAAGATCTATTAAATGAATATGAATGGTTAAAAGAAGTAGATAGTTGTTTACTTAGAAATAGTATATTTAATTTAGATAATGCATTTAAAAG